>CBIHOS010000159.1:0-11994 GCA_966211945.1 uncultured bacterium
GGTGCTCGCGCTGCTCGACGCCGACAGGGACGACGCGTTTCTCGAAGGCGGCGCTGCCGTCCAGCCGCGCGATCTGCTCGACGCCGGCGGTGGGCATCCGCTTGCCGACGGCGCGCAGGTCGGCCCGTACCGCATCGAGCGCCTGCTCGCCCGCGGCGGCATGGGGGTCATCTACCTCGCGGTCGACACGCGTCTCGGCCGCATGGTGACCTTGAAACTCCTGCCGGCCGCACTCGCGCGCGACCCGCGGGCCCGCACCCGCCTGCAGCGCGAGGCGCGGACCGCGGCGCTGCTGCGGCATCCGCACGTGGTGTCGGTGCACGCGCTCGAGGAGATCGGGCCGTCGCTGGCGATCGTCGCCGAGTACGTCGCGGGGTCCACGCTGCAGCAGGTGATTGCCGACGAAGGGCCGCTGCCGCGCGACCGCTGGCGCGGCGTGGCCGCGGCCTTGGCCGACGCCCTCACGGCCGCCCATGCGTCGTCGGTGGTCCACCGCGACGTCAAGACCAGCAACATCGTGATGGGCGCGGATGGCCTGCGCCTCGTCGATTTCGGGATCGCGCTGGCCGAGGCCGGCGGCGCCGAGACGCGCGTCACGCAGCCCGGGCAGCTCACCGGCACACCGCTGGCGATGGCGCCAGAGCAGCTGGAAGGCGGCGCGGCGACGCCGCTCACCGATCAGTTCGCCTTCGGTCTCGTGCTCTACGAGGCCGCGAGCGGCCGCCTGCCGTTCGGCGACGGCCCGATCGCCGCCGTGTGGGCGCGCATGCTGCGCGACGAGCCGACGCCGCTGACCGCGCTGGCGCCTCAGCTCACGATCGAAGACGCGGCGCTCGTGCATCGCTGCCTCGCGAGGCGGCCGGAGGATCGGTTCGCGTCGATGCGCCACGTGTCGGAGGCGATCGCCGCGCTGCCACCGCGGGATGCGACCGGTGGCGCGCTCGCGGCTCCGGCGGCATCCTCCGGCGACGGCGCGACACGGCCCGGCGCGCCCGTCGCTGCTGCGCCGCGGCGCTGGCTGGACGTCCACCAGGCGGTCACCACGGCTCTCTACGTCGGCCTCCTGTGGCCTGGCTGGTTGATCGTGTCGACGCTGCCGCCGCGCTGGCGGGCGGTGGCCCACCTGTCGCTCGTCTGCCTGGTGGCGATCGCCACCTCGCTGCGGCTGCACCTGTGGTTCAGCGCGCGGCAGTACCCGCAGGCGATCGCGTCGGACCGTCGGCGGCTGTGGCCGGTGCTGACCGGCATCGACGCGCTGTATGCCGTGATGCTGCTCGCCGTGGCGATTGCCGCCGCCGACGTCAGGCTCGTGCCGTCGGTCGTTGCGGCGGGACTGGCGATGTGCCTGCTGGTCGGCTCGCTGGTCATCGAGCCGGCGACGCGCCGGGCGTCCCTGCACGATTGATGGATGGTTCGAGCCGTCCGCCCTATCTGATCACTCTTCGAAGACGTCGCGATAGCTCGCGTACATCGCCGCCCACGTCGTCGGCAGGATCACCAGCATGCCGCACAGCGCGAACAACCCGGTGCCGCCGACGGCGACGATCGCGAGCGGCGCCGACTCGGTCGGCAGGCGCGCGGCCAACAGGATCGCCGCGAACATCGGCGCCATCGTCACGAGGCCGAGGCCGGCGAGCGACACGGCATACAGCAGGAACGCGGCGATGTTGCGCCACGCCGCCCGCAGCGAGATCTTCAGCGCCTCGATCGGCGGATCGCCGCGGAAGACGACGAGGGCCGGCGCGAACCACACGGCCAGCGACAGCACCACGGAGGCAAGGAAGATCGACACGATCACGACGACCAGCATCAGCAGCGCGCCCAACCCGGCGCGCGGAGACAGGACGCCGACCGCTGCCGTCGTCATCATCGCCATCACCGCGAGGGCCATCGCCGGGATGAACACGACGACCGTCCCCGCCAGGTAGAGCGCCCCGACCAGCGCGAGCGGCTGGAGAAACGGCGGCTCGAATCCGCTGAAGAGGTGCCGCACCTCGAGCGGGGCGCCGAGCCGCTGCTGCTCGCAGCCGATCAGCACACCGCCGAGGAGGATCGGCGCCGCCACGGTGAACAGCAGGCTGGCAAACGGGATCACGCCGAGCACGATCGCCACGACGAGGAAGAGCAGCGCCATGCCGATCCAGACCAGCGGCGTTGCCGCGAACAGCTCGAGTCCCTGACGCAACCACTGCAGTCCGTGCGCCGCCGGCACGCGCCGGCCGGCCGCATCCTCTGCCTGCATCACGCCTGTCATGTCATGCCGTCCGTTCCTGGTCTGGCGTCTCTTCGACGCCGAGGATGCCGTTGGCCACCCGCAGCAGCCGTTCGGTGGCCGCCCCGTCGCGCGCCTCGCCGATCAACGGCGCGGCGGTGGCGGCGAGTTCATGGGCGCGGGCTGGCGACAGTCGCGGCACCCGCCGGGCGAAGTCGACGACAGCCCGTCGCTCGGCGGCAGAGAGCGGCACGCGCGGCGCCTCGCTTCGCGCGTCGCTCCAGGTGCGGCCGGTGTCCATCGTCGCGAGATCGACGTGTACGACGAGCGTTCCCGCCGCGAGATCGCCCAGCCGCCGGCCATTGCCCGCGGCCAGCATCGCGATCGCGCCCGTCACGTAACCGATCGGCAGGAAGTCGACGGCGCGCATCAGGTTGCGGATCACCGACGCGGAAGCGCCCACCGGTGTGCCGTCGTCGTGGACGACCGCGAGACCGCACATGCGCTTGCCGGGCGTCTGTCCGTCGCGCCAGATCTCGAAGGCCACGGGATAGCCCCACTCGAGGAGGAATGCGAAGACGAGGAACAGGCCGAACCCGACCGACCCGAGCAGCGCCATCACCGAACCCGCCCCGATGTACATCACGAGACGGATGCCGAGATCGAGCAGCCAGGCCCGGGCCCGTGCGAGCGGCCCGGCGGTACGGAGGACCAGCACGCAGCCTTCCGGCGTTTCGACGGCGCGGACCGTGTCGATGCGCGTGAGGGGACCGCCGCGCGCGGCGATCACAGGATCAGCCGACGAAGACGTCGCGATAGCTGGCATACATCGCACACCAGGCGCTTGGCGCCAGCGCCAGGCCGGCGAGCACTCCAGTGATGGCCGCGCCGATGAACGCTTGCGGCACCCCGAGCCATGCCAGGCCGAGGGCGTAGCCGAGCGCCAGCGCGAAGCCGCCGCCGGCGCACGCCGCCGCCACGATGAACCCGAGGAGCACCAGCCCGTACACGAGAAAGGGCAGCACGTTGCGCAGCGACGCGCGCAGGCTCATGCGCATCGCGTCGAGCGCCTGGACCGCGTGCAGCGCCACCAGCGCCGGTGCGAACCAGATCGTCATCGACAGCGCCATGCCCAGGCCCATCCCGACCAGCACGAGGATCGCGAGTCCGCTGCCGACCAGGAGCGGCTGCGCCTCCAGCTGTTCCGGCCCGACCAGCATCGCCACGCCGACGCTGCCCCCCACGCCCACCAGCACGAGACACAGCACCATGAGCACCGTGGCGGCCAGGTAGAGCACGCCGACCATCGCCAGCGGCTGCATGTGCGGGGCTTCGAATCCCGCGAAGAGGTGGCGGACCTCCGGCGACTCGCCGCGCGCCGCGGCGCGGCAGCCGATCATGAGCCCGCCCAGCACGATCGGCAGCGCGACGTTCCAGAGCAGGCTGACGATGGGCAGGAGGCTGATGACGATGGCGATCACGAAGAACACGAGCGTGATGGCCACCCACGTCAACGGCGTCGCCGCCACCATGAGCATGCTGTCGCGGGCCCACTGCCAGCCGTGGCTGGCGGGCACCGTGCGGCCGTCGGGAATCAGCGCGCCGGCCTGCCAGGCCGTGGCGGTCTCGAGGACGGCGTCGGGTGGACGGAACGGGTTGTCGATCGTCATCTCACATCGCCCCTGCACGTTTGAGCCGCCAGTAGTGGTCCGACAGCGCCTGCGCGAGCCGCCGCGGCGGCACGTCGAGCACGTCCACGCCACGCTGGCGCAGCCGGCCGATCACGCCCTCGCGCGCCTGCACGTACTCGAGCGTGCTGGCCCATCGCGCCGCCTCGTCCACGGAGGCCGTGCTGTCGTCCTGCAGGTCGTCGAGGACGGCCTCCCGCAGGCTCGCAACGGTCACCCGATGGCGGCGCCGCAACAGCTGCGCCGCCGCGAGCAGCTGGTCTTCGTCTTCGTCCCGCAGCGCCGTCAGCAGGACCACGAGGCTGCGACGCCGCAGTCGATCGTGCAGCACGCGGGCGTCGGCGAGGTAATCGGGCACCCGGTGGCCGGGCTGCAGATCGTAGACACCCTGCACCAGTCGCTGGAGCGTGGCCCGCGACTTGCGCGGCAGCAGCAGGCGCGGATCGTCGTGCGCCATCGTCGCGCAGCCGACCGCGTCACCCTGGGCCAGCGCCACGGCGGCGAGGCGGAGGACGGCGTTCAGCACGTGGTCGAAATGCGACAGCGCCCCGTCGTGGGCGCGAAGCCGGAGGCCGCAGTCGAGCACCAGCAGCAGCTGCTGGTCGCGCTGATCCTCGTACTCGCGCGTGATCGGACGGCCACGACGCGCGGTGGCCTTCCAGTCCACGAGCCGCAGCGCGTCGCCCTCGCGGTAGTCCCGCAGTTCCTTGAACTCGAGACCGTGCCCGCGCCGCGGCGCACGGCGCGCCCCGACCGGCGGCACCCGGAGATCGACGGCGTCGATCGCGCCGCCGCCCGCCTGGCTGAAGTCGGGGAACACGCGGAACACGCCCGGCTGGACGTGCCGCGCCTGCCACTCCCACAGCCGCATCGGTCCCGCCACGCGCGTGACGATCGTGCCGGCGTCGTGACGCCCGCGCACCACCGGTTCGGCGACGTGCGGGAGCTGGACGCCCCGGGCGGTGGCAGGCAGCACGACGTGCGACGGCCCCGGCATCGATGGCCGGCCGAGCGGCAGCACGTCGATCAGTGTCAGCGCGACCGGGCGGTTGGACCGCACGCGCACCTGGTACGCGTGCCGTCGGCCCACCGCGAGCACCGGCGGCAGCGTACGTGCCACGGCCAGTCCCAGCGACCGCCGGCGCGCGCCTGCGGCATCGACGCCCGACAGCACGGCGAGCCCGCCGCCGGCCACCATCCACGCGTAAGGCCCGGCCGGCCAGAGGCTGGCGAGGAGTCCGAACGCGAGCCACGCGCCGACGACCACCAGCAGGAGTGGGGCGGGAATCGGCACGTCAGTCCCTGGGAGCCGGGACGAGTTCGAGGACGGCGGCGACGATGCCGTCGACGTCCTGGCCGTCGAGTTCGGCGTCGGCCGACAACGTGATCCGGTGACGCAGCACCGCCGGCGCGGCGCGCTTGACGTCGTCGGGCGTCGCGAAGTCGCGCCCGTCGATCAGGGCCAGCGCCCGCGCGGCGCGGACGAGCCCGATGCTGGCGCGCGGGCTGGCTCCCGACACCACGCCCGGCGCCTCGCGCGTCGCGCGCGCGACGGCAACCGCGTATTCGAGCACGCGGTCCTCGACGAGGACCTGCGCCGCCGCGTGCTGCAATCCAACGATGTCCGCCGCGGTCATCACCGGCGCCAATCCGTCGAGATCGAAGTCCGCGCCCGATCGTCCGCGCGTCACCGTTCGCGTGAGCACCTGCTCTTCGTCGCGCGACGGATAGCCCATCCTGATGCGGAAGAGAAAGCGATCGAGTTGCGCGTCCGGCAGCGGATAGGTGCCCTCGTGCTCGATCGGGTTCTGGGTGGCGATCACGAGGAACGGACGCGGCAGCGGCCGCGACACGCCTTCCAGCGTGACCTGGCGCTCCTGCATCGCCTCGAGCAGGGCCGCCTGCGTCTTGGCCGGCGCGCGGTTGATCTCGTCGGTGACCACGATGTTGGCAAACACCGGGCCCTCGCGCGTCACCACCCGCTGCGTGCCCGGCTCCAGCACGGCGTGCCCGACGATGTCGGCGGGCATGAGATCGGGCGTGAACTGGATGCGCGTCACCCGGCCGTCGATGGCGCGACCGAGCGCGCGTGCGAGCAGCGTCTTGCCCAGGCCCGGCACGCCTTCGATGAGGACGTGGCCTTCGCACAGCAGGGCGGCGAGCACCTCGTCGATCACCTGGTGCTGTCCCACGATCACCTGCTGGAGATGACCGCGGAGGCGGTGGATTGCGTCGTGGACGGGAGCGGGCGGCGTGTCGGTCATGCGCGATGGAGGCGCCGCCACAGGGCATGGAGACGCTGGATGGTCGAAAGGAACTGCATGGGCGTGGCGGGCCGAGCGGTGAGCGCTGCCGCATCGTCGGACCGCCGTTGCCAGGGCTGCCGTCGCAACTGCTGCTCGAGCGCGCGCTGCGCCCCGGCGGCGAGCACGGCATAGCGGCCCTGGGTGATCTGGAAGCGGCCGAGCGCGTGCAGGTGCTCGCGCAGTTGACGCCGTGCCGGTGCCGCCGGCGCGAGCACCGGCCCCATCCGCGGCAGGACGCGCCACAGGGCCAGCAGGCCGAGCGCCGCGGCCGCCGTCAGCACCGGCCAGCCTCGACGGGCAACGGCACCCCACGTGAGATCGGCGGTGGCCGCGTCGGTCAGCACGATCGGCGCGCCCGGACCGGCCTGGGCGGCCAGCGCCCACAACAGCGCGGCGTGATCCTCGATCCCGATGCGGTCGTTGTGCCACATGTCGGCGAGGCCGGCGACGACAAGGATGCGTCCTTCACCGCGCCGGAGCGACGCGAGGGCGAGGCCGCCGCGGCCGTCTCCCGCGCTCCAGGCGGGCGCGGCGTCGATGCGAAAGCCTTCGACCGGTGCGATCGCAAAGCGCGTGGGCGTGCCCGGCAGGCCGACCGTGAGCCGCGACGACGATTCGCCATCGCCCTGTGACTGTGGCGTGCCCTGCGACTGCGTCTCGTCGTCACGCGGTTCGTACGGACGCACGCCGAGTCGCGTCGAGATGGGACCGCCGGCGTCATCCCGGCTGGGCGAGACGACGAGGGTGCCGCCGCGCGCCGCCCAGTCCAGCAGGAGATCGCCGAGGCCGTGCGACAGATCGACGGTCGCTTCGTCGAGGAACAGGACGGCCGGAACCGGCAGCGCGTGCTCGTTGTCGGGCGAGAGCGCGGCGTGGCGGACCTGTGCCTTGCCGGCCGCGAGCAGGCGCTCGAACGCGAGGCGTGGTTGACGCCGCACCTCGAGTGTCGCGCCGCGGCGGATGGTGACGGGCGCGCGCTCGACGAACCGCCGGCCGATCAGCACGGCAGCCGCAATCAGCACGAGCGCGATGAGGCCAGTGACGATGCGGCGCTTCATGCGTCACCGCCGTCCACGTGCAGCCGGTAGGCCTCGCACATCGCGTGCGCCTCGACGATCGACGGCAGCCGCCGTGCGTAGGCGGCGGCCTGCCACGCGCGCACGACGTCGCGCACGGCCCGATCGGCGTCGGGCTGCAGCCGGCCCCGGATGTGCCGGAGATAGTCGCCTTCGGTGTCGCCGGGCTGGACGTCGACGAGGCCGCGTTCGGTGTACACGCCGATCGCGCCGCGGTAGAGGAGCGCGAGCGCGTCGATCAGACGGCCGCGATCGATGGCGTCGCGGGCCGCGCTCACCACGGGCACGTGCGTGCGAATGCCTGCCGCTGCGCCCTCGAACGTCGGAGAAGCGGCCTCGTCGTCCTCGACGACACCGGTGCGGCGTGCACCCCGCAAGGCGAGCCGCACGAGCCACAGCACGACGCCGAGCGCCAGCACCCACATGCCCCACCGCAAGGTGCCGGCGATTGCGGGCATCAGGTCGAGCAGCCAGACGAGCCACGGCGAGGGCGGCGCGGACTCGCCGCGCGGCCACGACCGCAGGCGCCACTGCTGCACGATCTCCTCGCGGCCGAACTCCGGCGCGTCGAGGATCGCGTCGGCGGTGGCGTTCGCGTCGAAGCTCGGAGTCGCCGTCGCCGTCGCCGCTGTTGCTGTTGCTGTTGCTGTTGCGGAAGTGGCCGTTTGCGCGAATCCGTTGGAGGCGGGCCCGAGCAGCGCGAGCAGGACGATGCCGGCGGCAGCCACGCGGCCTGCCAGCGCGCGGAACACCAGTTCGATGTCCCACGCCTCGAGATCCGTGCGCCGGCTGATGTACCAGCCGAACTGCGCGGCGAGCACCCACGGCGCGCACAGCGCATCCGACGCGACGAGGAGGAGCGCCCATGTGCGCGCTTCCCGGAGCGGCATCGGCACACCGCCGTCGAGCCAGGCAAATGTCTCTGCGCCCGTGCCGCCGGGAACGAGCGCGAGCGTCACGATCACACCGGACACGGCGATGAGGCCGGTGGCGGTTAGCCCGAGCAGCATGGTCCAGCCGCAGGCGCCTCGCCCCTGCGTCGTGAGGATCCGGACGCGTGCGCGTGCCGCGCTTCCTCGCAGGCCGTCGAGTTGCCACACGGCGAGCCAGGCGAGGCGGACGGTGCTCACGCGCCGCCACGTGAGGCTCGCGAGCCACGCGCCCGGCCGCAGCGGCGCGCGCAGCACGGCGCGCAAGGCCCCGGCGAGCGTGGCCGGGCGATCGAAGCAGCGCGCTGCGAGAATCTCGATCAGCGCGCGTTCGGCCCAGGGCCGGAGCAGCCAGGCGACGGCGGCGGTGGCGAAGGGGCGCGGCGAGGCGGCCACGAGGAGCAGCGCCGGCGCGACGTAGGCGGCGGCCCACGCCGCCGCGAGCGGGCCGAACCAGGCGCGGGCCAGTTCGAGCCCGAGATCGACGGCCTCCCACTCGCTGCGTGGCCGCAGTTCGACCGCGATCGCGTCAGTCCGCATCGCGCCCCGCCCGCACGAAGTACAGGACCGTCAACGCCCACAGCGCCACACCCACGGCGTACTTGACCGGCGGCGGCACCACCCGCAGCGGCGACCAGAAGGCCTCGACGATCGCCGCCAGCGCGGTCAGCAGCGCCGCGCCGATCAGCAGCGGCACTGCCCGGCGCGCTTCGAGCGCGAGCGCATGGCGCCGCGGCCACACGCCCGGGGCCAGCAGGCCGCGTCCGAGCATCAGCCCGGACGCTCCCGAGAGCACGGCACCGATCAATTCGAACGCGCTGTGTCCGGCCACGAACGACCAGAACGGCACGCCGCCGCCGACCGACGTCACGTAGCCAGCCGCGGCGCCGATCATGAGGCCGTTGGCGAGCATGAAGAACACGCTGCCGGCGCCGAAGAGAATGCCGCCGGCGAAGCACTGGAAGTCGATGCGGACGTTGTTGGCGATGTAGAAGCCGTACATCTGCCAGTCCTGCGCGGCGCCGCGCACGCGGCTGCCGGCGGCGGCCGGGTCGTACATGCCTTCGAGCCGCACGCGGGTGTCCAGGTCGAGAATCAAATCGGCAACGGCGGGGATCGCGATCACGAGTGCCGTCACGATCGCCAGCGGCCCGAGCAGCAGGGCTGCGGCAGCGGTCACCAGGCGCCACTCGTCGCGCACCAGCCGCGGCAGGTCACGCGCGACGAACGCGCGCCAGCCGAGCGACGGCCGGCCGGCGGCGCCGTAGATCGCCTGGTGCGCGCCGAGGACGCGCGCCTGCAGCGTGTTCACGAGATCGAGCGAGTAGTTGCGGTCCTGGGCCAGCGCGAGGTCGTGGCACAGCCGTCGAAAGCGCGGCGCGATGTCGCCGTCGTCGTCGGGCAGGGCCGTCCCGGCCTGGCGGGACGCCAGCCAGGCGTCCCACCACGCCCAGGATGGGGAGCGGCGAGCGGCGAACTGCTGCTCGCGAAGCACGCTAGCGCTGGGCGGCCGTGGCGGTCGTCGACGCGGCGGTCGTGCCGGGCGTGGTCGTGCCCTTGACGTACCTGTCGAACCACGCGACCCACTGTTCCATGCGGTGGCGCCGGTAGCTCGGCCGCGTGATGCCGTGGAACTGGCCTGGATAGACGATGAGGCGCGTCGGTGTGCCGGTCGACTTGAACGCCTGGTACATCTGTTCGCTGCCGATCGCCGGCACGTTGAAGTCCTTCTCGCCGGTCATGAACATCGTCGGCGTCTTGATCCGGTCGACCTCGAAGAACGGGTAGGAGACCTTCATCCAGCGGTCCATCGTCTTCCACGGCTGTCCCATCTCGGTTTCGTACTGCACGATGTACTGGTCGGTCCCGTACATCGTCAGTTGCAGCGAACTGCCGGCGCCGCTGACCGCACCCTTGAAGCGCGCGTCGGTGGCGATCGTGTAGTTGGTCAGGATGCCGCCGTAGCTCCAGCCGCCGAGGCCGAGGCGGTTCGGATCGGCAATGCCTTCCTCGATCGCCCAGTCGACGCCGGCCAGCAGGTCGACGACTTCCTTGTTGCCCCAGTCGCCGAAGATCGCCGACTGGAAGGCCTGGCCGCGGCCGTTGCTGCCGCGGTAGTTCACCTGCAGGACCGCGTAGCCGTTGGCGGCAATCCACTCGCGGTCGAAGGTGAAGCCGTGCGTGTCCTGGCCGTTGGGACCGCCGTGGATGTGCAGGACGAGCGGCAGCCGCGACGCCGTGGTCACCCCAGGCGGCAGCGTCAGCAGCCCGCCGATGCGCACGCCGTCCTTGGTGGTGAACTCGACCGCCTTGACGGTGCCCAGCGTGAGTTCCTTCGCGATCCAGTCGTTGTGGGTCGTGAGCTTGCGGAGCGCGCCGTTGTCGAGCGCGTAGATTTCGTCGGGCTGGGCCGCGGTGCTGAGCGTGACGGCGAGGTTTGCGTCGGCGGCGCTCTCGGCGATGGCCCGGATCACCTGCGGACCCGAGGTCACGCGCGTGGCGGCGCCGCCGGCCGCCGGCGCCGTCGCGACGTACTGTTCGCGGTCGTCGCTGACGATGAAGGTGACGCGGCGGCCATCGGCCGACCACACGGCGTCGCCGACCGGGCGATCGAGGTCGGGCGTCACCGGCGTGGCCGGGCCGCCGGCAACCGGCACGGTCACCATGCGGTACTGCTCGTAGGCGTCGTATCGCGGGTCGCCGCCTTCCATGTAGAGCAGGCGAGTGCCGTCCGGACTGAACGCGAGCGGCTCGGTGTGGCGCGCGACCCGGGCACTCACCACGCGCGGCGTGGCGCCGCCACGGGCCTCGATGACGTACACCTCGCGAGTCGTCGACTTCTCGCGTGTGTCCGAGCGGGCGCTGAGGAACGCGAGGGTCTTGCCGTCGGGCGCCCAGGCCGGCGCCGTGTCGTCGTACGGGCCGGACGTCAGTGCCGTCGTCGTCCGTTTGGCGGCGTCGAAGAGATAGAGGTGCGAGCGGAGCTTGCCGTCGACGTAGCCGACGCCGTCGCGCTTGAACTTGAAGGTCTCGATCTCGATCGGCTTGGCGGCGCGGTCGGGCTTCTCGTCGGCAGCATCGGGGTCGACGTCGCGCGACACCACGGCGAGGCGGCTGCCGTCGGGCGACCATTCGTAGTCGGACACGCCGCCGACCAGGTCGGTCAGCTTCTGCGCCTCGCCGCCCAGCCGGCTCAGCGTCCAGACCTGCGCCTTCTTCTTCTCGTCCTGCCGCACGAAGGAGATCCACTTGCCGTCAGGACTCCACTTCGGCGAGGACTCGGACTCGGGCGAGGACGTGAGGCGCACGCCCTCGCTGCCATCCCACTTGACCATCCAGACGTCGCTGTCGGTCTTGTCCTTGGCCACGTCCACGGTGCCGACGGCGTAGGCGACCCACGCGCCATCGGGCGAGCGCTGCGGGTCGCGCACGGTCGCGATGCGATCGACGTCGCCAACCGCGATCCGGCGCGGTGCAGTGGCCGGGACGGCCACGGCGGACGTCGCGGGTGCCGGTGCGGGCTGGGCCCCCAGCGGCAGCGCCGGGGCAGCCACCAACGCGATCGCCAGCAGCGGCCGGCGCAGGGACATGGCAGGAAGCATCGGGGATCCTTTCTGTCGAACCCGGCCATTGTCGCTCAACTGCACGGGACGGAGACGCCCGTCGTCCCGTTCGCTCGCCTGCGGCCTACCACCTACTGGCTACCGCCCACTCCCTACCGCCGCCTGCCGACTGCCGTCCTGTCCTCCCGACACTCCCCGCCCGTCCGGATGGGGCCGCCGC
>CBIHOS010000160.1:0-11878 GCA_966211945.1 uncultured bacterium
CTTGGCGAAGGCGGGAACTTTGTGTAGAGGGTCTACGTCATGTGCCGTAGAGTGTCTACACAATGACCGGCCGCGTCTCGTCGTTCGACCTTCTCCAGGGCACGCTCGATCTGCTGATCCTGCGCAGCCTGGTCTTCGGGCCGGCGCACGGCCACGCGATCGCGCAGCACATCCGCCAGTCGTCCGAAGCGGTGCTGCAGGTCGAGACCGGGTCGCTCTACCCGGCGCTCCATCGGGGCGAGGCACGCGGCTGGCTCGCCGCCGAGTGGGCGGTGTCCGACAAGGGCAAGCGCGCCAAGTACTACCGCCTCACTGCCGCCGGCCGTCGTCAGCTGGCCGCCGAGCAGTCGCGCTGGGACCAGATATCGCTGGCGATCGCGCGGGTGCTGCGCGCCGAGCGGCAGGAGTCGTAGATGGACGCGCTCCGCTGGCTCCTGTTCCGCCTGCGCACCCTGCTGGCGCGTCGCCGACAGACCGACGCGCTCGACGAGGAACTGCAGTGTCACCTCGAGCTCGAAGCGGCGCGGCTGGTCGAGGCCGGGATGACGCCCGACGCCGCGGCCGCCGCGGCGCGCCGCGATCTCGGCAGCCCCCTCGCCGTCCGCACCCACACACGCGACGTCTGGACGTTTCCGACCGTCGATCAGTTGCTGCGCGATCTGGCCTACGGCTGGCGTCAGATCACGCGCGCGAAGCTGCGTTCGGGCGCCGCCATCGTCACCCTGGCGCTCGCCGTCGGCACCTGTCTCACGACGTTCGCGGTGATGGACGCCCTGTTGTTCCGGCCGCTGCCGATCCGCGACGCGGCGCGCCTGCACGTGCTCGTGCGCGAGAGCCATGGGCCCGACGCACCGCCGCGCTCGTTCGACGGCGTCGAGTACCCGCTCTTCCAGCGGATGCGCGCCGCCGTCTCCGGCGCGACGCTGCTCGGCGCTTCCTACGCGACCCGTTCCGACGTCACGTTCGGCGGCGATCAGGACATCGAGAAGGCGTACGTCCAGTACGTGTCCGGCGATGTGTTCACGCAGTTCGGGCTGCGGCCGGCGGCCGGCCGGTTGCTGACGACGACCGACGACGAGGTGCTCGGCGGCCATCAGGTGGCCGTCATCAGCGAGCGCTACTGGACGCGGCGCTTCGCGCGCGACCCGCGCGCGCTCGGCCGCTCCCTCCGGCTCGGGCCGACCACGTTCGAGATCGTCGGGGTCGTCGCCGCGCCGTTCACGGGCGTCGAACCTGGCGTGAGCGTCGACGTGTGGCTGCCGGGCACCATGCATCCCAGCGCGGCGGAGGTCAGTTCGACCTGGTTGCGGTTGCTGGTCCTCGTGCACACGGGCGTGTCGCCGGTCAGCATCCGCGACCAGTTGCAGGCGCAGCTGACGGCCTACCAGCTGTTCCGCTCGCCGACCTTCACCGGCATCCCCGCGGTATTGCGTCAGCGTCTGCTGACCGAACGGGCGCGCCTCGACCCGGCCGCAGCTGGTGTCTCCAGCCTGCAGGAGCGGTATCGCAGCGGTCTCGGTGCGGTAGCCCTGCTGGTCGGCCTCGTGCTGCTCGTCGCCTGCGCCAACGTCGGCAACCTGATGATCGCCCGTACGGCGGCGCGATCCCGGGAACTCGCGCTGCGCGTGTCGCTCGGGGCCGGCCGCCGGAGCGTGCTGCAACTGGTGCTGGCCGAGTGTGTCTGGATCGGCGTCCTCGCCGCCCTCCTCGCGGCCGTCTTCGCCGCCGTCGCCGGCCCGGCGGTCGTCGGACGCGTCAACACCGCCGAGGACCCAGCCTGGCTGGCCCTGCAGTTCGACCTCCGCAGCCTTGCGTTCGGAGCCGCCCTGACGATGGCGGTGACGCTGCTGTTCGGGCTGGCGCCAGCGCTGGTCGCGCTGCGGGTGACGCCCGCCGCCGCGCTGCAGGGCGGCCACACACCGCGCTCGCACCGGCGGCTGATGCTCGGCCTCGTCATGGTGCAGGTCGCGTTCTGCGTGCTCGTCGTCTTCGTCGGCGGCCTGCTCGTGGCAACGCTCGATCGGTTGGCGAAGCAGCCGCTCGGCTTCGTGCCACAGCATTTGCTGGCGGTGCAGGCCGTGAGCGCCACGCCGCGTCCGGTGGAGGAGTGGGAACGGGCGATTGCCGCGATCGGCGAGCTCCCCGGGGTGGACAGGGCCGCGCTCGGCGACCGAACGCTGCTCGACGGCTCCAGCTGGAACAACTTCATCTCGATCGATGGCGCGCCGCCGGCCGAGCCGCGGTCCTTCTTCCGCGGCGTGGGTCCGGGCTATCTCGAGACGATCGGCGTCCCGTGGCGCGACGGCCGCGACATCCGCCCGGGCGAGGCCAATCCGAGCGTCGCCGTCGTCAACCAGGCGTTCGCCCGCGCCTATTACGGTGGCCGCAGCCCGCTCGGCAAGGTCTTCCACATGCCCTGGCGCAACGGCACTCGCCGCGCCATCACGGTGGTCGGCGTTGTCGGAGACGCGCGGTATCGGGACCTGCGCGAGTCGGTGCCGCCGGTCGCGTACGTCCCGTTCCGAGACACGCTGCAGGGCGACGTGCCACGCCAGCGGCTGACCGCCGCATTCCTGGTGCGGGCGACGACGCCGGACGTGCAGGCGCTGACCGCCTCGATCCGGGCGCGGGTCGCGCAAGAGACCCCGACGATTGCCGTGAGCAGCGTCCGCACGCAGGAGAGCGTGATTGCCGCGCAGACGGTGCGCGAGCGTCTCCTCGCCACCCTCGGCGCGTTCTTCGCCACCGTGGCCTTGCTGCTGTCGGCCGTCGGGCTGTACGGGGTGACCGATTACCTGGTCGTGCAGCGCCGCCGCGACATCGGCATCTGCCTGGCACTCGGCGCCCCGACCGGCCGGATCGCCCGGCTCGTCGCCGGCGGCGTGACGACGATGGTGGTCCTCGGCGGCATCGGGGGCCTCATCGTCGGCATGGGGTCGGAACGCTACCTTGGCGCGCTGCTGTTCGGCGTCACGACGAGCGACCTCGCCGCGGTGGCGTGGCCGGCGGCGATCGTCATGCTGGTGACGGCGGTGGCGTGCGCGGCGCCGATCGTCCGCGCCCTGCGCACCGACATCACCGCGACGATTCGCGCCCAGTGACCGGGAAGCGACCGCTTACAATCAGGCAGTGCCCGACAACACGGCTTCGAGCGTGGACCGCAGGACATCCGGGGTGAACGGCTTCGGCAGGAAGGCGCGCACGCCGAGCGTCTCGGTGCCGAACCGATCGGAGGCACCGAGCCCGCTCATGCCGACCACCGGGATGTCGGGCCAGCGCGCCCGGATATGGCGGGCCAGCGCCGGACCGTCCATGCCCGGCATCATCATGTCGGTCAGCACCGCCACGACATCGTCGCCGCGCGACGACAGGGCGGTGACCGCTTCCTCACCGCTGCAGGCTTCGATGACCGCGTAGCCCGCACCCTCGAGCACGTAGCGCGACACGCCGCGCACGGCCCGCTCGTCGTCGACGACCAGCACCGTGCCCTTGCCGTGGAGCGGCGGCGATGGCGCGTCGGCCTGTTCGGGGAGCCGTTCGGCCTCGGTGTCGGCCGCCGGCAGCAGGACCTCGAAGCAGCTGCCCTTGCCAGGCACGCTCCGCACGTCGATCCGGCCGCCGTGGCCTCGGACCAGGCCCAGGGACGTCGACAGGCCGAGGCCCGTGCCGAGGCCGGTGGGCTTGGTCGTGAAGAACGGGTCGAAGATCTTGTCGAGGATGCCGGGTGCGATGCCCTCGCCGGTGTCCTCGACGCTGAGCGACACGTACCGTCCCGGCGCGAGACTCGGGTCGTCGGCGGGGGGCTGCGTGATCGTGACGTTGCGCCCGCGAATCGTCAGTGCCCCGCCCGTCGGCATCGCGTCGCGCGCGTTCACGCACAGGTTGACGATCACCTGGTGCATCTGGGTCTGGTCGGCGAGCACCAGCCAGAGATCGGCGGGCGCCTCGATCTCGAGCCGGATCTGCTTGGGAAGCGTATCGGCGAGCAGCGCCACCGCCTCGGACAGCAATCGGGCCGGCGCGTAGACCTTGCGCTGTCCCTCGACGCCGCGCGCGAACGACAGGACCTGCCTGACCATGTCGGCAGCCCGGGCGGCGCTCGACTCGATCACGCCGAGCAGCTGCAGGCGGCCTTCGTCGTGTTCCTCGACCTTGAGGAGCCCGACGCCCATCGCGATCGGGGTGAGCACGTTGTTCAAGTCGTGCGCGATGCCGCCGGCCAGCGTCCCGATGCTCTCGAGCCGCTGCGAGCGTAGCGAGCGCAGTTCGAGCTGCTTGCGCCCGGTGACGTCCTGCATCGCGCCCTGGAGGCCGACGATGACACCGGACGCGTCGCGGACCGCCTGGCCGATCGTCCGGATCCAGCGGACGTCGCCGCGCGCCGTCGTGATCCGGCCCTCTTCGTCGAACGGCGTGCCATTGGCAATGCACGCCCGGGACGCGTCCAGCAACTGCGGCAGGTGCTCGGCGTCGAACTGCGCCACGAGGTCGCCGGGCGTCGGCCTGTCGCCGGGCGCGAAGCCCCGAATCGCGAGTGCCTCGCCGGACAGGTGGATGACGTAGCTCGGCACCTCGAGCGACCAGGCGCCGAGGTGTCCGACCTCCGACGCCATCTGGAGGAGGCGCTGCTGTCGGGCCCGGTCGGCCTCGGCGGCACGCTGCTGCGAGATGTCTTGGGCGACCACGGTCGTTTCGATGATCCGGCCGTCGGCGTCGCGCCGGGCGCTCACTGTCACGCGGGCCGGGAAGACGCGGCCGTCACGGGCGACGTAGCGCTTCTCCAGGACGAACGACTCGCGGCGGCCGGCAAGGAGCTCGGCGAGCCGGGCGGCGGTGTGCGGGTGGTCCTCGGGCAGGGTGACATCGGCGATCCGCAGCGTCCGCAACTCCGCCTCGTCGTACCCGAGCATCTGCTGATAGGCGAGGTTGGCCTGCACGAAGCGCCCCGACAGGTCGGCAACGGCGAGCCCGAACGCGGCGTCACGGAACAGGGTCCGGAAGCGCTCCTCGCTGGCGACGAGTTCGCGTTGGGCGCGATCGTGCTGGATCGCCACGAGCGCCAGGTGGACGTAGCGATCGAGGAGTGCGCGATGAGCGGGCTCGGGCGCCGCCGGGCGCGTGAAGTAGACGGCAAACACCGCCAGGACCGGGCCCCGGCCGTCCCAGACGGGCACGGACCAGCAGGCGCGCAGGCCGTGCCGCTCGGCCAGCGCGCGGTACTGGGCCCACAGCGGATCGACCGCGATGTCCTCGGGGATCACGACGGCCCGCCGGTACACCGCCGTGCCGCAGGAGCCGGCGGCCGGCCCGGCGGCGCGACCGTCGATGCTGCGCAGGTACGGTTCGGGCAGGCTGGGAGCCGCGCCGTGGCTCAGCGTCGTGCCGTCGCTGCCGACCAGGAGGATCGACACGAGCCACCCGGGCATGAGCGACTCGAGCCCGCGCGCGACGACGTCCAGCACGTCGCGGAGGGGCCGCCCCGCGGCGATCGCGTCGAGCACGGCACGGTCGACTGCCGCGCTGTCGAGCGGCATCGGGTCACTGGTTCCTGTCATCGCACGCGGTCCTTCGATGCCTTCCTGGCGCGACATGCACGACGTTCAGGGGAACCGGCCGATTGTGGCACGGCTGAGTCTCGAATGCTCGGGCTTTGTCGCGCGCCCACCGGCCCGTCCGCCCGGCCGACGGCAGTCGTTGGACCCAGGAGCCTCCCGCGCCGACAATGGCGCCACCATGCCGCCGCGCACGCTCCCACCGGCCGTTCCCGGGCGTCACCCCGCCATCTGGCAGCGGCAGGAGGCCCAGGGGCTCGCGATCCCTGGCTTCTCGCGCCCCGAAGACGTCGTCGGCTGGTTCGGCGCGGTGCAGGCCCAGGAGTACGGGCCGGCCCGCTGGGCCCTGGGCCTGCGTCTCCAGGGGGAACCGGCGGATGCGGCGGTGGCGTCGGCTTTCGACGAGGGGCGGCTGCTCCGCACGCACGTCCTCCGCCCGACCTGGCATTTCGTGACGCCGGCCGACCTTCGGTGGATGCTCGCCCTCACCGGCCCGCGCATCCAGCGGACCATGGCGCCATACGACCGCCGGCTCGAAATCGATGCACCGACCCTGAAGAAGGCCAGACGGGTCTTCGAGCAGACGCTCACGGCAACGCCGCACCGGACGCGCGCCGAACTGGCTGGGGCACTCGCGGCCAAAGGCATTGCGGCCGGCGGTCAGCGCCTCGCGCATCTCGTCATGCACGCCGAACTCGAGGCCGTCATCTGCAGCGGGCCGCGCCGCGGCAGGCAGTTCACGTACGCGTTGGTGGACCAGCGTGCACCCGGCGCCCTGCGCCTCGATGCCGACCAGGCGCTCGAGACCCTCGTCGTCCGGTTCTTCCGCAGTCACGGGCCGGCCACCGCCCGCGACTTCGCCTGGTGGAGCGGGCTGCGCATCTCCGACGCCACCCGCGTGCTCGGCCACCTTCGGGCGCCGTCGATCGAGATCGACGGACTGCGCTACTGGTGGATCGAGAGCGGCGTCGCCGCGACCGCCGCGCGGCCGCTCGTGCACCTGCTGCCGATCTACGACGAGTACGCGGTGGCGTACCGCGATCGGGTGCTGGTGCCGCACGGCGCGCCGTCTGCAGCGGCCGGGCCGGTGCGCAGCGTGGTCTTCCAGCACGCGCTCGTGATCGACGGGCAGATCGCCGGCACCTGGCGCGTCGCGGCCGGTGCGAAGGTCCCGGCCGTCGACGTCCACCCGCTCCGGCGTCTCACCGCCGCCGAACGGGCCGGCATCGGCGCCGCGGCAGCCCGCTACGAGCGGTTCGTCGGCGTGCCGGTGCGCCTGCGGATTGCCGGGGCACGGTAGCGCGCGATGACGTCCCGTCCGGCCCTGCGCGCGGCGATCATCGGCACGGGCCGCATCGCCTCGCTGCTCGAGCGCGATCCGCTGCGCGCCAGGCCGCACACCCATGCCGGCTGGTACACATCGCACCCGGAGACCGCGCTTGCGGCCGGCTGCGACGTCGATCCGGAGCGCCTCGCGACGTTCGGTCACGACTGGGCCATCGGCCCCGATCACCTGTACGACGACTACGAGCGGATGCTCGAGCGTGAGCGCCCCGACCTCGTGTCGGTGTGCGCTTACGCACCGGACCGGGTCGCGATGTGTCGGGCCGCGCTGGCGGCTGGTGCGCGCGGCCTGTGGATCGAGAAGGCGATTGCCTGCAGCGTCGACGAGGCCCGCGTCCTGGCGGTCGATCTCGATCGCGCTGGCGCTGCCGCCATCGTCGATTACCCGCGACGGCACGAGGCGCGCTACCGGTCGGTGCGGCGCTGGCTCGCCGAGGCGACGTTCGGGCGCCTCGAGACCGTCCACGTGCTGTTCAGCGGTCACGTGATCCATACGGGAACCCATGCGTGGGATCTGCTGCTGGCCTGGTGTGGACCCTGGGCCCGCGTCGAGGCCAGCCTCGACGCGCCGGTCGACGCCGGCGACGCCAGTGGAGACGGACGTGACGCCGGGCACGGGCACGCGCACCCGCACGTGGTCCGCGACGCCGACGCGGTGGCCGGGAGCGGGCATCCCGATCGCGGCGGCCGGGCCCGCATCGTGTTCGCCAGCGGCGTCGAGGCGTTCGTCACCGGCGGCGCAAAGCACTACTTCGTCTTCCAGTGCGACCTGGTCTGCGCCGGCGGCCGCATCCGCATCGGCAACGACGTGTGGGACGTGCTGGTGCCGGCCGACAGCCCGCGCTACACAGGCTTTCGCGAACTCGTGCCGGTCGATCCAGCGGTCCACCAACGCGACGAGGACCGCACGCCCCAGACCTTGATCGACGACCTGCTGTCGGCCATGGCGCGCGGCACGCCGCCGCTGTCGTCGGTCGCCTCGGCGATCGACGCGCTCGCGCTGGGCGTGGCGGTCGTGCAGGCCGGGCTGACCGGAACGGTCGTCACGCCGGCCACGCTCGACACCAGCCTGCGCATCGCGAGCCGTTAGGCGGGGACGGCTCGCCCGCCTGTGCCGAGGCTTCGGCGGACAGGCGCGCCGTCCGACAGCCGATCGCCGCCGCTCGCGCTACGGGACGCGCTGCGGTTCCGAGACGTCGCGGACGAGGTCGCCGGTTTGTTCGGCGCTCGCCCAGCGGGCCACGTCCGCCTGCGACAACATCCCGCGCACCGCGCCGCGCTCGTCGACGATCGGCAGGCGCCGCACCTGGTGGGCCTGCATCAACTCCATCGCGTCGCTCACCTGCGCGTCCGGGCGCAGCGAGTAGACCGGCTGGCTCATGCATCCGTCCACCTTGGCCTGCCGGGCATCGCGACCTTCGGCGATCAGCCGCACGACGATGTCGCGGTCGGTGATGACGCCGAGCAGCGCTCCGGCGCCGGCAGATTCCACGACAGGAATCTCGCCGCAGTCGTGCTGCACCATCAGGCGTGCCACGTCTTCGATGCGCGTGTCGGGGGTGCAACACGCGGGATTGGCGGTCATCAGGGTTTCGATGTTCATGCCGCCGGTCCTTGCAAGCGGCCCGCCATCGGGCCGTACGGTATCCTCCGCGACATGCGCCGCCTGTGCCGCGCCCTTCCCGCCTGGGCTTGCCTCGTCGTCATCGCCTGCGCCTCGCCTCCGGCGGCTCGGCGCCCCGTCGCGCCGACCGGCGCCCCAGAAGCGTCGAGCGGCTGGATCGACAAGCCGGGCTGGTCCTCGAACACGTGGATGGTGGCGGCCGCCAACCCGCGTGCGACCGAAGCCGGCGCCGCGATGCTCGAGCGCGGCGGCTCGGCCGTGGACGCGGCGATTGCCGTCCAGATGGTGCTCACGCTGGTCGAACCGCAGTCGAGCGGAATCGGCGGCGGTGCGTTCCTGCTGCATTGGGACGGACGCAGCGTTGCGGTGCTGGACGGACGGGAAACCGCGCCGGCGGCGGCGACCGACGAGCTCTTCCTCCGCGACGGCGTGCCCCTGCCGCTCACCGAAGCCATCGTCGGCGGTCGGTCGGTGGGCGCGCCGGGCGTGCTGCGGATGCTCGCCCTTGCCCATCAGCGCTACGGCACGCTGCCGTGGGCCGACCTGTTCGCACCGGCCATCCGCCTGGCCGAGGACGGCTTCGACATCAGCCCGCGCCTGGCGAGACTGCTGGCCGGGGAGAAGTACCTGATGACGGACCCCGAGGCCCGCGCGTACTTCTATCAGGCGGATGGGCAGCCGAAGACCGTCGGCACTCGACTGCGCAACCCGGCGCTGGCCGCCGTGCTGCGACGCCTCGCCACCGAGGGAGTGGAGCCGTTCTATACCGGTGACCTCGCTCGCGCCATCGTCGCGAAGGTGCGTGCGCACCCGACGAACCCGGGCGTGCTGCAGGAGGCCGACCTGGCGGCCTACCGGCCGGTCGAGCGTGAGCCGCTCTGCTTTCCGTACCGGACCGTGAAGATCTGCGGTGTGCCGCCGCCAGGCTCGGGCACGATCGCGCTGGCCGAGATTCTGGGCGCGCTCGAACCGCGCGACCTGTCGTCGATGCGCCCCTCGCGCCGGCCCGACGGCGGCTGGACGATGGTGCCGGAGGCGGTGCACCTGTATGCCGAGGCGGCGCGCCTGGCGTATGCCGATCGCGACGCGTACGTCGGCGATCCGGCGTTCACCGACGTCCCCGTCGCCGGGTTGATCGACCCCGCGTACATCGCCGGCCGCGCGGGACTCATCGGGCCGCGGTCGATGGGACGCGCCCTGGCAGGCGCGCCCGCCGGTGCGGCACCGCGTCCGGCCGGGATTGCCATCGATCGACCATCCACGTCGCACATCTCGATCGTCGACGGGGCCGGCCGCGCGCTGGCGATGACCACGACCATCGAGGACGGCTTCGGTTCGCGGCAGATGGTCCAGGGGTTCCTGCTGAACAACCAGCTCACCGATTTCTCGCTGGCGCCGCGGACGGCCGACGGGCGGCTGGTCGCCAACCGGGTCGAACCGGGCAAGCGGCCGCGCTCGTCGATGACGCCGCTGCTGGTCTTCGATCGCGACAGCGGCCGGTTACGGATGTCGCTGGGCTCGCCGGGCGGCAGCTCGATCATCAACTACGTGGGCAAGGTTCTCGTGGGCACGATCGACTGGGGCCTCGACGTGCAGGCGGCGATCTCGCTGCCCAACGTCGGCAGCCGCAACGGGCCGACCGAACTCGAGGCCGGCAGGGTCGATCCGGCGCTGGTCGCCGCGCTCGAAGCGCGCGGTCACCAGGTGCGCCTCATCGAACAGACGTCCGGCCTGCAGGCGATCGAACGCACGCCGACCGGCTGGTTCGCCGGCGCCGATCCGCGCCGGGAAGGCACTGCTCGAGGGAAGTAACGGGCCCTACCTAGAGAACGGGGCCCACCGACTCACGAACTGCACGACAGCATCGAGCAGCCGGCGCGGTGGCGGGCCCACTCGGGACGCTTCTCGGCGAGATCGTCGTGTTCGGGCTGGTCGTCGTACGGGCGTGCGAGCACGCGCAGGAGACGCTCGAGCACCGACGTGTCTCCCTGGGCCGCCGCGTCGATCGCAAGTTGTGCCAGGTAGTTGCGCAGCACGTACTTCGGATTGGCGCGCCGCATCCGCGCCAGGCGCGCCCCGTCCGGCTGGCCCTCCGCCGTGACGCGGGCGGCATACGTCTCCAGCCAGGCCGCGAGGCGATCGCCGTGCGGTCCCTCCAGCACCCGCGGGTCGTAGAACGCCCGGACCAGCGGTTCGAGCCGGGTCTTGCGGTCGTGCCCGGCCGCGGCATCCAGCGGCACGTCCGCGAGGCCCCGGAAGAACAGCGTCATGTCGGTTTCCTCGGCTTCGAGCAGCGCGAACAGCTCGCTGATCAGCGCGTCGGGTGCGCTCGTGTCGAGGCCGTCGAGGCCGAGCTTGTCGCGCAGCATCGCGCCGTACTCGCCGTCGAACGTGTCGCGGTAGCGATCGAGGCCGCGATAGAGGTCGTCGGGGTTCTCCACGAGCGGCGCCAGGGCTTCGCCCAGGCGCGCCAGGTTCCACAGCGCGATGTTCGGCTGCTGCCCGAAGCGGTAGCGGCGCGTTCCGGCGTCGGTGGTGTTGGGCGTCCAGCCGGGGTCGTAACCTTCGAGCCAGCCGTACGGGCCGTAGTCGATCGTCAGTCCGAGCACCGACATGTTGTCGGTGTTGAGGACGCCGTGCACGAAGCCGACGCGGGTCCAGTGCGCCGCGAGCACCGCCGTGCGCCGGCACACCTCCTCGAAGAACGCGAGGTAGGCATCGTTGCCGGGCGGGCCGAGCTCGCGGTAGTGCGCCGCGACGACGTGGTCGGCAAGCCGGCGGAGGAGGTCCACTTCGCCGAGCGAGGCGTGGATCTCGAAGTTGCCGAATCGCACGAACGACGGGGCGACGCGGCAGACGATGGCGCCGGGCTCGGCTGCGGGTCTGCCGTCATAGAACATGTCGCGCACGACCGGTTCGCCGGTCGTCACCAGGCTCAGCGCCCGCGTCGTCGGCACGCCCAGGTGGTGCATCGCTTCGGAACAGAGGAACTCGCGCACCGACGACCGCAGCACCGCGCGGCCATCGGCCTGTCGCGAATACGGCGTCGGCCCGGCCCCCTTCAGCTGCAGCTCCCACGACACGCCGTCGGGCGCCCGCAGTTCGCCGAGCGTGATCGCGCGTCCGTCGCCGAGCTGTCCGGCCCAGTGGCCGAACTGGTGACCGCCATATCGCGCCGCGTAGGGCTGCATCCCGGGCAGGGCGCGATTGCCGGCGAAGACCTCGGCGGCGATACCCGGGCCGAGGGGCGGCCTGGCAAGCCCGAGCCGCGCGCCCATGTCGTCGGACCAGGCCAGCAGGGCCGGCGCGCTCACCGGCGTCGGCGTGGGGCGCGCGAGACGGGCGCGGCGCCCGGGCC
>CBIHOS010000161.1:0-11730 GCA_966211945.1 uncultured bacterium
AGGCGTCGGACTCGTCCGACGCCCGACGTCGCGGGGACCTTCGAGATCTTCCGGCTTCAGCGGCTCGTCTTCGAACGGCAGGTCGAAGAGGGAGGTCACGCCAGGTCCTCGATGTCGGCCGGCGTCAGGCTCAGGCGTTCGATCGCCGTCGCCCTTCCGTCCTCGCCGGCCGTGATGATGACGCCGTGCAGGCGCGGCAGCCCCGACGCGGTGTCGAACCTGGCCGGCAGGCCCGTGAGGAAGCGGTTGATTACGGGAACGCGCTCGACCCCGATCACGCCGTCGTGCGGGCCGGTCATGCCGACGTCGGTGCAATACGCCGTTCCGCCGGGCAGCACCTGCGCGTCGGCCGTCTGCACGTGCGTGTGCGTGCCGACGACTGCCGTCGCGAGACCGTCGAGGTACCAGCCCATCGCGATCTTCTCGGAGGTGGCCTCGGCGTGGAAGTCCACGAAGACGATCGAGGCGTGCGCCTTGAGCCGCTCGATCTCGGCGCGCCCGAGCGAGAAGGGATCGTCGAGCGCCGTCATGAAGACGCGGCCCATCAGGTTCAGCACGCCGACACGGACGCCGCCGGCGGTCGTGACGATCGTCGAGCCGCGTCCCGGCGTGCCGGCCGGGTAGTTGAACGGCCGCAGCAGCCGCGGCTCCTCGTCGATGAACGTGAGGATCTCGCGCTTGTCCCACACGTGGTTGCCCGACGTCATGATCGCGATGCCCGTGTCGAACAGCTCCTTCGACAGTTCGCGCGTGATGCCGAATCCCCCGGCCGCGTTCTCGCCGTTGGCGATCACCAGATCGATCGCGTGCCGCCGCACGAGGGCGGGCACGGCGCGCTTGACGAGATCGCGTCCGACCTTGGCGAAGATGTCGCCGATGAACAGGATGCGCATCGACGCGGTCAGACGGCTTTCTCGATCGGGATCGCGAACTCCTGCCCGCCATTGAGCTTCGGCAGGCGCACGCGCAACTCGCCCTCGACCATCGTCGCCCGCGCGTGGGCCAGATCGAGCGTCACGCTGACGCGCATCGCCCGGGCGAAGCGCCCGAAGCTGCGCTCGACCAGGTGGAACGCGGTCGCTCGGGGCGGTGAGCCGGCCGCCGGCCACTTGCACCCGGCGATGACCAGCGTGTTGTTCTTGAAGAGCACGCGTACATCCTCGGCGGCGACGCCCGCCAGGTCGAGCACGACCTCGAGGCTGTCCTCACGCTCGATCACGTCCATCGGCGGTGCATGGAGTCCGCCGCCAAGCGCGGCGTCGTGAGCGTGGGCGTGCTGCAGGTCCTCGAAGAGCCGACGGACCTCGTCGGCGAGTTCGGCCGCCTCTGGAAACGACAGCATCCTCGGATGATCGCACGGGTTGGCGCCGATCCGGCGCTCCGTCCGTACAGCGTGCTCCGGAAATATGTGAGTGCGTACCATGCATATAAAATGCTTGACACTCACTCATGTCAAAGTTAACCTGCGTGGGTCTGCAGGCGCAGAGGCCGGCGGACGTCCCCGTCGCCGGTTCGACGGGACCATTACGAACAACAGTGGACGGGTGGCCTGGATAGCCGCCCGCTATTGAGGAGGAGACGCAATGAGCATGGTGCGATTCGACCCGTTCCGCGAGATGGCCCAGATGCAGGACCGCATCAACCGCATCTTCGGCGACGCCTACACCCGGCGCCACGACGACGACCTCACCCAGCGCGGTGAGTGGTTCCCGGCCGTCGACATCTACGAGAACGCCAACCAGGAGATCGTGCTGAAGGCCGAACTGCCCGGCATCGTCCGCGAGGACATCGACGTGCGGGTCGAGAACAACACGCTGACCCTGCGCGGCGAACGCAAGCGCGACACCGAGGTGAAGCAGGAGCAGTTCCATCGGGTCGAGCGCTCGTATGGCAGCTTCAGCCGCTCGTTCTCGCTGCCGTCCCGGATCGACACCGATCAGGTACGGGCCGAGTTCAAGGACGGCGTGCTCGCCATCACGCTGCCGGTGAAGGCCGAGGCGAAGCCGCGACAGATCGAAGTCGCGGTGAGCTGACGCGAGTAGGTAGGGACGGCCCGCCGGGCCGTCCCTGCCCGTTTCTCACGCCGCGGTCTTGCGGAAGCGGAACACCGCGAGCGCGATGATCGCCACCGTGTAGAACGCCAGCCACGCGATCGGCTCCCACAGTTCACGCGCGCCAGCGCCGCGCAGCACGATGCCGCGCACCACTTCGATGAAGTAGCGGGCCGGGATGATGCGCGACACCGCCTGGAAGACCGGCGGCATGCCGTCGATCGGGAAGACGTACCCGGACAGGAAGACGAACGGCAACAGGAACATCAGCGACAACTGCTGCGACTGCTGCTGCGTCTGCGCGATCGTCGACAGCAGCATGCCGAGACCCAGTACCGAGGCGATGAACAGGAAGCCCACCGCGTAGAGCAGCGTCACGCTGCCCATGATCGGGATGCCGAAGAGGAACCGCATCAGCAGGACGGTCAGCGTCAGCTGGACGTAGCCGATGAGGATGAACGGCAGCAGCTTGCCGAGGATCAACTGGGTGCGTGTCACCGGCGTCACCTGCAGCTGCTCCAGCGTGCCCAGTTCCCGCTCGCGGACGATCGCTCCGGACGTGAACTGAATCAGCGTGAAGGTCAGGATGATCGCCATCAACCCCGGGATGATGAACGTTGCCGTGCGCAGGTCTGGGTTGTACCAGGGACGCACCCGCAGGTCGACCGGCAGCGCGGATCCGCGCCAGTTGCCCCGCCGCGCCAGCGTCTGGATGGACAGCTGCGTGGCGACGCCGCTGGCAATCGACATCGCCTGGCTCGCCGTGGTCGTGTCGGATGCGTTGACGATGAGCAGCGCTTCGGCCGGCGCGCCCCTGTGCCGGTTGGCGCCGAACTCGCGGTCGATGACCAGCCCGACGCTCGCCTCGGCCGAGTCGAGCGCGCCCTGAAGTTCGTCGAAGCTGTCGACCCGCCCGACGACGTCGAAGTACTCGCTGGCGGTGAGCCGCGCGACCAGCTCGCGGCTGTGATAGGAGCGGCTCTCGTCGAGCACCACCGTGCGCAGGTGCTTGACGTCGTAGTTGATCGCATACCCGAACACCAGGGTCTGCATCAGCGGGATGAAGATGATCATGCGCAGCGTCAGGCGATCGCGCTTGAGCTGCATGAACTCCTTCCAGGTGAGCGCGAGCAGGCGTCTCATGCGGCGTCCCCCTTCGCGGCACGCGACCGGGCGAGCGACACGAAGACGTCCTCGAGCGACGGCTCGGTCTCCTCGGTCGGGCCCAGCGCCGCCAGGGCCTCCCGTGCCGGACGCTCGTCGCCGCGCCGCAGCACCGCACGCACGCGCTGCCCGGCCAGGTAGACGTCCTCGAAGATCGGTTGCGGCCGCAGGCGCGCGAGCGTGGCGAAGGCATCGCGGGCCAACGCGACTTCGACGAGGCGGCCCGAGAGATGGGCCTTGAGCGCCAGCGGCGACCCGTCGGCGATGATCGCGCCCTCGAGGATGAAGGCGAGCCGATCGCACTGCTCCGCCTCGTCCATGTAATGCGTCGTCACCAGCACGGTCATGCCGCGGTCGGCGGCCAGTTCGTAGATCAGATCCCAGAACATGCGGCGGCCGGTCGGATCGACGCCGCCGGTCGGTTCGTCGAGAAACAGCAGTTCGGGCTCGTGCAGCAGCGCCGCGGCGAGCGCCACGCGCTGCCGCAGCCCGGTCGAGAGGCTTGCCGTCAGGATCGATCGCGCGGACCCGAAGCGCAGGCGGTCGGCCAGGGCGTCGATGCGCGCGGCGAGCGCCGCGGTGCGCAGGCCGTACACCGATCCGAAGAAGCGCAAGTTCTCCTCGACGGTCAGATCGAGGTAGAGCGAGAACCTCTGGCTCATGTACCCGAGCCGCCGCTTCCAGCCGTCGGTGTCGGAGGCGAGGTCGAGCCCGCCAAAGCCGGTGATGCGGCCCTCGCTCGGCGCGAGGAGTCCGGCGAGCATGCGGATGGTCGTCGACTTGCCGGAGCCGTTGGGGCCGAGGAAGCCGAAGACGCGGCCGCGCGGGATGTCGACGTCGACGTTGCGGACGGCGACAAACGATCCGAAGCGCCGCGTCAGGCCACGGGCGCTGACCAGCGCGTCGGGCGCGGGCGCACTCATGCCGGATCCTCCACCTGGGCGCGCTGCTCGTTGTGCCAGACGAAGACGTCTTCCAGCGATGGCCCGATCGCGCGGACGGCGTCGTCGCCGACCGCGGCGCCGAGCGCGCGGGCGACGTCGAGCCGGAGCGCCTCGGCGTCCTGGCCGCGGCCGCGAACGTGCAACTCGGTGCCGAACAGCGAGACGTCGTCCACCGACGGCAGGGCCGCGAGCTGCCGGCGCAGCGCCATGCGGTCCTGGCTGCGCACTTCGACGATGGCGCGCGGGAAGGCGGCGAGGATCTCCTCACGCGTGCCGATCGCCGTCAGCCGCCCGGCATCGAGGAACGCGAGCCGCGAGGCGTACTCGGCTTCGTCCATGTACGGCGTGGACACGAGCAGCGTGAGTCCGTCGGCGTGCAGCTGATTGAGGAGGATCCAGAACTCGCGGCGCGACACCGGGTCGACGCCCGTGGTCGGCTCGTCGAGCAGCAGCAGTTCCGGCTGTGTGAGCAGCGCGCTGCAGAGCGCCAGTTTCTGCTTCATGCCGCCCGACAGCGCACCGGCCAGCCGCGTCCGGAAGCGATCGAGCCCGACCCGTTCGAGCAGCTCCGAGGTGCGCGGCCGCGCCACGCTGTCGGGCACGTCGTAGAGGCGGGCGCGCAGGGTCAGGTTCTCGTCGATCGTGAGGTCCTGGTAGAGCGAGAAGCGTTGCGGCACGAGGCCGAACGTCCGCACACCGTCGACGGTGAGGCGGCCGGCGGTGGGGCGCAGCAGGCGCGCGACCAGACGGAAGAACGTGGTCTTGCCGGCGCCGTCGGGCCCGAGCAGCGCGAACAGTTCGCCGCGGGCAATCTGCAGCGAGATGCCGTGCAGTGCCGTGACCTCGCCGAAGCGCATCTCGACGCCGTCGGCCTCGATCATCGCGCTCATCGCGGCGCCCCGGCCGCATGCGTCGCCGCGACCACCACCTGGGCGGGCTGTCCCGGCACGAGCGGCGCCTTCCAGCCGGCGTCGAGATCGACCTTCGCGGCGTAGACGAGGTTGACGCGCTCGGCCCGGGTCTCGACCGCCTTCGGCGTGAACTCCGCGGTCGGCGAGATCTCGGTGACCCGGGCCGGAAACTGCTGATCGGGAAAGCTGTCCACCGTCACCTGCACGGCCTGTCCCTGCCGCACGCGTCCGAGGTGAGGCTCGGGAACGAAGGTGCGCACGTACAGGCGCGACTCGAGTCCGAGCGTCAGCGCTGGTTGTCCCGGGCCCAGCAGCGAGCCGGGTTCCACCAGCCGGTGGAGGACGACGCCGTCACTCGGGGCCCGCAGCTCCGCTTCGCGCACGGTGATGTCCGATTGCGCCTTCACCTGGCGGGCGCGTCCGAGTTCGGCTTCCGCCTGCCGGGTCTGCCACTGGCGGAAGCCCTGGCGCACGAGCCGGAGCCGTTCTGTCGCGGCCGTGACTCCGGCCTCGGCGCGCGCGACCTCCGACCGCGCGCGATCGAGATCGCGCTGGGTCCCGACCTTGCGGCTGCGCAGCAGCTCCTGCCGTGCGAGTTCTTCACGCGCCAGCGACAGCGCGGCGACGCGATCGGCGCGCTCGGCCTCGGCGGCGCCGATCTCGGCGTCGCGACTGCCCGACGAGAGGTCGCGGACGCGCGCCTCGGCGGCCGCCACCGACTGGGCGTCGCGTGCGGGTGCGAGCGCGGCTTCTGCGAGGTCGAAGCGCACAAGCAGGTCGCCGGCCTTGACGCGATCGCCTTCGCGCACCGTGATCTCGACGACGCGGGCCTGCAGGCGCGGCGCGAGATCGACGAGGGCGGCCTCGATGCGGCCGTTGAGGCGCAGCGTGTCGTCGGGCGGACCCTGCCGGCAGCCGGCCAGCGCCAGCAGCGCCAGGAGCACGACGGAAGCGGAGCGAACGGTCATCGGGGGAGTCCTTTCGACGGCGACGCGGCTCGTGTCTCGACCGGGCGCGTCGTCTCGACCTGGATGGCGCGCCGTTCCAGCAACTGGCCGGTGGCGCGATGGAGTTCGGTGGTGGCGCGGGCCGCGTCGATGCGCGCCGCCGCCAGGGCCAGCGAGGCCTGCGCGAGTTCCGTCTGGCGCGTGAGCACGAAGAAGTTGGTGCTCTGGCCGGTGTCGAAGCGGGCGCGTTCGGCCTCGAGCAGGTCGGTCGCGGCTGCCTCGAGCGCGGCGGCAGCATCCAGCCGTTCGCGCGCCGATGCCAGTGCGGCGGCGGCGGTCCGGACCTCGGTCGCGATGCGCTGTGCGAGTTGGTCGCGCTGCAGGCCAACGCGCCGTTCGAGCAGTGTCGCGGCGACCAGGTCGGACTTGGCGGCGCGCCTGCCGATCGGCAACGCGACGCTGACCCCGACCCACACGTCCGAGAAGCGATGCGCGGCCAGCGTCTGCAGCGAGTCGTCGAGGCCGCCCTGCTGGGCGTCTGGCACGACGATCGTCGTGTTCGGGAACGGGACGAACAGGTCGTGGTTCTCGCCGCCGGCCAGCCCACGCAGGTTGTAGGCGGCCACGAGATCGAGTTGGAGGCGGGTGCGCTCGCGGGCGAGGGCGGTGTCGATCGCGGCGATCTCGCGGGCGGCGTCGAGGTCGGCCGCCTCCGGCCGACGCGCGAGTGCATCAGCCACCAGTCGTTCGACGGGCTCGACCGGCGCCGGCGGCGTCGGCTCGTCCGTGAGGTGGAACTGCGTCGACCAGCCCGGCGCATCGGCGGTGCCGGTGATCAGCGCGCGCAGCGCCAGATCGGCCCTGGTGGCCTGATCGCGTGCGCGGATCAGATCGGCGCGGCGGCGCGCGATCTCGGCCCGCGGCGCCGCGAGTTCGGCTTCGGCCGCCACGCCGGCCTCGACGCGGATCGCCGTTTCCTCGAGCTGGGCGTCGGCAAGCGTCAGCGACTGCTCACGGATGCGGACATCGTCGATGGCCGCGCGCAGGCCCCAGTAGGCGCGCTCGACGGCCGCCACCGTCTCGGAGACGAGACGGTCGAGGGCGGCGCGGCTGCGCGACGAGTCGAGGGCCGACACCTTCAGGGCGCGGCGCTGCGGATCGAGCCGTCGTCCGGCGAGCAGCGGCTGGCGGATCTCGACGCCGAGCGTCGTGAAGTAGGCAGGTGTCAGCAGCGCGAACCGGCTGCTCGTCTGTTCAGCGGCGGTGGAAGCGCTGGCCGTGACGGTCGCGCCGGACGAAAACAGCCGGCTCCACGACGCGCTGCCCGAGAGGCCGGTGTTGCGGGGGGCGAGGGCCCCGGGCGGCGCGCCGACAAAGAGTGTGTTGATCGGGTCCGTCCGTGTGCGCAGGCGGGTGTCGATCCGGACGACAGGGTCGTAGGCCGCCGCGGCGCGTACCTCGCTCTCGCCCGCGAGCGCCACGGCGTCGCGCTGGATCGCCAGTTCGGGCAGCCGCTGCAGCGCCTGCGCGGTCGCGTCCGCGAGGGTGAGCGGCACCGGTTGGGCGGCAACGCCCGCGGCGGCAAGGGTCAGGCACGAGGCCATCGCGACGCTGGTCACCGTCGGGCGATCCAGGCGGCGCTGGCGGGCGGCCGTGCGCAAGGGGCGGATGCACGGAAAGAGTCTGGGCATGACGTTCCTGCGGGTTGAACAAGGCAAGCGGGACGCCAACCGCGCACCACAGTCTGGCATCACCGCAAGTCACTGCGTGCGTGAACTTTACATGAAAGAGTCTGGTAACGTGTGACGTCGTTGACATGCTCGACGTGCGCAGGAATCTGCACAATGTCGATTTACAGTCACTCTGGCGATGGCCAGTCCAGACCGTGGCGGCGCAGTCGCACGTACAGCTGCGCTCGGGTGAGTCCAAGCGTGCGGGCGGCGCGGCTCTTGTTGAAGCGGGCGGCGCGGAGCGCTTCGGCGACCAACTGCCGCTCGACGTCCGGCAGCGTGCTGCCTGCGAGGTCGGGCCGGCCCACTGCCGACACGTCGGCGCGGCGTCCCGGTTCGCGCGCACCCGCGGCCGGCACGCCTGGCAGTGCCAGGTGCTGAGGCGCGATGGGGGCGCGCCCGGCCAGGATCGCCGCTCGCTCGAGCACGTTGCGCAGTTCACGGATGTTGCCTGGCCACTCGTACGCGAGCAGCCGCGGCCGTGCCTCGCGGCTCAGGCCTGCAACCCGGCGTCCGAGCTGTCGGCCGATGTCCTCGAGCAGCGCCTCGGCGAGTGGCAGGACGTCCTCGGGCCGTTCCCGCAGCGGCGGCAGGGCAATGGCGAAGATGTGCAGGCGGTAGAAGAGGTCCTCACGGAACTCGCCCTCGTCGACCATCCGGCGGAGATGCCGGTGCGTGGCGGCGATGACACGCACGTCGGCGCGGATGGTGCGCCCGCTGCCAAGCCGCTGGAACTCCCGCTCCTGCAGCACCCGCAGCAGCTTGGCCTGGGCGCCGGCCGACAACTCGCCGATCTCGTCGAGGAGGAGGACGCCGCCGGCGGCCTGTTCGATCAGGCCGGGGCGCGCCTGGGTTGCGCCGGTGAAGGCACCGCGCTCGTGGCCGAACAACTCGGACTCCAGGAGCGGCTCGGGCAGCGCCGCGCAGTTGACCGCCACGAATGGCCCCGACGCCCGCGGCGACGCGCCGTGGATGAAACGCGCCAGGACTTCCTTACCCGTTCCTGACTCGCCGGTCAGCAGCACGGTCGTATCGGTCGGTGCGACCTGGGCCGCTTCCGCCACCGCCTGCCGCCAGGCGGCCGACGTGCCGACGATGCGGCGCGGCGTTCCACGGCCGAGGACGGCGAGTTCGTCGTTGAGGACGCGGACGCGCTCCTCGAGCGCGGCGGCCCGTTCCCGTGCTTCGGCCGCCCGTGCGGCCGCCTCCGCCAGCTCCTGATGCGCGAGCGTCAGCGCCGCGTACGCGGCCACGCGTTGCGCGATCGGCACGTCGCGCAGCGTGAAGCGCCCGATCTCCCGCGACATGAAGTTGAGGCCGCCAATCAGGCGGCCATCGCGCCGCATCGGCACCCGCAGCGACGACAGCAGCCCGGCCTGCACCGGCGGCATCTGCCGCATGACCGGGTCTTCGTGCATGTCGTCGCAGAGCAGGTGGTCCCACGGCTCGTCCAGGAGTGCTTGCAACTCCGCCGGCAGCGCGATGCGGTCGGGGCGGGCGAAATCGACGTCGCCGGAGATGGCATGGACGATCAGGCTCCGGCGATCGGGCGACAGCAGTGCCAGGGCCAGCGAGTCGTGCGGCAGCACGCGGTGGGAGATGCGGGAAACGCGGCTGAAGACGTCGCGGATGTCGAGCGCCTCCGACAGCAGCGGCAGTAGCTCCGCGAGCGCATCCAGCCGTGCGAGCTGGTCGGCGTCGACCGTCACGCCGACACGATAGCGCACCCGCCGAACACCCGGGGGCGCTGCCTCGTCAAATCACCCCAAGGAGACAACAGGACGTGACGACAATGCTGGTGTTGGGGATGGTCGGCCTGGCGGCGGTTGCGGTGGCGCTGGCGTTCAGCTGGTTCCTGCTGCGCGCGGTGTTCTGGGTGCTGCTCCTGCCACTGATGCTGCTGAAGGGCCTGTTCGGACTGATGTTCGGCCTCGTCTTCGGGGCGTTCGGCCTTGTCGTCGGCCTGGTCGTGACGCTGGTGGTCGGCGTGGTCGGATTGCTGGCGCTGCTCGCGGTGTTCGCGCTGCCGCTGCTGCCGCTGTTGTGCGTGGCCGGGCTCGTGTGGCTGGGCGTGAAGGGCACCGCAGCCCTCGCCTCCGCATAAGCCTCGGAACGGTAGGGCCGGCTGTCCCGGCCCCGCCGGCTGTCAGGCCGCGTTGGGACAACGGGCCCTACCCAATGACGGCGCGGCCCTGCCTATGGCAGCGGGAACGGGCCGCGGGCGTCTTCGTACGCGGCCGCCGCCCGCAGCAGCATCGACTCCCCGAAGCGCTGTCCCGTGAACTGCAGTCCCACCGGCAGCCCCGACCCGTCGAGTCCGCACGGCACGCTGATCGCCGGCAGCCCGGTCAGGTTGGCGCTCACCGTGAAGACGTCGGCCAGATACATCTGTAAGGGATCTTCGACCTTTTCACCGAGCCGGAAGGCGGTGGTCGGCGCGGTCGGCATCGCGAGGACGTCGACCCCGGCGAGCGCCCGCTCGTAGTCGCGGGTGATGAGCGTGCGCACCTGCTGCGCCTTGCGGTAGTAGGCGTCGTAATAGCCGGCGCTCAGGACGTAGGTGCCGAGCAGAATTCGGCGCATGACTTCGGCGCCGAAGCCACCGCTGCGGCTGGCGGCATACATCGAGGCGAGATCGGTCGCCTCGCTGGCCGGGGCGCGATAGCCGAACCTGACCCCGTCGAACCGTGCGAGATTGGCGCTCGCTTCGGCCGTGGCCACGAGGTAGTAGGTCGGGATTGCGTGCTCGGCGTGCGGCAAGTCGACGTCGTGCAGCGTGGCGCCCCGTTCGACCATGAGGACGAGGGCGCGCTCGATGCCCTCGCGGACGCCGTCCTCGACGCCCTCGGCCAGCAGCGCGCGCGGCACGCCGACGCGCACGCCGTCGAGCGTGGCTGCGGCCGGCACCTCGAACGGCACCGCGTGGACCGTCGTCGCGTCGCGCGGATCGGGGCCGGCAATTGCCGCCAGCGCGTGCCCGGCTTCCCGGACGGTGCGGGCAAACGGACCGATCTGGTCGAGCGACGACCCGTACGCAATCAGCCCGAAGCGCGACACACGCCCATACGTCGGCTTGAGGCCGACGATGCCGCAGAACGCCGCCGGCTGCCGGATCGATCCGCCGGTGTCCGAGCCGAGCGCCACAGGCACGGCGCCAGCCGCGACCAGCGCCGCCGATCCGCCGCTCGAACCTCCAGGCGTACGCGACCGATCCCACGGGTTCTTCACGGGACCGAACGCGGAGTTCTCGTTGGACGATCCCATCGCGAACTCGTCGCAGTTGGTCTTGGCGACGATGACGGCGCCGGCCGCGTCCAGCCGCTCGACGACGGTGGCGTCGTAGGGGGCGATGAAGTGTTCGAGGATGCGCGAGCCGGCCGTCGTACGGGTGCCGCGCGCGCAGATGTTGTCCTTGATGGCGACGGGCACGCCCGCGAGGGGCCGCGAGGCGCGCGCCGCCGCATCGAGGCCGTCGACGGCCGCGGCGCGGGCGCGGGCGCGGTCGGCCATGACGGTCAGCACGGCATTGAGCGGCGCGACGCCGTCGATGGCCGCCAGCGCCGCAGTGGTCGCTGCCGTTGCCGTCGTGACCGATGAGGCTGGCGTCGGCGCGCTCATGCGCCGAGTACCCGCGGTACGCGAAACAGCCCGCTCCTGGGGTTGGCGTCGGTGGCGTTGGCCAGCGCCTCGTCGCGCGGCAGCGACGGCGCCGGCACGTCGGGCCGCAGGTCGCCCGCACCCTCGCTCACGTGCGCCGTGACCGGCACGCCGTCGGTGGGGACGGCACGAAGACGGTCCACGTAGTCGAGGATCTGCTCCAGGTCGGCGGCCAGCCGTGTGCGCAGGTCGTCGCCGAGGCGCAGATGCGCCAGGCTGGCTATGCGGTCGACGTCGGCGGGGCTCAAGCGTGCCATGCGACACATCTTAGCGAACGCCGAACGCCGAACGCCTCAAACGGGGAACGTCGAACGAGGAACGAGGAA
>CBIHOS010000162.1:0-11721 GCA_966211945.1 uncultured bacterium
GGCGGATCGCCCGGTTGAGTACAATGGCGACGCCAGGGAGGCCAGCACAAACGATGGGGATCTTCGACTTCATCAAGGGACAGCTGCTCGAGATCATCGAGTGGACCGACGACTCGCGCGACACCATCTCGTTCCGGTTCCCGGACGACGACAAGGCGATCAAGAACGGCGCGCAGCTGATCGTGCGCGAATCGCAGGTGGCCCAGTTCGTCTATCTCGGCGAATTCGGCGACACGTTCGGCCCGGGCAAGCACACGCTGGTCACCGAGAACATTCCGGTCCTGACCAAGCTGAAGTCGTGGAAGTACGGCTTCAACTCGCCCTTCAAGGTCGACATCTACTACGTCACGACGCGCCTGTTCACGGGCAACAAATGGGGCACCAGCAACCCCATCATGCTCCGTGACAAGGACTTCGGCATCGTCCGGGCGCGCGCCTTCGGCACCTACGACTTCAAGGTCAGCGACCCGAAGCTGTTCCTGAAGGAAGTGGCGGGCTCGGACCACAACTTCCGCCTCGATGAGTTCGCCGAGACGATGCGGTCGCGCATCGTCAGCATCTTCAGCGACGCGCTGGCCTCGTCCGGCGTGCCGGTGCTCGACGTGGCGACACGCTACAGCGAGCTCGGCGACGCACTGCTGCCGCTGATCAACCCGCTGACTGTCGCCAAGTACGGGATCGAGATCGGCTCGTTCATCGTCGAGAACGTGTCGGTGCCGCCGGAGGTCGAGGAAGCGATCGACAAGCGGTCGAGCATGGCCGCGATCGGCAACCTGAACGACTTCGTGAAGTACCAGATGGCCAAGGGCTTCGAGCAGGGCGGCACGGCGGGCACTGCCGGCATGGCGTCCGAACTGGCGGTCGGCTTCGGCATCGCCCAGCAGATGCTGGCGCAGAGCGGCATGACGGCGCCGCCGACGCCACCTGTCGCGCCGGGCGCCGGCGCGGTCGGGGGAGTCGCAGCGGCAGCGGCGGCTGCACCGAGCATCGACCTGCTCGGCGTCGCCGACGTGGCCAAGACGCTGGGCGTGTCGGACGCCGACGTGATGTCGGTGATCGAGTCGGGCGAGCTCAAGGCCAAGAAGATCGGCAGCACCTACCGCGTGACACGCGCGGCGCTCGATTCGTATCTCGCGAATTGATGGAAGGGCGCGTTCCCCGAACGCGCCCTTCACCGCTTCCTTCCACGCCCCGTTGTCCACGCCACCACCACTGATCCCCCAAGAGATCTCCGCGCTCCAGAAGCACCTGTGCATCGCCTGCGGCGCCCAGGCCGAATGGGATGCGGGCAAGCAGCGGCTCGTGTGCCCGTTCTGCGGCACCGAGGCGCAGTACGCATTTGCGCCCGGCACCGGGCCGATCGACGAACTCGACCTCGAGCGCGCGCTGCGCGAGACCGACGACGATCATCGCGGCTGGCAGGCCGAGACGCGCAGCGTGCAGTGCCGGAGCTGCAAGGCCGTGATGGTGTACGAGCCGTCGCGGGTGGGCCAGAACTGCGAGTTCTGCGGGTCGCCGGCGCTGGTCGACTACGCGTCGATCACGCCGCCGATCACGCCGTCGAGCCTGCTGCCGTTCCGGATCAGCGAGGCGCAGGTGCGCGAGACGGTGCGCCACTGGTTCGGCAGCAAGTGGTTCGCGCCCAACGGCTTCAAGCGCAAGGCGCTGGTCGACACGCTGCACGGCCTGTACGTGCCGTACTGGACGTTCGATGCGCAGGTGCACTGCCCCTGGCGCGCCGAGGCCGGCCACTACTACTACGAGAGACAAGGCAACAACCGCGTCCGCCGCGTGCGCTGGCAGCCGGCGTCAGGCATCGTCGATCACTTCTTCGACGACACGCTGATCCCCGGCACCAAGGGCATCGACCGCGGCCTGCTCGCGGAGATCGAGCCCTTCCCGACGCAGGAACTGGTGCCGTACGACACCGGCTATCTCTCGGGGCACGTCGTCGAGCAGTACCAGGTGATTCTCGTGGACGCGGCCGAACAGGCGCTGACGCGGATGTCGGCGGTCCTGAAGGAGCTGTGCGTCCAGCAGATTCCCGGCGACACCTACCAGAACCTGCACATGTCGCCGGCCTGGAGCGGCCGCACGTTCAAGCACGTGCTGGTGCCCGTGTACCTGATGACTTACGTGTACCGCGGCACGTCGTACCAGGTCGTGGTCAACGCGTCGACCGGCCGGATGGGCGGCACCTATCCGATCAGCTGGACGAAGGTGGCGTTGCTGATCGCGTTCATCCTGATCGTGATCCTGATCGTCAACAGCCGGTAGGGACGCGCGCCGACCTATTTCTCCAATTCGGCGGTCAGCACCGCACCGTTCATCGACGGCAGCGTCGCCGACATCTTGACGACGCGGCGCGTGTCTGGCACGACCCACAGCGTCTGGGTGGCGCCGCTGTCGGGCGAGCTGACCTCGACCTTCCACGCCTCGAACGTGCCGGCCGGAACCGTCACCGATTCCTTACCGGCAACCTTCAGCTGCTTGACCTGCACCTTCTGCGACTGCAGGTCCAGGTTGCGGAATGCCGTGGTGTAGCCGGCCGCGAGCGGCAGGCGCGCGATCACCGCGTGCGATCCGGCGCCGTCGGCGAACAGCGGTCCCTCGAGCGTCACGCTCACGGGCTTCGCCTGGCCGTTGATCGACATCGTGCCGGTGGCAGACGCGTCGCCGAAGTCGAGGGCGAGGTCGAGCGGCCCCTGCTTGACGGTCCGCTTGCGCGGCAGCAGCGTGCCCTTCGCGATCACCGTCGTGTCGACCGCCTGGCCCATCGGCGTGTCGGCCGTCTCCACCGCCACCCAGGCGCCGTTCTCCTCGCGCACTTCCTGCGCGATCGTCATCGGGATGCTCTGTCCGCCCACCGCGATCGTCGCGGCGTAGCGGGCCGTCATCGGGGCGAGGTCGACGGCAGGCGCCGGCGTCCCGACTGCGGACGCGGCAGCAGGCTTCGACAATGTCACCGTCTTCGGGTCGACCGTGATCTCCGTGAGCCGCTTCGCCACGTCGTCGGGCACCGCCTCCTGGAAGCGGCCGCCCAGATGCTTCGCGAGGAACTTCTCGGTCGTCGCGATCATCGCCATGTTGTTCACGGGGCGCGCAAACCCGTGGCCCTCGTCCGGCGCCACCAGGTACTCGACCGGGAAGCCGCGATCGCGCAGCGCGACGACGATCTGATCGGACTCGGCGCGCTTGACGCGCGGGTCGTTCTGCCCCTGGACGACGAGCAGCGGCGTCGTGATCTTGTCGGCGGAATTGAGCGGCGACTGCTTCATCAGCCGCGCCTTGTCCTCGGGCTTGGTCGGATCGCCCATGCGGACGTTGAACACGGTGCGGACCGACTCCCAGTACGGCGGGATCGAGTCGAGCAGCGTGATCAGGTTTGACGGCGCGACGATGGCGACGCCGGCGGCGTAGACGTCGGGCGTGAAGGCGACTCCGGCGAGGGTCGCGTAGCCGCCGTAGGAACCGCCCATGATGCCGACGCGCTTCGCGTCGACGGTGCCCTGCGCCACCAGGTGCTTGACGCCCCACGTGAGGTCGTCCTGCATCGTCTCGCCCCACTTGCCGTTGCCGAGGTTCAGGAACGTCTTGCCGTAGCCGGTCGAGGCGCGGAAGTTCGGCTGCAGCACGGCGTAGCCGCGGTTGGCGAGGAACTGCGCGTAGGTGTCGTAGCCCCAGGTGTCGCGCCCCCACGGGCCGCCGTGCGGGAAGACGACGAGTGGCAGGCCCTTGGCGGCGGCGCCCCTGGGCAGCGTGAGGAAGGCCGGGATGTCGACGCCGTCCGACGACTTGTAGGTGAGCGCGGTCATCGGGGCGAGCTGGTCGCGCTGCAGCTGATCGCGGACCTTGTACTGCGGAGTGAGCTGGCGTCCCTTGCGGTCGTAGACGAAGACCTCGCCGGGATCGACGTCGCTGCTGGCGACGACGATCCAGCGCTGCTCGTCGGCGGTGGACGACTGGAAGCCGATGTCCTTGCCCGGGAAGCGCTTCTCGAGGAACTCGAGGTCGGCCTTCAGTGACGCGTCCTTCACGTAGTAGCGGATGCGCTCGTCCTCGTAGACGGTGGCGAGCAGATCGCCGGTGCGATCGGAGAACATCGCGTTGCCCAGGTCGACGCGCTTGTCGGGATCGCTCTCGACCGTCGTCGCGGTGCCCGACGCCGGGTCGAGCAGCTGCAGGCCGATCAGGTCGGCGTCGCCCTTGTTGGTGATCAGGTACGCCTGCCTGCCGTCCTTGTGGAAGCGCACCGGCGCGCACGTCTCGAAGACGCTGCACTCGTAGACCTTCGTGAGGGCCGCCGCGTCCACCCGCAGCACCTCGGTGCTGCCGCTGTCGGTGGTCCGCGTGCCGAGACGCAGCTGCCCTGCCTCGTCGAACAGCCATCCCGCGACGCGGTCGGTGTTCTCGCGCACGAGCGTGCGGGCGCCGGTCGAGATCGTCACCTTGTAGAGGTCGTGCCAGGCCTTGTCGCGCTCGTTGATGCCGACGTACATCGTGTCGGGATCGCTCCGGGGCACCGAGTAGATCAACGCCCGCACCCCCTTGGCGTCGGTGAGGTTGCGGGCCGCCGGCACCGGCTGGCCGGCGGCGTTGGCGGCGGCCGGATCGACCGCATAGACGTTGTAGTTCTCGTCGCCGCCCTGGTCCTGGCTGTACAGGACGTACTTGCTGTCGCGGCTCCAGAAGTACGAACCGATCGGCCGCTTCTGGTCGTTGGTGATCGGCCGCGCGTTCGCGAACGGCTCGTCGGCCTTCTTCACCCACACGTTGCGGGTGCCGTTGAACGGCTTGATGAACGACAGGTAGCGGCCGTCGGGCGACAGCTGGGACCCGGAGATCTCGGGGTCGCCGAAGAACAGCGCCCGATCGATGAGCGGCGGCGCGGCCGACTGGGCCGAGGCCGCGCCGGTCACGAGCACGACTGCTGCAAGTCCGCGCAGCGCCGACGAGAGAATTCGCACCATTCAGGACACCTCATGGGAGTAAGGCCATGCTCACGCCCGTCGCATCACGAGCGCCGAATCGTTGCCGCCGAACGCCAGACTCGTCGACACCGCGCACGGCAGTGCCATCGCCCGGGCCTCGTTGGCGACGACATCGATGGGACAGTCGGGATCGGTCCCGCCGTGGTGGATGGTCGGCGGCACGACGCCGCGGTCGACGCTCAGCGCGAGCGCGGCGGCCTCCATCGCGCCGGCGGCACCCAGGCAGTGGCCGAACATCGACTTGAGCGACGTCACCGGCACCTGCCGGGCCCGATCGCCGAACACGACGTGGACGCCCCTGGCCTCGGCCTTGTCGTTCTGCGGCGTCGCCGTCCCGTGGGCGTTGAGGTGTACGACCTCGGTCGCGTCGACGCGCGCATCGTCCAGGGCCGCGCGAATCGTCGCGCCGATCGCCTCGCCTTCCGGCTCCGGGGCGGTGGGGTGGTAGGCCTCGCACGAGAAACTGTAACCGGCCAGTTCCGCATAGATGTGGGCGCCGCGCCGCCGGGCCCGGTCCCAGTCCTCGAGCACGAGGATGGCCGCACCTTCGCCGATGTTCATGCCCTGGCGCGAGGCGTCGAACGGGCGGCACGGCTGCGGATCCATCAGGCGGAGCGCGTTGAATCCCGAGAACGTCAGGCGCGAGAGCGCGTCGGTGCCGCCGGCCAGCGCCGCGTCGAGGCGGCCGAGACGGATCGCGTCGACGGCCTGGCCGATCGCGATCGTGCTCGACGAACAGGCCGCCATCAGGCAGGACCGCAGCCCCTCGAACCCGAAGTGCGCGGCGATGACGTCCACCGGCGTGCTCGAGAAGTGGCCGTGGATCCAGGTGGGACGGGCGTGCGCGATGCCGCGGCCGCGCATCGTGAAGTAGTACGTCTCGTTGCGCACGAGGTCGCCGGTGCCGGCGCCGAGCAGGACGCCGACGCGGGTCGGGTCGACGCCGCTCTCGACGAGCCCCGCATCGCGCACCGCTTCCTCGGCCGCCACCACGCCCATCAGGTCGCTGCGCGACCAGCGCCGCCGCTGGTAGGGCGTGAACCGGGCCTGGACGTCCGACAGATCCGCCTCGGCCGCGATGCGGCTGCGGTAGCCGTCCGTGTCGAACAGCGTGACCGGGCCGATGCCGCAGTGGCCGGCGAGCATGTGCTCCCACACCGCCTCGCGCTCGACGCCGAGCGCGCACAGCATGCCGATTCCCGTGATCGCAACGCGCGGCTGGTCAGACATCAGGCGATTTCAGAATTGCAGAATTTCACGAATTTCACCAACGCGGCGGTGTCAGGGCGCCTCGGGGAGGCGCCCCTACCTGCGCGATCAGGCATCGCCGACCACGCCATCGTCCGTGGGTAGGGGCCGTTCCCCGCTTGTCCGCCGTAGCAGGTGCGAAGGCGGAAACGGCCCATCAACCGGCGTCGGCCGATCAGGCCGACGTCCATTACGAACGACGTCCATTCACGCCCCGCATACCGCATTACGGTGCGTTGCGTCCTACACGGCGGCGCGGACGTGCGCGCGCGGCAACTGCAGCGCCGCGACGTTCTCGAAGCCCGCGACGTCGCGATCCAGCCGCTCGCCGGCCGGCATCCGCATCAACACCGCGGCGAACCGTTCGAGCGCCGCGAAGTTCTCGTGCAGGCGGGCGGTGACCTGCTCGTCACTCAACGTGTCGGCGAGGCCCTGCTGCAACGCCCGCAGGTACGGCACGTCCATGTAGTTCACGTGCCCGTGGCCGTAGACGGCGCCGGCGTCCTCGACGTCCCACTCCCGCAGCTTCGCCTGCATCCGCGTGTGCAGATGGAAGAAGCGGGCGAGCAGCGGATCGAGCTGCTGCATGAAGCCCAAGTCGCGGTACTTGCGCTGGAAGAACAGCGGCGCGCTGATCGCCCAGTAGCACGCGTTGTCCCACGCGACCTTGGCGCTCATCACCTGGGCGTTGCCCATGATCGGGTACTGCCCGTCGTACAGCTTGAGGAACGCCGCGTACAGGCGCAGGTACATCCGGCTGAAGTACGACGCGTGCGCGGCGATGTCCTCGCCGCGCCGCTCCCGCGCAATCAGCTCCGCCACCAGGTCGTTGCCGATGCCGATGAAGTCCGAGCCCGGCGAGTAGAACGGGTCGGTGAAGACACCAGCCTCGCCGATCAGCGCCCAGCGATCGGCCGAGTACATCTGCGTGCAGGCGTGCGCGAAGTGGTGCAGCCCGAGGAAGTCGTCGAGCTGGCTGCGGTGGTCCTCGAGGTACGAGGCGCACTGCGGCTCGTGCTGGTGCAGCCAGCCCATCGCCCTCTCGAACCGGTTCATCGTCGCGTACGGGTGGATGTCGGCGTCGACGACGATCCCGATGCTGTGGCTGTGGGAGGCCAGCGGGATCAACCAGGTCCAGTAGCCGCGCCCCATCAGGTGGACGGTGCTCATCCACCGTTCGCCCGACGGCACCCGCGTCGTCCAGGCGCTGCCGCTCGCCCAGTCGTCGATCCTGATGCGGCTGGCCATGCGGAACCAGACCGCGTTGGCCTTGTGCGTGGACGGGCGCGACAGCCCGAGCTTGCGGCGGATCAGGCCGTGCCGGCCGGTGCCGTCCACCACCCAGCGGCCCTGGAAGGCGTGAGTCCGGCCGTCGATCTCGACGTCGACCCGGTGGTGCGGATCGCCGAACTCCACGCCGAGCACCTTGACGCCGTCGAGCACGTCGACGCCGCCCGCCCGGTTGTCCTCGAGCAGGAAGTTCTCGAAGCGGCCGCGATCGAGCTGGAAGGACGGCACCTGCGGGAACGTTCGCGGGCCGGCCTCGATGCGGGTCGCCACGTCGTGGTTGCCCTGATCGGTGAAGAAGTACCGCAGCCCCAGCTTGTAGAGCTGGCGGGACGTCAGGTGCTCGTGCAGCCCGAGGACGTGGGAAAAGTAGTGCGCGGCAATCTCGACACTGGACTCGCCGACCTTGTGGGCGGCCTCGGGAACCGGATGCCGCTGCTTCTCGGCGACGAGGACTCGCAGGTCGGGCTGCTCACGGCGGAGCTGCCGGGCCAGGCACAGCCCGGCCAGCCCTCCGCCCATGATGATGACGTCGTAACTCGGCTGGGACATGTCTACTTGCCTTCGCGCCGCCCTTGCGGTCGCTGCGTGTGGGCAGCGGGGTGCGCGTGGGAGCGGCGTGCCGCCGGTCGGATTGGGGCGTGCTCGGCGCCCTCGTCGCCCGGCGCCTCCGGTGCCGCAGAGCCGGCCTGCCGCGCCACTCGGGCCTTGAGCTGGGCCACCGCGGCCTTGGCACGGTTGCGCGCCTCGGCGCGATCAGTCGTAGTTTTGGGCATCGGCCATGGTAGCGCGCCCGACTCGCCTCGGACATCTGCTTCTCCCAGCGATCCATCAATAAGGAGCCTCATCCATCGTCTAATCCAGAACTTTGGATTAAGGAAGCTCTGCAGATTCCGAAAACACGACTGGTCTCGGACATTTACCTCCCTGTCACGATCGGCATCCAATTTGCCCCTCAAGAACTCGGCTCATCACGAGCCCACGCGCCGAAATTTGACGCGTCGCGGAGCCGAGCCCCCAAGGCGCCGCGGTTTTCAGGAGAGTCATCGAATGCAGATCAGGAAATATGTGGTCGCCCTGCTGTGCCTGCTCGCGCTGGCCAGCCCGGCTGCCGCCCAGGTAGCAAGCGTCGGCACCATCGAGGTGGTCGTCAGCGACGCCGGCGGACTCGCCGTGCCCGGCGCGACGATCACGGCGACGGCCGCCGACGTCACCACCAACCGTACCGCCGTGACCGACACCGACGGCCGGGCCTTGCTCGTCGGCCTCGAGCCCTCGGCGCGCTATACGGTCACCACGGAGCTGAGCGGCTTCCAGACCACCCGTAACGACAACGTCCTGGTCCGCTCGGGCCAGACCGTGGCGCTGAAGGTCGCGCTGGCGGTCGGCGGCGTGTCCGAGACCGTGCAGGTCGTGAGCGAGTCGCCCATCGTCGACGTGACGAGCGCGACCACCGGCGCCGACATCACGCTGCAGCTGACCGAGTCGCTGCCCACGGGCCGTTCGTACCAGAGCTACCTGCAGTTCGTGCCCAGCGTCTTCCCGACCAACGACATCATGGGCGGCGGCAACCCCGCGGCGCGTGGCGGCCTGAACTACAGCGACATCGGCGGCGTGCTCGGCACGTCCAGCGACAACTTCTACTACTTCAACGGCATCAACGTCACCGACCCGGTCACCGGCACGTTCGGCGCCAACCTGAACACCGAGATCATCCAGGAGCAGAAGGTGCTCACCGGCGGCATCCCGGCCGAGTACGCCGGCACCGCGGGCCTGCTCTCCAACGTGGTCACCAAGTCGGGCAGCAACCGCTACACCGGCACGGTCAACTACTACTTCCAGAACGCCAACCTCGTCGCCGAGAACAAGAACTCGTCCAACGAGGAGTTCTCGACCTACGACACGGCGGTCACCGTCGGCGGGCCGATCTTCATGAACCGCGCGTGGTTCTTCGCGAGCTACCGCCAGCTCCATCGCGAGAACGACGTCACGACGCAGGACACGCAGGAGTTCCTGCGCACCACCGAGCGCACCGAGCGCCAGGGCTACGCCAAGGGCACCTGGACGCCGACCGCCAACGACTCGATCAGTGTCACGTTCCTGAACGACCCGACCGAGATCACCGGCCAGGACGACCGCACGATCCTCAACACGCGCGACTACTCGCGTGACCAGGGCGGCAACAACTACGCGGTCAACTACTCGCGCGTGCACGGCAACCTGCTGCTCGAGGGCGCCTACAACGACCACAACGGCGAGGTCTCGAACTTCTCGGCGATCGACTCGATTGCCAACACGGTGATCTTCCGCGGCAGCGACGTCCGCACGCTCGCCGACCAGCAGCTGGGCGGCTACGGCCAGACGCTGCTCAACGAACGCGACACCCGCGGCGTGCGCGGCAGCGCGCAGTACGTGTTCGGCCGCCACATCCTCAAGGGCGGCGTCGAATGGTCGCGCAACGAGAACTTCCGCAACTCGACGCGCGTCGGCAACGTCACCTACACCGGATCGCTCGCCAGCCACCTCGCCGGCACGACCGCGGCGCAGCTGGCGGCCGGCGGCTACTCGGCCCGCGTGTTCAACACCGGCACGGCCAACGACTTCAACGGCCTGCTCGCGGCGATCAACGCGGCCCCGAACCGCAACTCCTTCTACGCCCGCTACGACGGCAACGGCGACGGCACGATCACGTCGGCCGAACTCGGCCAGACGCTGTCGTACTACAGCGCCACCGGCAACCCGGACGGCAAGATCAACTACTCGCGCACGCTGCAGACCGCCGACGGGCCGCAGCTGACGCAGTCCAAGGGCCTGACCTTCTTCGCGCAGGACCAGATCTCGCTGGGCCGCCTGTCGCTGAACCTCGGCGTGCGCGCCGAGCAGTGGAAGCACTACGCGACGACCGGTGACGACATCTTCACGTTCGACTGGGCGTTCGCGCCGCGCCTGAGCGCGACCTACGACGTGCTCGGCGACGGCCGCCACAAGGCGTCGTTCTACTACGGCCGCTACTACGATCCGATCCGCAACAACATGACCAACTTCGCGGGCACGCTGACCGGCGCGATCCTCGAGGAGCAGGTCTACATCAACGACCAGTGGGTCACCTACCGCACCCGCGGCGGTCCGGTGCAGCAGGACGCGTTCTTCGCCCCGACCACCAAGACGCCCTACACCGACGACTTCCTCACCGGCTACGAGATCGATCTCGGTCACAGCGTCAGCGTCGGCGCCAACTACGTGTACCGCCCGACGCGCAACATCCTCGAGGACTACGACCTCTCGCTGTACGCCTTCGCGGTGAACGGCAGCCAGGTGTACGGGGACATCGACGCGCCGGACTCGCTCTGGCTCGGCCTCGACTACTTCGGCTACGACAAGAACCCGGGTTCCAACTTCGTCATCGGCACGCTGGCCGGCGGCAAGCGCAACTACCACGGCCTCGAGCTGAACGTGCGCAAGCGCTTCAGCGACCGCTGGCAGGCGCTCGCGAGCTACACCTACAGCAACGCCAAGGGGAACACGAACTCGGACTCCAATGCCGACTACCAGGGCGACGTGCTGTTCCTCGACCCGCGCGCGCCGTACCAGTACGGCGTCCAGCCGGGCAGCATCCCGCACCTCTTCAAGGCGGTCGGGTCCTACACGTTCCCGTTCAACCTCGAAGTCGGCGCCGGCTACCGCTGGAACTCCGGCGCGTACGCCAGCCGCACGTTCCTGTCGGGCGGCCGCAACCTGCCGGCGCAGGTGTCGGAGCCGTACGTCTACGCCGGCGCGCTCGAGAGCTGGCTGTCGCCCGACTCGGTCGGCTCGCTGCAGAACCCGGCCTGGGGCCAGCTCGATCTGCGCGTTTCGTACCGCAAGCTCGACACGCGCTTCAAGCCGGAGTTCTTCGTCGACATCTTCAACGTGACCGACAACCAGGAAGCCACCCGCAACCAGGACCTCCTGGCGGGCAACGGCGGCACCGCGTTCAGCGAGCCGCTGACCTGGGTGGGGCCGCGCCGCATGTACCTCGGCGTCCGCCTCGGTTTCTAGGCGCTGGATTCGTAGGAATGGGGGCGGAGCCAGCCGGCTCCGCCCCTTTTCATTTACGCCACGGCGTCAGGGCGCCTCGGGGAGGCGCCCCTACCTGCGTGAACCAGGCATCGCCGACCACGCCATCGTCCGTGGGTAGGGGCCGTTCCCCGAACGG
>CBIHOS010000163.1:0-11696 GCA_966211945.1 uncultured bacterium
ACTTCTAAGCCGGGGGTCGCAGGTTCGAGCCCTGCCGGGCGCCAGCCTCAGCGCGATGCCTCCGCCCTTCGGGCTCGGCATTCGCGTCGAGCCCTGCCGGGCGTACCACAGATCAGCCAGGGCCGGTGGTCCGTCGCGGTCAAGCCCTGGAGGCGTCCTTGACCAGCACGCAACCGCCGGTCGTTGCATCTTCGCGATGGATTGATGGCTTCTGCGAGCCCCGGTCTTTGGGCACGTGGTGCAGGACTGTCCGCAGCTTGTCGTCAGGCAATTGTCAGTCGTGGGTATTCGCTTACCGGTCGACGCCGTTGGCCTGTTGTCTCGATGCTTGGTTTCGCGAAGCTGTCTACGAGATCGGATCACGGCCACCCCACCGCGAGGCGTGAGGCAGAGGACGGGCGTTGGTGCTCACGTCGACGCGGGGAGGCATGTGGCGCGCGAAGGGCGACCAATCCGCGATCCCCGTCACAGCCGTGAGATGCTGGGTCTCCCATGCGCATGGTGATCGTAGGCGGAGGCGAGATCGGCTTCGAACTGGCGCGCGAACTCTCGGCCGAGCACAGCCTGTCCGTGGTCGACATCCTTCCCGCCGTCGGCAAGCGTTTCGACGCACTCGACGTGAGCGTCGTGAGCGGAAGCGGCACGAGCGCCGACGTGCTCGCGAAGGCTGGGGCGACCGATGCCGATGTGCTCATCGCCTGCACTGGCCTCGACGAGGTCAACATGGTCGCCTGCGCCGTCGGCACACGACTCGGGGCTCGGCGGACGATCTGCTTCGTGTCCCGCGAGGACTTCGAGGCTGGCAGCAGCAGTGCCGAGGCCGTCCGGGTACATTTCGGCATCGAACGCATCGTCTGGCCAGAGGCGCAGCTCGCCGAGGAGATGGTGCGCATCATCTGCTCGCCGGACGCGATCGACGCCGAAGAGTTCGCCGAGGGGCGCATTCGCCTCCTCGAGTTCCGCTTGCCCGCCAGCTCTCCGATGACTGCCGGGCCGCTCGCGTCGCTGCGTCTGCCACACGGTGTCCTGATCGTCGCCGTCAAGCATGCCAACACCCTGGAGATCCCTCATGGCGGCACACGCCTGGTGGCCCGGGACAAGATCTTCGTGATGGGCACGCACGACGCCGTGTCCGCCGTCGTGCCCCTGGTGCATGGCCATTCGGGTGGGCGGGGAGCACGACTCGTGACGATCATCGGCGGCGGCGATGTCGGCTTACGGTTGGCGCAACGACTGGAGCGATCGGATGTGGAGTTGCGCATCATCGAGCGCGACCAAGCCCGCGGCGAGATGCTTGCCGCAACACTGCGCCGCGCACTCGTACTGCACGGCGATGGCACGGACCTCGAGTTGCTCGAGTCCGAAGATATCGGCCGCAGCGATGTGCTCGTCTCGGTCATCGACAACGACGAGCGGAATCTGTTCGCATCGTTGTTGGGACGTCAACTCGGGGTGCGGCGCGTGCTCACCCGGGTCAGCCGCGCAGCCAACCTCCGTCTCTTCGAACGCGTCGGCATCGATGTCGCGCTGTCTGCGCGGGGCGCTGCCGTGAAATCGCTCGTGCACGATCTCAGCGGTGGCCGCGCGCACCTCTTGGCCGTGCTCGAGGAGGGACAGGCCACCATCATCGAGGTGACCGTTCCAGCAGCCTTCCAGCCGCGCTCCCTGATCGAGCTCAAGGCACCGGCGCAGTCAATCGTCGGTGCGATCATCCGCGGCGCGGACGTGATCATCCCGCGAGGCTCTGACCAGATCCGCCCAGACGATCGACTGATCGTATTCGCCGCGGCCGTGGCGGTCCGGGCGGTACGTGATTACTTCGGCACGGCGTGATGCGGATTGCCGTCGTTCTCCACACCATCGGTAGCTTCCTGAGCTACTTCTCCGTGACGTTCGCCGCGCCCGCGATCGTTGCGGCGATTTATCACGACTGGTACGACCTGGGAGCCTTTGCTGCGGCCGGCGTCATCACCGCGGCGGGCGGTGGGCTGTTGCGGTGGCGGCAGGGGACCCGGGCGGAAGACGTGACCCGTGTCGAGGGGCTGGCGATCGTCTCGGGCGCTTGGCTGCTCCTGGCGGTCGCGGCTGCCCTCCCCTATGGCGCATCAGGACTCGGGCCGATCGACGCGGTGTTCGAGTCCATGTCAGCGCTGACCACGACCGGCGCGACCGTCATCACGGACTTCAGCGCCCACGGCCGGGCCGTGTTCTTCTGGCGAGCGCTCACACAGTGGTTCGGCGGCGTGGGGGTGATCGCCCTGTTCGTGGCCGTGCTACCCCGTTTGGGTATCGCCGGGCGTCAGCTGTTCTTCGCGGAAGCACCGGGACCGAGCGACGAGAAGCTGACACCGCAGATTCGCAAGACCGCGGTGGCACTGTGGACCGTCTACACCGGCCTGACGGCGGCGCAGGTCCTGGCGCTGCTGGCGACCGGCATGCCCTTCTTCGACAGTGTGTGTCACGCCATGGCCACGCTGGCTGCCGGTGGGTTCTCCCCCCACCCGCAATCGATCGCCGGGTACAACAATCCAGCGGCCGAATGGGTCATCACGTTCTTCATGTTCGTCGCCGGTGCGAACTTCGCCCTTCACTATCGGACGTTACGCGGGGAGACACGGGCGTTTCTCGAAGACGAAGAGTTTCGCGCCTATGCAGGAATCGTTGCGGCCTCGGTGGCGCTGCTGACGCTGTTCCTGTTGCGGGACAGCACGGGATTTGCCGACGCGGTCCGCATGGCGAGCTTTCAAGTGCTCTCGATCCTGACCACAACCGGCTTCGCCAGCGTCGACTTCCAGCTCTGGAACGAGCAGGCCAAGATGGTGCTGCTCGCGCTGATGTTCATCGGCGGCTGTGCCGGCTCGGCGGCGGGCGGGCCAAAGGTCGTGCGTCAGGTGCTGATTGCCCGCTACACGCTGACCGAACTTCGCCGCACGCTGCACCCACGCGGCGTACTTCCAGTCAAGCTCGGTGGCCGGGTCGTTCCGGACGACGTGATGCGAGGCGTGCTGGTCTTCTTCCTGTTCTACCTGCTCGTCTTTGCGGTCTGTGCGCTGATCGTCAGCGCGTTGGGAGCCGACCTGCTGACAGCCGTGACGGCGTCTATCGCGTGTCTCGGTAACATCGGGCCGGGCTTCAACCAGGTCGGACCGATGTCGAGTTTTGCCGACCTCCATCCGGTATCACGCCTCGTGCTCACCGGCGCCATGTGGGTAGGGCGGCTGGAAGTGGTCACCGTGCTCGTGTTGCTACGACCGGAAGTCTGGCGGATGGCGCGCCGGCAGTAGTCGGGCGCCCCCTGGTGCACGTCACTCAGCCGAACATGGGCGCAGCACTCTCGTTGCGACGAGAGGCCTGGCGCGCGAGTCGCTCACGGCGGAGACGACAAGCGCCCGAGCCCTCGAGCTGGTTCGTGTGCGCTTCGGCGGGATCGGCTTCTCACGTAGAGTGCAGCGATGCGACGACGAGCCTTTCTCCAGGAATCCGGAATGGCGGCCGCTGGCCTCGCCGTGTCGGGAGCGCTGGGCAACGGGGCAAGCGCGAAGGCTCAGGGGCTCGCCCCGAACGCTCTTGTCATCAACCCGATTCCCGGCTTCCAGCTGTCCCCCTACCTGTACATGCAGTTCATGGAGCCGTTGGGGGCCACCGACGGATCAGTCGAAGCGGCGTGGGACCACGTCGCCGAGCAGTGGCGCGACGATGTGGTGGCGGTGACGAAGGAGCTTGCGCCCCCGATGATGCGATGGGGCGGGATCTTTGCGGATTTCTATCGTTGGCGAGAGGGCGTCGGCCCACGTGAGGCGCGGACGCCCATGGTCAACCTGCTGTGGGGCGGCGTCGAATCGAACCAGATCGGCACCGGCGAGTTCGTCGACTTCTGCCGACGGGTGGGTGCCGATCCCCTGATCTGCGTGAACTTCGAATCCGATGGGCGCCAGCAGTACACGAGGTACAGGGATTCGGTGAGAACGGCTGACGCGTCGGAAGCGGCCGCGTGGGTGTCGTATTGCAACGAGGCCTCGAATGCAGAGCGCAGGGAACACGGCATCGGCGCGCCACTCGGCGTCCGGCACTGGCAGATCGGCAACGAAACGTCGTACGACCGGAACGGCTTCGATGTCGAGACAGCCGGGCGAAAAACGGTGGAGTTCGCCAAGGCGATGCGGACCGCGGATCCCGCCATCCAGATCATCGGCTGGGGAGACAGCGGCTGGGCCGCCCGCATGGCCGACATCGCGGGCGAGCACCTGCAGTTCCTGGCGTTTCATCACATGTTCGATCCGGACAACCGGCAACGGCCCGTGCTGCGAGGCGAAGCGTACCGCCGCGATCCGGACGCCGCCTGGGAGCAGTTGATGAAAGCCTGGGAAACGGCCGACGCGAAGATCAGGACAGTTCGCCAGAGTCTGGGCGCGCACAGGATTCCCCTGGCCATGACGGAGTGCCATTTCGCGATTCCCGGACGGGACCGCGGCGACGTCGTGGCCTCGTGGGCCGCCGGCGTGTCGTACGCGCGCATCCTGCACACGCACGAGCGGCACGGCGACGTCCTGAAGATTGCGACAGCGGCGGATTTCTGCGGCACGCGCTGGCAGAACAATGCGGTCATCATCCCGACGCCACGAAACGACAACAAGGCGTATCTGCAGCCGGTGGCGCGCGTGATGCGACTCTATCGTCATCACTCGGGTACCCACGCCATCCAGGTGAGCCGAGCGCCGGAAGGCCTCGATGTGACCGCCAGCCGTCGTGGCGATACCGTGTATCTGCACGTCGCGAACACGCTGCGAACCAGGTCGGTGAGCGCGACGATTCAGATCGAAGGGCAGACCGCTCGAGCAGGGCGCGTCCTCGAGATCGCGGACGATCCGATGGTGGAACTCTCCTATCTCAACAGCGCCGACGCCATGAAGACCGTGGAGAAGCCGCTCCCGGCCGACGGCTCGTGGGTGTTTCCCGCAGCGTCGGTGTCCGCAGTGGAGATTCCCATCGGCGTCGCGGCTGAGCTCGACTGACAATCGGCGGACACTTCGATGCTGTCTCGAGCGGCTCAGGGTGGGCTGCGGCGGGCTTCAGCGGCCGCGCACCACGAGCGTCGGCGTGTCATGCTGCTCCCGCGTGATCGACACGCCGGCTCGGTCGCGCAGCAGCTGGATCAGTTCATCGCGGGTGTGTACGGTGCGGGTGAGCTCGAAGCCATAGAGTCCGCGCAAGTCCGTCTCGTCGATCACCTGCGCGCCGAGACACTCCTCGAAGCACTTCATCAGATAGGCGAACGGCACCGAGTGCACGGCGAAGGCGTCGAGTGGAAACGGGGGCGCGTCGTGAGGGCGTCCTGACATCTGTTTGACATTCGCGATCGCATAGCTGCTACCCGGCTCCGGCTCGCCGTAGTAACGGAGCATCGGTCCGCCGCGGCCACTGCTTCTTGCAACCCAGACATCGCGAGGTCGCGTGTCGCGTGTGACCGACAGCTCGAACTCCCGCTCGATGGCATCGCGCCACATCTGCTGGAACGTCGCGGCCGGCTCTGTCTGGGTCAACTGGATGTAGAAGTCGTAGCGCGTGCCATGGTCGAGACCGTCCACGATGTCGATGTGCCAGCTGTTGCCGCGCCAGGCCTGGACAATCGCTTCGGTGAGTGTGTACCCATAGGCTTGCAACCCGGGACCGGAGTAGTTCGTGACCGGCTGCTGCGGCGGCTTCAAGTCTGAGTACAGGATATGTACGCTGCGCGACGGCACGAAGCGCAACCAGGGCCATGTGAACGAGTTGGCGGGAATGCTCGGTGGCCCGGGGTGCCCCGGCCGTTCGCCATCGCTCAGGAGCCTGACGATGTGCTCCCGCACCCTCTCCAGTCGCAGGCCGTGCGAAGTCAGCACGTCGGCGGCGACGCTGCCTTCTTCACTGAGCAGTCCGAGCAGCAGGTGCTCGGCCCCGACGTAGTCGTGAAACAGCCGGTCCGCTTCCTCGGCGCTGTGCTGTAGCACGCGCTGGGCGCCAGCGCTGAACGGGATTTCAGATGATGGGGACGCCTTCGATCGCGCGGGAACGCGGCGGAGCACTTCTTGACGAATGTCCTCGACGACAATGGCGGCATCGGCGAAGAGACGGCTCGTCAGGCCCTTGCCGTCGCGAATGAGCCCGAGCAGCAAGTGTTCGGTGTCAATGCCTACCGATCCGAGCTGACCCGCCTCCTCGCGGCCGTAGAACAGGATGCGCCGCGCCTGTTCGGTGAAACGCTCGAACATGGAGACCTCTAACCGGTTGGAGAAGCTCTCGCCGAGGTGCCCACCTGATCCACGCCAATGGCGAAACGACGTGCGGTCACGCCTTCTCAGCAGCTCTGCGTGCCGCTGAGACGCGCACGGCCGCGACCAGCTGCGCAATCATCTTGTCGGCCGCGGCAGTATAGTCCTGCTCGAACTTCTGCATCAGCTCTGCCCTGCCAACGTCGCTTCCCTTCGCCTGGCGTTCCCACAGCACCGAAAGAGTGGCGTACGGAGGCACGGTGACGCCGAGCGCGTTGAAGAAGTTGCAGAGGTTCCCAATGACGTGCTGCGCGCCGTCCGAATCGCCCGTGATCACGATGCCGGCGGCTTTGCCGTCGAGCGCTGAGGCCTGACCCGCGAGAATGTGGTCGTGCACCTCGTCGAGGCGCTCGATCACGCCTTGCACAAGAGACGAGTGACCACCCCACCAGATTGGCGTGGCGACAAGCAGCATGTCCGACTCGCGCACCTTCTCGAAGATGCCTGGCCATTCGTCGCCGTCACCCATGTCTGTATATGCGCCAGGCAGGATGCGGCGATTCACAAGCTTGACGGTGTCAGGTTCAACACCGGCGATCCGCAGCCGCTGCGCGAGAAACTCGCACAACGTCTCCGTATGAGATAGGCCCGTCCTCTTCAGTGTGCCCAGCAGGATGGTCGCCTTCATCATCGTTCTCTCGCTCTCAAAGCCCTGGCCAACATCGACGCCCTCCTGATGTTGCCGCAGGCACGCGGCCGTGACGTGCCGGTAGGCATCGTTGAAGCCCTCTTGCTCGCCCCCCACGGCATCCTCTTTCAGAACGGGGTGCGAACTCTCTACTACTCCTGATGCTCAATTGGACATCTCTGCGATGTGCTGCGCGTTACCCGCCCAGGACGTCTGCGGAGGCGTAGCTGAGATGCAGTGAACGGCAGTCATGCGTATGCTTGGCTCAGGAGGCGCGTGATGTCATTGCGGCTGTCGTCCTTGGTTCTGGGCCTGACACTCGGTGCATACGACTCGGCCGTGCTGGCGCAGGAGATGCCCGCAGAGTATGCCAGCGTCATGACTGCGCTCGGCAAGAAGGGCGACTACAAGGACGGGGTGCTGAAGGTGAACATCCCGCGCACCGATCTCGAGGTCACCATCCATGAGAGGCCTGTGCCGACGTCGCTGGGTTTTGGCGGCTGGGTCGCCATGGCCAAAGGCGACGGCGGACACGATGTCCTGATGGGTGATCTCGTCTTGACCGAGGACGAGGTCAACCCGGTGATGTCGGCGCTGCTCGACAACGGGCTCGAGGTCAGCGCCTTGCACAATCACTTCTTCTGGGAGCAGCCGCGCATCTTCTACATGCACGTGCACGGCGTGGGCGCGGCTGCCGATCTCGCGACACGCCTGAAGCCCGCCCTGACGATCATCGACAAGGCCATGGCCGGCGCACCGACGAAATCAGCCCCGGCGCCGCACACCGCCGGTGAGTTGACGACCAAGACGCTCGCGAGCATCATCGGCCACGAAGGCGAGCACAGCGGGCGCGTCTACAAGATCACGATCGGGCGTCCAGACATCGCGCTGCGCGAGCATGGCGCGGCGATCAACACGCGCATGGGGCTGAACACCTGGGCCGCGTTCGCCGGATCGGACGGCGAGGCCATTGTCGCCGGCGACGTCGCCATGCTGGCTCATGAAGTCACCCCGGTGCTGAAGGCACTCCGGAGCAACGGCCTCGACATCGTGGCCATTCACCACCACATGACGGGTACGGAGCCTACGGTGTACTTCCTGCACTATCTGGGCACCGGGCCCGCGGAGCGCCTCGCGCGCGGGGTGCGGGCCGCCGTTGACGTGCTCGGCAAGCCGCGTCCAACGGCTCACTGACAAGCGCTCGGCGTGGGCGCTGGATCCCGGACTGCCGCTGAGCCGCGATCCACCCAACTGCGGCGTCGACTTACACACCCGATCCGATTACGACGCGATCGAGCGCACCCTCGTCAGGTCCGGTGTGGTACTCCCCGCGGATCTCCAGGCTCGTCGGATTGGCGAGCACACGGCGGATCTGCTCCTGACTCGCGGGCATGTTCCAGTTCCAGCGCCAGCCCGCCTCCGCCGTGAACGTCACCGAGAACGACGTCCAGCCGGTGCCTGGGGCCTCGCGGAACCGGTAGGACAGCCGGCCGGCCGGCCCGACGATGACGACATCGTCCTCGATGATTCCCGCAACGTCAGCCGACTGCCTGAGGCTGTAGCTCAGCGTCGCGTGTTCGGCCGCCGACAGCGCACGCAGCACGCTGTCGGGCGCCCGGAAGTACCACGTCTCGCCCAACGCCTCGTCGGCATACGAGATGAAGCCGCCCGGATGACCGCCGGTCGCATGGAGTTGCGGCGGCACGGCACCCGTGTCCCCGGAGATGAGCCATCCATGCGTCGTTCCCTCGAACCCATGGGCGACGAGGGCGTGCTCCTGCGAGAGCAGCTGCCCGCGACCGCCGAACAGGCAGGCGAGGACGCCGGCGGCGATGGCGATGGTTCGCGTGAGAGGCATGCAGACGTGGAGAGACAGGCCATCCTGAACCGACCCGGCGATCGGTTCAGGATTCGAGTAAGCCCAGCGGTCGCGACTACGTCCAGCGGTAGCCCTGCTCCTCCAGCGGCAACGACCTGATACGCACACCCGTCGCCGCGAAGATGGCGTTGGTGATCGCAGGCACGGCCGGAGGCAGCGACGGCTCGCCGAGCCCGGTCGGGTCGAAGTCCGTTTGCAAGAACCTGACCTCGATGCTGGCGGGAGCGTGCGGCATGCGCGCCGGCTGGTACTGGTGCAGGTTCTTCTGCACCACACGCCCCTTGTCGATCGTGATCGCCCACGACATCAGGTGGCTCATACCCTCGATGAAGCCACCGTGCACCAGATTCTCCGAGTGGCTCGGATTGACGATCTGCCGGCCGATGTCCACCGCACACCAGACGCGGTTGACCTTGATCGCCTTGTCGGCGCCGACCGAGACCTCGACGACGTACGCGACGTAGCCGGCGTGGGCGTACTGGAACGCCACTCCCTTGCCGGTGCCCTTCGGCAGCGCCCCGCGCCGATCCCAGTCCGACATCGTGCGCACGGCCTCGAGCACGCCGCGCGCGCGCACCGGATTGAAGCCGCCCGTGGCGCCGGGACCGACCGGGTTGTTCAGCAGGTCGATCCGGTACTGCAACGGATCCTTGCCGGCGGCCACGGCGACCTCGTCGATGAAGCCCTGCTTCACGAACGAGATGCCGTTGGTGGGCGGCGCCCGCAACGCCCCGACGGGAATGCCGAACGGCGTCACGTTCTCGGACGTGACCAGCACGTTCTCGACGAAGCCGCGCGGGAACTCGTTGGCCGGGACGACGGAGTTCGTGCTGGCGACGAAATCGCGGTAGGCGATCAGCTTCCCGCTCGCGTCCAGACCCGCCTTGAAGAAGTGGAACCCCGTGGGCCGGTACTGGTCGTGCGCGAAGTCGTCTTCGCGCGACCAGAGCAGCTTGACCGGGACGCTCGGCAGCCCCGCGGCCGCCCGTTCCTCGGTGACGGTGCGCGCGATCCGCGCGACTTCGATGTCGTACTCGCTCACGAGCCGCCGCCCGAAGCCGCCACCAGCCCGCACGAGGTGGAACGTGACGTTCTCGGGCGGAATGCCGGCGCCGAGCGCCGGATGCTGCTTCGACGGAATCTGGCTGGGCGACCAGATCTCCAGTTTCCCGTCGCGGAAGTGAGCGGTGGAGTTCTGTGGTTCGAGTGGCGCGTGCGACAGCAGCGGGAAGAAGTACTCGGCTTCGATGGTCTTCGCCGCGCTGCGGAAGGCCGCGTCGACGTCGCCGATCACGGCGCGCGGTGGTCCGCTTGGCCGCTCGCCCGGAGCCGGTGCCGCGGGCGGCGCGGGGAGCGGCGCCGTCGCCGCACGCGCGGCCAGTTCGCGCGCCTGCGCCAGGTAGCCGGTGCTGCTCTGCGTGGCCACGGCGCCTTCGTCCCAGGTGACCTTCAGCGACGTGCGCGCGTCGTTGGCCAGCCACCAGCTGTCGGCCACGATCGCCACGCCGGAGGCGAGCGAGTTGTTGCCCTGTCCGGTCGCGGGCTCGACGATGAAGGCGTGCCGGATGCCGGGCAGCTTCTCGATCTCGTCCAGGTTGGCGCTGACGGCCTTCCCGCCGAACACGTCGCACTTGACCAGCACCGCGTGCAGCATGCCGGGAAACGCCACGTCGATGCTGAAGACCGGGCGGCCCGTCACGATGTCCAGGTTGTCGACGCCGCCAATCCGCTTGCCGATGATCGTGAAGTCGCGCGGGTTCTTGAGCGCGGCCTCGATGGCGGCGCGTTCCGGCACCGGCACGCTCGCTGCCGCGGACGACAACGACGCGTACGTCGCGGTGCGCCCCGTCGCCGTGTGCGTCACGACGCCAGCCTTGGTCGTCAGTTCGCCTGGCGGGACGCCCCACTGCTGCGCGGCCGCTGCCAGCATGACGAGCCGGCCGCCCGCGCCCACCAGCCGCATGTTCTGGTAGTTCGAGGGAATCGCGCGGCTGCCCCCCTCGAACTGCGCGCCGTACTTCGGGTCGAGGTCGGCCTGCTGGATCTCGACCTGCGCCCAGTCGACGTCGAACTCGTCGGCGATGACCTGCGGCAGCGCCGTCCTGATGCCCTGCCCGGTCTCCGGGTTCTTCGCGATGATGGTGAAGGTGTTGTCGGGGTGGACCGTGATGTAGGTGTTCGGCGCGAGCGACTCCGCGGACGCGCCGGGGCCGCCCGGGCGCCCCTGCGCCGCGACGTCAGGCGTGTAGAGGCCGATGAGGAGTCCGCCTCCGGCCACCGCCGAGATCTGCAGGAACGCACGCCGATCGAGGGTCGGCTCCGTCAGGGTTTTCGTCATGACTAGGCCCTCCCCCCGACGCCAGCGGCCGACTTGATTGCCTGCTTGATCCGGACGTAGGTGCCGCAGCGGCAGACGTTGCCGCTCATCGCCGCGTCGATCTGCGCGTCTGTCGGGTTCGGCGAGGCCGTGAGCAGCGCCGACGCAGCCATGAGCTGACCGGCCTGGCAATAGCCGCACTGCGGGACGTCGAGTTCCAGCCAGGCGCGCTGGAGCGGATGCGACCCATCGCGCGGCAGGCTCTCGATCGTGGTGACCGCAGCCTTGCCGACCGACGAGATCGGGGTGATGCACGAGCGGATCGGCTGCCCGTCGAGCAGCACCGTACAGGCGCCGCACTGGGCCACGCCGCACCCGAACTTGGTGCCCTTGAGGTTGATGGTGTCACGGAGCACCCACAGCAGGGGCATCCGCTCCGGCACGTCGACCGCGCGCTGCTCGCCGTTGACGAGGACTGAATATTTCATCTGCGACGCTCCTGAATCCGATGGCTCGGGCTCCACCCACAGTTCTGGAATTGCACCATAGTATTCCGAGGCACGC
>CBIHOS010000164.1:0-11619 GCA_966211945.1 uncultured bacterium
GGTTCGTGCTCGTCCATCCCGATGACGTGCAGCGGGCCCGGCTCGACCTGGTCGATGGCAGCGGTCCCGATCGCGTCTCGCAATCGCAGTTCCGGATCGTCCGGCCCGATGGCGGCGTGCGGCACGTGCGCGTCAAGGGGCAGACGTTCGCCAACGGCGAGGCCCGCCTGCTGGTGGGCGTCGCGCTGGACGTGTCGGCCGACATCGAGGTTCAGCAGGAACTCACCGCGCAGCGCCAGCAGGCCGAGTCGGCCGCCGTCGCCAAGGCGCAGTTCCTGGCGACCATGAGCCACGAGATCCGGACGCCGATGAACGGTGTCCTCGGGATGCTCGAACTGCTGCTGCGGGCCGACCTCGAGGAGTCGCAGCGCGAGTGTGCGCGCATGGCGCACGGCTCGGCCGAAGCGCTGCTGCTGCTCCTCAACGACATCCTCGATCTCTCCAAGCTGGAGGCGCACCAGGTGCGGCTCGAGGCGCTGCCGTTCGAGCCGTCGAGGCTGATCGAGGAGTCGCTCGCGTTGATGCGCCCGCGGGCCCGCGAGAAGGGGCTGAGGCTCGCCGCCGATCTCGACGCATCGGTGCCGGCCTGGTTGCGGGCCGATCCCACGCGTCTGCGCCAGGTGTTGCTGAACCTGGTGGGCAATGCCGTGAAGTTCACGACCACCGGCAGCGTGACCGTGGGGCTGCGCTACGACAGCGGCACGCCCGGCGTCCTGCGCGTGGACGTGCGTGACAGCGGCGAGGGCATCGCGCCGGACATCCAGCCGCGCCTCTTCCAGCGCTTCGCACAGGCCGACTCGTCGACCTCGCGTCGCTTCGGTGGCAGCGGGCTTGGACTCGCGATCTGCCGTGAACTGATCGATCTGATGGGCGGCAGGATCGGCGTCGACAGCGCGCCAGGCGCGGGCAGCACGTTCTGGTTCGAGGTGCCCAGCGCGCCGGCCGCGGCGCCGGTTGCGGTCACCGACGCAACGGCCGGCACCGGCCGCGTCGGCGTGCTGCCGCGGCTGCGCATCCTCGCCGCCGAGGACAACCTCGTGAACCAGCGCCTGCTGCGGGCGTTCCTGGCGCCGGGCCGGCACGACGTGGTCCTGGTCGGCAGCGGCGTCGACGCGCTCGCGGCCCTCGACGCGGCTGTGTTCGACGTCGTGCTGATGGACATCCAGATGCCCGGCATGGACGGCGTCGAGTGCGTGCAGTCGATCCGGGCGCGGACCACCGCCGACCGCGATCTGCCGGTCGTCGCGCTCACGGCCAACGCCATGGCCGGCGATCGCGAACGGTATCTCGCCGACGGTTTCACCGACTACGTGTCCAAGCCGGTCACGATGCAGGCGCTCACCGACGCGCTCGTCCGCGCGACGCGCCACCGGGACGACAACCGCATCTCAGCCTGATACAGGCTTCGGGCGCCTCCGTCAGGCGACCTGGCGATGCGCGGCCGCGTACTGGCTGACGATGGCCGCGAGCGATCGCACCTGGATCGGCTTGGCGATGTGGCCGTCCATGCCGCCGTCCAGGCAGCGCTGCGCGTCGCTGGCCATCGCGTGAGCGGTCATGGCGATGATCGGCACGCGCGGCAGTCCCAGCTGCGCTTCACGCGCGCGAATCGACGCCGTGGCCTCGAAGCCCGACATGTGCGGCATCTGCAGATCCATCAGGATGATGTCGTAGGTGTCGCGGTTGACGGCCGCCAGCGCCGCGTAGCCGTCGCCGACGACGATGACCTCGTGGCCGCTCCGCGTCAGGGCCGCCGTGGCGATGCGCTGGTTGACCGGATTGTCCTCGGCCAGCAGGATCCGCAGCGTTCGCGCCAGGTCGGCCGATCCGGTGGCGACCACGCCGGTGGTCGTCTGCTCTGGCAGGGTCGGGATTGCGGCGCGCACCGTGAACCGGAAGCAGGTCATCACGCCGGGCGTGCTCTCGACGACGAGCGTGCCGCCCATCATCTGCACGAGCCGCAGCGAGATCGACAGCCCGAGGCCGGTGCCGCCATACAGGCGTGTCGTCGATCCATCGGCCTGCGTGAACGCGTCGAAGATCGCCGCCTGCTTGGCGGCCGGGATGCCGATGCCGGTATCGGTCACCGCGAAGCCGAGTGTGACGCCGCTGTCGTCGCGGGCATCGCAGCTCACGTCGACGCGCACCGAGCCTTCGCTCGTGAACTTCAGCCCATTGTCGACGAGGTTCAGCAGGATCTGCCGCAGGCGGTCGCCGTCGACGATGACGTGGGACGGCGTGTCGGGCGTGGTGGCGCAGTCGAACCGGAGTCCCTTGTGCGCCGCCTTGAAGGCCAGCGTCCGCATCACGCCGTCGAGGCATTCACGCAGGTCGACGGTCGTGGCCTCGATCTCGAGCTTGCCCGCTTCGATCTTGGAGAAGTCGAGGATGTCGTTGATGACCCGGAGCAGGGCCTGCGACGAGTCGCGAACGACCTCGAGATGCTGCCGCGTCTCGGGCTCGATGTCGGTGTCGAGCGCCAGGTCGGTCATGCCGATGATGCCGTTCATCGGTGTGCGGATCTCGTGGCTCATGTTCGCGAGGAAATGGCCCTTGGCTTCGCTCGCTTCTTCGGCCCGCTGCTTGGCCACGGTGAGGTCTTGCGTCCGCGCGTCCACCAGCCGCATCAACTCGCGTTCGCGCTTGCGCAGCGCGGCGGTGCGGGCCCGCACACCGAGCATCGCCACGCCGATCACCAGGAGCCCGACGAAGCCGCGGAACCCCCAGGTCTCGTGGAAGACGGGCAGCACGTCGAGGGTGATGGCGACCGGCGCCGAAGCCTCGCCGCCCGCGCCGAGGGCGCGGACTTCGAAGCGCTGCGCGCCCGCCGGCAGCCAGGTGTAGTAGGCGACGCGCCGCTTGCCGGCGGCCACCCAGTCGCGGTCGACGCCGGCCAGCCGGTACTCGAACCGGACCCGGCCCGCGTCGGCGACGGTCAGCGTCGTGTAGTCGATCGAGATGGATCGCGATCCGGTCGGCACCGTGATGGTGTCGCCGGTGAACGGCGCCCGGAAGGCGATGTTCTGCCCGTCGAGGGCCACGCCCTCGACGACGACGGTCGGGGTCGCCGCGTGCGTCGCCACGCGCGACGGCGTGACGGCGGCGGCGCCTTTCAGCGTGGCGAACCAGAGCCGACCGTCGCGGCCGGCCATCGCCACCCCCTGCGAGCCGGTCGTGCCTTCGTCGCTCCGGACTCCGTCGGCCTGGTGGTAGTACACGGGCGCGAGGCGCTGCAGCCGCCCGGCAGCGACCGCCTCGACGTCGGCGACGTCGACGCGGAAGATGCCGCGCTCGCTGGAGGCCCAGAGCCGCCCCTGCTCGTCGGTCAGTCCCGCCGCAACGATGTCCTCCGGAAGGCCGTGAGCCGGAGTGAATCCGTGCACCTGATCGCCGCGGACCGACGCGAGCCCGCCGCGTGTGCCGAGCCAGATCGTGCCGCGGGCATCTTCGTGCAGCGACAGGATGTCATTGCTCGGAAGGCCGTCGTCCATCGTGAAGACCCGGACCTGCCCATCAGGCGTGCGCCGCAGCAGGCCCCTGGTGTTGGTCGCGAGCCAGACCGCGCCGCGCCCGTCCTCGTGGATCCAGCGGACGCCGCTCGCGACCGCAGGGTTGCCGGGCAGGAAGGGCTCGAAGCGGCGGCCGACGCGGCGGTCGACGCCGGCGAAGGTGCCGACGAGCAGCGTGCCGTTGCGGAGGACCTGCAGCGCCCAGACGCGCGCCTCCGACAGCCCGTCGCGCTTGTCGGCGGTCGACCAGCGTTCGCCGTCCCGGCACGAGACACCGGCCTCGGTGCCGGCGCAGAGCGTGCCATCGGACAGGGAGGTCACGGCCCACACGCTGTTGCTCGGCAGGCCGTCGGCCCGGGTGAACGTCCGGATCCGTCCGTCGGGCCTCATCTGGTTCAGGCCACCGCCGTCGGTGGCGAGCCAGATCGAGCCATCCGGCGACTCGTGCAGCCCGTACACCCGATCCGACGACAGCCCCTCTTCGGTGCCGACCGACGTGAACGCGCCATCGCTGATGCGCGCCAGGCCGGTGCCGTAGCCGCCGACCCACAGCGCGCGGTCGCGATCCTCGTAGAGGCTGCGCACCGCGGAGCGCAGCGCGCCGTCGCGCACGCCGGGGACGACGAAGCGGCCGTCGCGGTAGCGCGCGAGTCCGGCGCTCGTGCCGACCCAGAGATTGCCGTCGCGATCCTCGCGCAGCGCCCACACGTTGTCGGCCGGCAGCCCGCTGTAGGTGTCGAAGCGCTGGGTCTGGCCGTCGCGCCAGCGGTAGAGACCGTCGGCGTAGGTCCCGAACCACATCGCGCCAGACCGGTCCTGCGCCACCGTCCACACGACGCTGGAGGCGAGCGCGGGGATGGCGCCGTCGGCGACTACGCGGCCGTTGAACAACCGCGACAGGCCGCCGCCGTCGGTGCCGACCCAGAGCACGCCGTTGCGGTCCTCGAAGAGCGAGCGCACGGTGTCGTGGGCCAGGCCGTCGCGCCGTTCGAAGCGGTCCAGCCGGCTGCCGTTCCAGCGCGCCAGGCCGGCCCGTGCCATGCCGATCCACAGCACCCCGCTGCGATCGACGAGCAGCGCGTGGATGCCGGTCTCAGGCAGCCCGTGCTGCCGGCCGAACGGCGTGAACACCCCGTCCCGGTATCGGATCAGGGCGCCGGCGTGCGTGCCGATCCACAGCGTGCCGTCGGGCGCTTCGGCGAGGGCCCGCACGAAATGGCCCTTGAGGGCAGGCGTGTTGTGGCGATCGAAGGTGGTGAAGCGGACGCCGTCGAAGCGGACCAACCCGGCTTCGGTGCCGAGCCAGATGTAACCGTCGCGGGTCTGCACGAGCACCATGAGGGTGTTCTGATGGAGGCCGTCGGCGGCGTCCCACGTTTCGGCGACGTACTGCGAGAGTTGCCGGGACGGGTCGAGGGCGCGGGCCGGCGCCGCTGTCGCGAACAGCAGCACCGCGGCCGCGAACGGGCGCCGCCAGGCGCGTCGCCGGGACACGCAGGCGTGGCTGACGCGCGGCGGGACCGCAGGCATAGTCGACCGGGGTAATCGGCAGCGGGCCGACCGGCTGCAGGCCATGCGTGTGCGCCGGTGCACATGCGGCGCGGTGCAGCCACTGGCGGCGGTGGAGGATGGCCGTCGTCAGCCGCGGTCGGCCGGTGTCGCGGCGCGACGCAGCCGGTCGTGGATCGCCTCCCACGCCGGGCCGACCGGAGGCACCGCGACCACGATGAGATCGGCGTCCGAACGGTCCAGCGCCCGCAGATTCGCGTACAGGTCGCGAGCCAACGCCGCGGCGTCTGACGTGGCGTCGATCCGCGCCGCGACGACCGCGGCCGGCGCCAGGTGCGGCGGCGCCAGCAGCGCCACGCGCGTTTCGGACGCATGCATCGCGTCGAGCAAGGCGTTCAACTTGTCCGGCGCGACGAGGCGCATGGGCGTGCGCGGGGCGTAGTGCGAGGCCGTGCTGCCGGGGACGCGCGGAGCGGCCTTCGCCGGCGTCGCGCGGCGGCCGGCTGCCTCTTCGATCTCTTGCAGCGACAGCTGGCCCGGACGCAGCACCGTGATCTCGTCGTCGAGGCACGCCACGATCGTGGACTCCAGGCCCACCTCGCTGGGCCCACCGTCGAGCACCACGGCGACCTCGTCGCCGAGATCGTCGCGGACGTGATCGGCGCTGGTCGGGCTCACGCGTCCGTAGCGATTGGCCGACGGTGCGGCCAGGCCGCCGTCGAACGCGGCGAGCACGGCGAGCGCCACCGGGTGCCTGGGGACGCGGAGCGCGACAGTGTCCTGTCCACCGGTGACTGCGGCCAGCACGGTCGATGCGCGCGGGAGTACGAGCGTGAGCGGGCCGGGCCAGAATCGCGCGGCGAGCCGCCGGGCGACATCGGGAACCTGGCGCGCCCACCTGTCGATGTGGGCCGCCGAGGGCAGGTGGACGATGACCGGATGCGCGGCCGGGCGGCCCTTGATGGCGAAGATGCGCGCGACCGCCGCGGGATTGGCCGCGTCCCCGGCCAGTCCGTAGACCGTCTCGGTCGGCAGCCCGATGACCGCGCCCGCGCGGAGCGCTGTCACCGCCCGCGCGATCTCGTCGTCGGAGGCCATCTCACGAATCATAGCGAGTCGGCGCGATCGCGTCGGTCGAACGACGCTGGGGGTGACGCCCTCGGGAAGGCCGGATGCCACCCGGAGAGAGGCGCGTCCCGGGCGAGGGTAAGATGCCGCGCATGGTACGCCGCCTGCTCCTGCTGCTGGTTGCGCCGTTTGTCGCCGTGGCGACGGCGGGCGCGGACGTCGTTGTCCAACGTACGGCGTGCCCGGTCATGGGTCAGCCGCCTGGGCCGTGTGTCCAGCTGTCGAACGGCACGGTGGAGGTCGTGGTCGCGACGACGATCGGACCGCGCATCGTCCGCTACGGCTTCGTCGGCGGCGACAACCTGCTCGGCTGGGTGCCGAAGGACGAAGTGAAGACCGCGCTCGGTTCATGGAAGCCGTGGGGTGGCCATCGCCTGTGGACCGCGCCCGAGGCCATGCCGCGCAGCTATTCGCCGGACAACGAGCCGGTCGACGTACAGGTATCGGGCGGGACCGTCACCTTGACGCAGGCTGTCGAGCCGACGACCGGCGTGCAGAAGATCCTCACCGTGACGCTGGCCCCGACCGGCAGCGCGGTCACGGTTGGCCATCGCCTCGTGAACAAGGGTCACTGGGCGATCGACGTGGCGCCGTGGGCGCTCACCATCATGAACACCGGCGGCACGGTAGTGCTGCCGCAGGAACCCTACGCGTCGCACGACGATGCGTTGTTGCCGGTGCGGCCGATGACGCTGTGGGCGTACACGGATCTCTCCGATCCGCGATGGCAGATCGGGCCGAAGTTCCTGCGGCTGCGCACCGACCCGGACCGGGCCGGCTCCCAGAAGGTCGGCATCGCGAACAAGCAGGGGTGGGCGGCCTACCATCGCAACACCACCCTGTTCGTGAAGCGCTACGACTGGCAGGACGGCGCGACGTATCCTGATTACGGCGTGAACACAGAGGCCTACACGGCCGGGCCGTTCATCGAGCTCGAGACGCTCGGCGCGCTCGTCTCGCTCGCGCCGGGCGGTGCGGCGGCGCACGAGGAGCGCTGGTATCTCTTCGAGGGCGTGGAACAGCCGGCCAGTGACGACGCACTCGCGAAGACGCTGGCACCGCACCTTGCCGGCGCCCGGTAACTCGCGCACGCATGGGTTCGATGTGTTAGCGCACTGAAGGTCGAGCTGCGTCTCCCCCCGCAGCCTTCGGCCGGGGCCTCTGGAAGGGGGCGCGTGTTTATGTGGGCTGTTCTCTCGTGGACCGCGGTGCTGATCCTCGCGGTTCTGCTGTGCATCATCGTCGTGGCGCGCCGCGCTGCCCGAGGCCGTCGGATGGCGCATCGGGCGGCCGTACGCGCGCTGGCCGACGACATGGCCTCGGTTCAGGCGCAGGAGGCGGTAGGGCCTTCGCCGGCGACCGATCCGTTCCTCAGGCTTCCCGACGACGAGCCCGTCGCGCCGCAGTCGGACAGGCCGGTCGCGTTGGCGGCAGAGCCTGTCGCTCCGGTGCTGCAGGGCTCGATTGGCCGGCCGACGACCGTACTCGTGGTGGACGACGAGCCGGCCGTGCGCGATCTGGCGGCGTCGGTGCTGGCGCTGGCCGGCTACCACGTGCTGACCGCGGAGAGCGGCCCGGTCGCGCTCGACCTGTGGCGGGCCCACGGCGACGCGGTGGATCTGCTGCTCACCGACGTCGTGATGCCGCACGGCATGAGCGGACCGCAACTGGCATCGACGCTGCTCGCGGAGGCGCCGGAGCTGCCGGTCGTCTTCACGAGCGGCTACAGCGCCGAGACCAACGCCGAGGGTTTCACGCTCGAGCAGGGCGTCAACTTCCTGCAGAAGCCGTATCAGCTCGGGATGCTGGTGCGTGTCGTGCGGCAGGCAGTGGAGCGTGGGCCCTCGACTTGAGCGCGAGGGGCTGGCGCGTGCCGCCAGCGGGTTGCGGCGAACGGGGCAGCGCTGGCGGTCGACGGCCGTCATGCGGCGGGCTGCGCGTCGATCCAGTACCGGCGTCTCGGCTTGTCGAGCGCCGGTCCCGTGACGATGTTCTCGAAGACGCCGCCGTTCTTCTCGATCACGCGGATCGACGCGATGTTGTCGTCGTCGCAGGTGAGGAGGACGCGGGCGAGGCCCAGGGTGTGGCTCGAGAGTTCGACGGCCTGCCGCAACATCTCGGTGGCATAGCCGCACCGCCGGAACTCCGGCACCACGGCGTACCCGATGTGGCCGCCGATCTGGAGCAGCAGGTCGTTCAGTTCATGGCGGATCGACACGCGCCCGACGATCCGTGCTCCGTCGAACGCGAACAGGAACGTCGAGGGCACGTGCCCAGGTGGCAGGCCGATGCCGCGCGCCCGGTCGTCGAGTACGCCGAGGTAGCGGGCGAGGTCCATGCCGTCCTCGTAGTAGTGCAGGAAGTTGGGCACGTCCGGCGTCGTGGCGCGGTGCGCGCGGAGGAACTCGTCCTGCTCGTCCGGGCGTGGAGGGCGGAGGACCAGGTCCGGTGCCATGCATGCCATCTTCGCATTGAGCCTCACGCGGGAGCCCGAGCAGCCGCTGGCGACGCCGGGCTTCAGGGAACCATGTAGCCAGGGCGCGCCGCCACGGTGCCTTCCTTTTCCCGCAAGCGGACCTCGAGACGGTGCCAACCTCGCGGATTGTCCGGGTGCGGAGTGAAGGACAGAAGGTATCGCTGCCGGTAGCGTTGCAGGACGCCGGCGAACACATCTGCCAGGTCCGCTCGGCGCTCGACCCTCACGAACTCGCCTGCCGTCGTATCCGCTAGAAGGTGCATGAACCTCAACGTGTCGCCCGGCGTGGGCGACAGCCATGACGGAGCCCGGAAGAACCAGGCGTCTGCCGGCGTAAGCCCGGCGTCGACGAGGCCAGCTCCGACCGCAACGACGACGACCGACGAGCGACGCAGGGCGTCGAGCACGGTCCCTGCCGCGCTCCAACTCGCGGTGTCGGTGCCGTCGGTGAAGAGCAGTACCAGGGCAGGGCGTGCATCCGCGCGACCCAGTTGCGCGGCAACGACGATGGCGTCATGCAGTGTCGTGGATCCCGTGGCGGAGAGCGGCCAGAGTGCCTCCGTCTTCACTTCCGCAGGCAGGGCCGCCACCGTGTGCACCCGCACGCGGTCGCCAAAGGTGACGACCGACAATCGATCTGCGGGTGTCAGGAGCGAGAGGAGACGGCTGACCGCTGCCTGCAACCGTTCGCGGACCTCACCGACGACGCTGCCGCTGACGTCGAGCGCGACGATGACGTGAGCGCTGTCGGTCGTCGCCACGGCGTGAACCACTTGCTCCATCCCGTTGTCGCGGACCACGAAGTCTGCCGCCGTGAGCCCTGCGACCGGGCGCTGGTTCTCGTGAACGTGGGCATCGATTGTGACGACTTCCACTCGTACGCGGAGCGTGGGCTCCTGCGCCGACGACGATGCCGCGAACGTCGACGTCGCGAGCAGCCCCGCGAGGGCGCTCCACGCCGACGACGACATCCTCACCGCCGCACCGCGAGACGCAAGGGTGCCAGGACTACGTCGATGTTTGCGCGTCGTCCACCAACGTAGATGCCCCACGCGTCAGGTTCGATCTCGTGGGCGAGTGGCGCGCCGTCGCGCAGTTGCAGCGCCAGCGGGAGACCCGCCCCGTCGTTTCGCAGGAGAGACAGATGCACGAGCGCGAGCAGGGCCGACTGCCGCGTCCGCGGGTCGCTGCTGGCGTGGAGGTAGGCCTGCGACGCAGCCTCGGTGGCGCCGAGGCGTTGATGCGCCTCACCGCTGAAGAGCAGGGCCAGCGAGCAGATGGCCGTCGCGCAGGGCTCGCTGGCGAGAGGTCGCAGCAATTCGAGCGCGCGCTCTGGAGCATCGCGGTCGAGCCAGGTGCGTGCCAGGTGCAAGCGGGCCTCGGGGTCGCGAGGGCGTGCGTCGAGAACGCGCTCGTACCACCGGGCCGCCGACGTCCAGTAGCGTCGGGCCAGAGCGTCACGGCCCGTGCGGATGCTGACGCCTCCCGCATGGGCGGGCGAGGTGACCGGGCCCATCGGACCGGCAGCGGCCTCGCCGCCGATGTGCGTGTATCCGGTTGCCCGCCCCCCGGTGGCCAGCCGCGCGACGCGCTCACGCACCATGCCTCTCAGCAGGTCGTGCTGCACTTGCAGGTCACCGGCGTGCTCGGGCAGGCGCAGGCCGCCGGCAACACGCTCGACGTCCTCCAGCTTGCCCGTATTGAGAAGGAACTGCATGTAGCCGACCTCCGCCCCTTGCCTGAAGCGGGACAGATCGCGGCCGCCAGACTTCGACGCCTTCTCCAGCCCACGGATGGCGAGCAGTGCCTGACTGAGGAGTGCCTCGAGCGAAGCGAAGCGCGCGTCGTGCGCCACGCGAACCGACAGCGGCAGCAGCGCCTCGAGCGGCACCAGCGCCGCTGCCTTCAGGCGACGAACCGCGAGTTGATGTTCGGCCTGACCTCTGGTCGAAGAGACGACGGCCTGGCGAAGGTCGTTGACGGTGCGCGACGTCTCGGAGGTCGACGCACTGCCGACCACGCGGTCGAGCAATGCCGTCGAGCCGACGTAGTCTCCGGCCAGATAGCGATCGATGACCTCCGTCCAGGTGGGCGCATCACCTTCGCTGGCTTGGCCCAGGAGCCTGGCGTCGCCTGAGCCGAGCAGAAGCACGACTGCCGCGATGCAGGTGACGATGCGAGGAAGACCCACGGACACGGCACGCACGTCGGGAAGATAGCAGCGTCACGCGTTTCCGTGCTCACATCGCGTGGCCCGCCTCTACGATGAGGAGGTCGAAGTAATGGTGCAGGGGTTACTGACCCTGACGCCGCCGTAGTGTTGCCCGTCGGACAAGTCTTCGGAATAGAGGATCTCGGCACCGCTGGCCTGCGCGGCCTGGATGACGAGCGCGTCCCAGAACGACACTTGGTATCGCGCTTAGATGTCCAGCGCCTCGAGGATCGAGTTGCCGTCGTTCACGACCACCTGCCAGGCGAGGTAGTCGGACACGACGTCGCGCGTGGCTTTGGCGTCGAGCGGCTCCTTCGTCCTCTTGCGCAGGTTGACGGCCAGTTCCTGGAGAACCTGAGTGCTGACCACACCCGACCGTGTCTCCCAGAGTTCCTCCACGAGGGCCTTGGCCTTCTCGTGCTTCTGGCCCGCGGCGGTGTCATGGGCGTACATGAGAATGTTCGTGTCGACGAAGTATCTATCGCTCATGGAGCTCATCCCGCGACTTGGGGGGCGTCCACTGCAGGTCCAGGCCTTCCCGCAGGCGAGCCAGTGCCCGGCGTTTGGCTCGGTCGAAGGCCTTCCGCTCGCGCACGATGGCTTCCAACCTATCGGTCAGCAGCGCGCTGATTGAGCGCCCCTCCTCGGCCGCGACAACACGCGCCTCGCGGAGCAGGTCGGCGTCCAGCTTGAGGGTGACGTTGGTCTTCATGGTCTCTCAGGCTAGCACGTCGTTCACGTGCTGCACGCGAGGCGGTGCTCTTGATACGACCGCGCCAAGGTGC
>CBIHOS010000165.1:0-11592 GCA_966211945.1 uncultured bacterium
GCTCGCGGCCGCCGCGCCCGTGCGCCTGTCCTCGATCGAAATCCGGCTGGTGCGGCTCACGCTCGTGCGGCCGTTCGAAACGAGTTTCGGGCGCGTCGAGGCGCGAGACGTGCCGCTGGTGCGGATGATGGCCGATGGCGTCGAGGGGTGGGGCGAGATCGTCGCGGACCGCGAGCCGCTGTTCAGTGCCGAGACGATCACGACGGCCCGGCACGTGCTCGCCGACTGCTTCATTCCGGCCCTGCTCGGCCGGCCGCTGACCTCCGTCCACGACGTCGCCGCCGCGCTGCGGCGGTTCAAGGGCCACCAGATGGCCAAGGCGGGGCTCGAGCTCGCGTTCATGGATCTGGCGGCGCGCTCGCGCGGCCTGTCGATCCGCGACGCCATCGGCGGGACGCGTGACCGGGTGGCGGTCGGCGTCAGTCTCGGCATCGAGCCGGACGTCCCGACCCTCGTCGGCCAGGTGCTGGCGCACGTGGCGCAGGGCTACCAGCGCATCAAGCTGAAGATCAAGCCCGGTTGGGACCTCGACATCGTCCGGGCGGTGCGCGAGGCCTATCCCGCCGGCCTGCTGTCGGTGGACGCCAACAGTGCGTACACGCTGGCCGACGCCGGCCACCTGCGCGGCCTCGACGCATTCGACCTGCTGATGATCGAGCAGCCGCTCGCCCACGACGACCTCGTGGACCACGCGGCGCTGCAGCGGCAGCTCGCCACGGCGATCTGCCTGGACGAGACGATCGTCCACGCGCGCGCCGCGGCGCACGCGCTGGCCCTCGGCGCCTGCCGGCTCGTGAACATCAAGATCGGCCGGGTGGGCGGCTACAGCGAAGCGATGGCCATCCACGACGTCTGCGAGGCGGCCGGCGCGCCGGTGTGGTGCGGCGGCATGCTCGAGTGCGGCATCGGCCGGGCCCACAACCTGGCGCTCGCGAGCCTGCCCAACTTCACGCTGCCGGGCGACATCTCGGCGAGCAAGCGGTACTGGGCGCGCGACGTGATCACGCGTCCGTTCGAAGTCGAGGCCGACGGCACCGTCGGTGTGCCGTCGGGGCCGGGGATCGGCGTCGAGATCGACACCGACTTCCTCGACGCCATCACCATCGACCGGCAGGTCGTCACGCCGTAGCAGGCGGGCGGGGCGCGGTGAGCCGGCGCGGCGCGGCGACGCCTCAACGGGCGTCGAGCGCGAGCAGGAGTGCCGCGGCCAGTGCGGCGCGGTCCGGCAGCGCCGCGATGTCGACGTGCTCGTGGCGCGCGTGCGCGCCGTCGCCGGTCGCGCCGAGCCCATCGAGCGTCGGCACGCCGAGCGCCGCGGTGAAGTTGCCGTCCGAGGCGCCACCGGTCGCGCCTTCCCGCACGTCGATCCCGAGTGCGGCGCCGGCCTCGCGCGCCGTCGCGAACAACGACGCGACGTGCGGGCCGCGTTCGAGCGGCGGGCGCTCGAAGCCGCCCGTACGCACCAGCCGCACGCGTCGATCGACGGGCGCCAGCGCCGCCCACGCGCGTTCGATGCGGTGCTGTTCGTCGGTCGATGCGACCCGGACGTCGACATCGATCGCGGCCTGCTCGGCGACGACGTTGGTGCGGGTGCCGCCGGCGATGGTGCCGGTGTTGATGGTCGTGCCGCGGTCGGGGGCCTGCAGCGCCGCGAGCGCCACCACCTGCCGGGCCAGTTCCAGAATCGCCGAGGCGCCGTCCTGAGGTGCGATGCCGGCGTGCGCCGACACACCGTGCGCCTCGAGCCGGAACGTGCCCACCCCCTTGCGGCCCGTCTTCAACGCGCCGCCGGGCAGCGCCGGCTCGAACACGAGCACGGCCTCGCTATTGCGAGCCTCGGTTTCGATCAGCGTGCGCGACGAGCGGCTGCCCACTTCCTCGTCGGCGGTGAACAGGCAGCGCACCCGCGTGCGCCGCAGGCCAGCGCGCGCCATGTCGGCGGCGAGGATGGCGATGAGCAGGCCCGCCTTCATGTCGAAGGTGCCCGGCCCGTACAGCCGCCCGTCCCGAATCTCCACCGGCATGCGGTCGATCGTGCCGGACGGCCACACCGTGTCGAAGTGTCCGAGCAGCAGGATCTGACGATCGCCGGTGCCGATCGTGGCCCGGAGGTGTTCGCCCACTCCCGGTGCGGCCAGCCGCTCGACCCGGCCGCCGCCGTCCTCGAGCAGCGCCGCGATGGCGTCGGCGCAACGCCCCAGCGCCGCCGGGTCGCCACTCGGCGACTCGATGCGTGCGAGCGCCGCGGTCGTCTCCACGAGCCATGTGGCGCGGGCCGCGCAGGCGGCGCGGAGGTCGGGCAGGGCGGGCGTTGTCACGGAGGCCTGGTCTAGAGCGTGCGCAGCCGGGCGAGGTCGACCGGCGTGCCATTGGCCACGACGTGCCGCACGGCGCGGATGGCCGAGATGTCCTGCGTGGGGTCGCCCTCGATCAGCAGCAGATCGGCGGCGGCGCCCTCGCGCACGGCGCCGAGCGCGGTGCCGCCGGTGCCGAGGAACGCGGCCGCGTGACGAGTGGCGCCGGTGAGGGCTTCGAGCGGTGTGAGCCCCGCCGCCGTCAGCAGTTCCAGATCGCGCCACGGCGCTTCGCCGCGGGCGGCGTGCGGCACCTCGGTGTGTCCGCCCATCACGATGCGGGCGCCGTGATCGTGCAGGCGCTTCACGAGCGCCTGCATCTTCGCGAAGCCGGCGGCACGGACGGCGGGCGTGAGCGTGCTGGTGCGTGGCGCCGGATCGTCCGGGCGCGCCTCGAACACCGCCAGCGTCGCGTCGACGAACGGCTGGCGCTTCGCGACGATTCCATAGAGGCGCCGCGCCTCGGGACCGTCCAGGTCGGCCTCGGCAAACAGCGCATAGCGCCCGTCGCGGCGGGGGTTGTTGTCGGCGAGCATTGCCTGCCGGTATGCCTCGGCCGCCATCGGCGCGACGATGCTGGTGCCAAACGACGTGATGTGTTCGATGCCGGTCAGCCCCTCGGCGATCAACTCGCCGGCGTCGAGAATCTCGAGGTGCGCGGTGCTCGGCACGTTGCGCTCGCGGCAGGCCGCGATCACCGCGAGGGCGCTCGCGAGCGGGAGGCGGAAGTAGATCTTGATCGCGGTGGCGCCGCCATCGACGGCCCGCATCACCTGCCGCCGCGCCTCCTCGGGATCGCGGGCCACGACGGAGTCCTTGGGATAGGCCGGCCGTTCGCCGTCGATGTGCGGGCCGGTCAGGAACAGGCGCGGGCCCGGCAGCCGTTGGTCGGCGATGCGCCGCCGCAGCGGTTCGTGCACCTCGATCCACTCGCCGGGGTCGCGAAAGGCCGTGATGCCGTGCGCCAGCTGGCGCAGCGCCATCGCCGGGTCCTCCTCGATGTGGAAGTGCAGGTCGATGAGGCCGGGCGTGATGGTGCCGCCCGGCACCCGCAGCAGCCGCACGTCGGCCGGTACGGGCACGCTGGACGCAGCGCCGGCGCGGACGATCCGTCCGTCCTGCACCATCACCCGCACGCCGCCCGCGGGCGCGCTGACGGGCGTGCCGTCGAACCGGCGGGCCGCCTCGAGCAACCGCGGGCCGCCCGCGACGGGGCCCGCCGGCGGCGGCTGCGCCGCCGTCACTCCCGGCCGCCACAGCGCCACGACGCCGACGCCGAGTGCGCGGATCACGTCGCGCCTCGTCTGCCGTGGGAGCGCGGCGTCGGCGAGGCATCGACCGGCGCGTTGCGCATCGGCCGGGTTGGGACCCGCCTGCGTCAAGGGCTTCGCCATCTGTTACACCTCGCGGACGATGCCGGCGCGCGTCGCGGCCGTATTGCGGACGAGGAGCAGCATCGCGGCCATCGCCACGAGCGGCAGGAAGCTGGCGCCGATCATCACCGGCGCGAACGAGTACCGATCGGCGATCACGCCGGTGAGATAGATCACGCCGATCGTGCCGAGGCCGGCGCCGGTGCCGCCCAGGCCGCTCACCGAAGCCACCGAGGCGGGCGCGAACAGGTCGGCGGGCAGGTTCAGGATCACGGTCGAGAACGCCGCATACGCGAAGGTCGACACCGCGAAGCACGCGATGATGGCCGGCAGCGACTCCACCCAGATGGCGGGGATCAGGAGCGTCATGCCGAGGCCACCGATGACGCCGATGACCTTGCGCGCCGCGCCGACCGACCAGCCGCGCGCAATCAGCCAGCTCGAGACGCCGCCGCCGAAGAAGTTGCCGGCGTCGGCCGCCAGGAACGGCACCCAGAAGGCGAGCAGTCCTTCCTCGATGCTGAAGCCGCGGCTCACGAGATAGATGGCGAACCAATCCGTGACGAAGAACCACACCGGATCGGTGAAGGTCTTCGACAGCACGTAGCCCCACGTCTGCGGCAGCCGGAGCAGCGTGCGGTAGGGCAGCACCACCCCCGTCGCATGTTCGGCCGGATCGACCTGATCGCGCTCGCGCAGGATCATGTCGCGTTCCTCGTCGGTGATCAGCGGGTGATCCTCGGGCCGGCGGTAGAGGAGCAGGAAGAGCCCGAGCCAGAGGAAGCCGAGCGCGCCCGTGATGATGAAGGCGGGCCGCCAGCTGCCGAACGTGGCATAGAGCGACAGCACGAGCCAGGGCGCGATCGCCGCGCCGACCGACGATCCGCTGTCGAACAGCGCCACCGCCCAACCGGATTCGCGCCGCGGGAACCACTCGGACACCGCCTTGGTGGCGCCGGGCCAGTTGCCGGCTTCGCCGAGGCCGAGCGCGAACCGCGCCGCCATGAACGACGGCAGGCCGGAGGCGAGCGACGTCGCCATCGCCGCCACCGAGTACCAGGTCACGCCCAGCGCCAGCCCGTTGCGCGTGCCGAGCCGGTCGATGACGCGGCCGGCGATCGTCTGCCCCACCGCGTAGGCCACGCGGAAGGCGATGAGCACGCGGGCGAAGTCCGAGTTGGTCCAGCCGTAGACGTTCTTGAGCTCCGGCGCGAGCACGCTCAGGGTCTGCCGGTCGATGTAGTTGACGACCGTCGAGAGGAACAGCAACCCGCCGATGTACCACCGCAATCCGTGTACGCGACGCGCCACGCAGCCTCCCGGAGCCTCAATGGGAACGAAGGGCGCCTGCCGGCGCACCCTGCCGACACCTCTCGTGCGGACGCCGGCGCCGCGGGTGCGGCGGACGTCCTCGCGAGGCCGGCAACGAAAGCGCGTGAAGCTTACCGCACGGCCCGGCTATGCTTGGAGGCCATGATCCGCTCGTCCTCCCGGGTGCGCGCCGTTGGCGCGCTCGTCGCGTGTCTCGCGGTCGCGTCCACGTCGGCACCGCTCGCGCAGTCGCCGGTGCCTCCGGCCGCGCGCCGCGCCCCCGCCCGGCCGGGCGAACCGGAAATCCGGCTGGTGCTGCTGATCGCCGCCGATCAGTTCCGGTCCGACTACCTGACGCGCTTCGGCCCGCCGACCGCCGGCTTCAAGACGCTGATGACGCGCGGCGCGGTGTTCACCGATGCTCACCTGGAGCACGGCGTCACGGTGACCGCCGTCGGCCACTCGACGATGCTCACGGGGGCGACGCCGAGCGTCAGCGGCATCATCGACAACGCGTGGTACGAGCGGTCCACCCACACCAACGTCGAAAGCATCACGGACAAGGACGCGACCATCGTCGGTGGCGACGGCGCCGTCGGCGTCGGGGCGTCGCCGCGCCGGCTGCTTGTCACCACGCTCGGCGACCAGATCAAGCTCGCGTCGGCAGCTCCGAAAGGCAGTCCCGGGGCGCCCCGCGTCATCGGCATGTCTCTGAAGGACCGCAGCGCCATCCTGCCGGGGGGCCACGCCGCCGACGGCGCCTACTTCTTCCGGGGCGGCCGCTTCGTCACGTCGAGCTATTACGCCGCGACGATGCCGGCGTGGGTCGAGGAGGTCAACGCCCGCAAGCTGCCCGAGACGTATGCCGGCAAGCGCTGGGAGTACGCCGGCGGCAGCCGCGAGTATCCGGCTGAATCGGGCGCCAAGCTGTACAGCGCGGTGACCGCGAGTCCGGCCGGCAACGAGCTGCTGGTGGCGCTGGCGAAGGCCGCGCTGGAGCACGAACGGCTCGGACAACGCGGCGTGACCGACGTGCTCACCGTCAGCTTCTCCTCCAACGACGCGGTCGGGCACACGCACGGGCCGGAGTCGCCCGAGGTCCGCGACATGACGCGCCAGACCGATCGGCAGATCCAGCAGCTGCTCGACGAGGTGGACAAGCGGGTCGGCCTCGGCCGGACGTTGGTGGCGTTCACGACCGACCACGGCGTGGCGCCGCTGCCCGAGACGGCGATCGCGCTCAAGCTGCCGGCCGGCCGCTTCAAGAGCCAGCCGGTGGCCGACGCGATCGAGGCGGCGCTCGACGGCGCCTTTGGCGACGAGACGTGGATCGAGCGCATCCAGCTGCCGCACGTCTATCTCGATCTCGCCCGCCTGGCGGCGCGCAAGGTCGACCCCGTCGACGCCCGCCGCGTCGCGGCCGAAGCGATTGCGAGGGTGCCGCACGTGGCCCGCGTGTACACGCGTGATGCCATCCTTGCCGGCCAGGTCCCGGCCGACGCGATTTCGGCCCGCGTGACCCGGGCCTTCCATCGCGACCGGTCGGGCGACCTGCACGTCGTCCTCGATCCGCTGTGGACGACGGCCGGGGCCGGCACGAGTCACGGCACGCCGTACAGCTACGATTCGCACATTCCGCTGATCATCATGGGCCCCGGCGTGACGCCCGGCACCTATCACGAGCACGCCGCGCTCAACGACCTGGCGCCGACGCTTGCCGCCCTGGTGGGCGTGGAGCCGCCGAGCGGCTCGTCGGGCCGCATCCTTCACGAGGCGCTGTCGGCGCGGGTTCGCGGTCTGCGGCCGGACGCCGGCCACGGCGCCGCGACCGGCACCGCGGCCAGCCCGGCGACCGGCGCTCGATCGCCGTCGCGCGTCGTTGCGCCGTGATTCGCGTCGACGACACCGTCCTCCTGCACGACTCCGACCTCGAAGAGCGGTTCATCCGCGCGTCTGGACCAGGCGGGCAGAACGTCAACAAGGTCGCGACCGCGGTACAGCTCCGCGTGGACGTCGCGAGCACGGCGCTGCCGGCGGCCGTCAAGGCCCGGCTGCTTCGCCTCGCCGGCAATCGCGTCACGAGCGAGGGTGTGATCGTGATCGAAGCGCGCGAGTACCGCACGCAGGCGCAGAACCGTGTGGCCGCGCGCGAACGCCTGTACGCCCTCCTCGCGCAGGCGGCCGTGCCGCCCAAGTCGCGCCGCGCGACCAGACCGACGACGGCGTCCAAGGTGCGGCGCCTCGATTCGAAGCAGAAGCGCAGCGACCTCAAGCGTTCACGCCGCCGCGACGGCGACGACTGACGCCGGCTCCCCGCGCTGCCGATCCTTCCTTTGGGCAGGTCGCGGCTGGCCTCGACACCGATTCGGCATTCGTGTAAAAGGTCGCTTACTCACTGGCGCGCCTCTCGGCTGGCTCATCGACAGACGTCGACATCGAAGCGACCAAAACCGTATGCGGCGGTCGTCCAGATGCGTCCGTGAAGCCAGCGGAGCAATGACGAAGTTGGCTCATCAATAAAGCGCTTTGTCCGCAGTGTGACGGTACTTCTGGTTCGGAGTGTTGCGGCCTGCAACACTGGGACTGGCCAACCGGCAACTTCCCGTGCCGAATGGCCCCTGGCAACGACGAAATTGCACCCCAATACGGAAGGTCGGAACGTTCAGGGACGCTACGTGTGTCTTGGCCTGATGCTTGCTAAATAACAAAGCGGGTTCGCGCCGACGTGAGCCCTTCCGACCAAGAGCCTCCACGCGCACGGCGTCACTGCCCAGGCGGCGACGCATCCTTCGGGAATCGTGTGTGTAGCTGGGCGGCCTCCCTCGGGATGCCGCTCCCATACCAGTGTGCCGAGCCGCGTGGTTGCGGGTGCGGCTGCCGGTGCGGGAAGGCTCTGGTCCTCCCCGGCGCGACAGGAGTTCCATCGATGCACTTGACCACCAGCCTTCCCTCGCCCGTGCGCGCCGACTCACTCGTGCTGTTGGCGCCCAGTACCGCCGTCGTGCCGAATCATTTCGCCGACGTCGACGTCGATGCCCAACGGCACGCGACCCTGCTGACAGGGCTGCAGCGGTTACGCGGGGAGGTGTACCTGTCCGATCAGGCGATCGGCACGAGTCAACTCCAGGACGGCTGCCAGGTGCAGGCGTCCGACGCCAGCAGCTGGCACATCGTCTCGGTGCAGAGCGACGGCTCGGTCGCGGCCTGCGCACGGCTGCGGACGCACGAACCCGACGCCACGCCCGAAACGCTTGGCGTCTGGTCGTCGGCGCTGGCGCACAGTGACGCCTGGTCCGGCAAGCTGCGGCAGGCGCTCGACGCCGACATGCGGCTGGCGCGGCTGCGCGACGTCCTCTATGTCGAAGCCGGCGGCTGGGCGGTCGGGCCGGAGTTCCGCGGCACCACCATGGCGATCACGACGGCGATGACGACATACGCCCTGGGCTACAGCCTTGGCGGGTTCGTCGGCCTCACCACGGCCACCGTGCGGCACTGCTCCTCGCGGATGATGCGCAAGCTCGGCGGCCATTCGTTCTCGGTCGCAGGTGAAGCGGTGCCCACCTACTTCGATCCGCAATATGGATGCGACATGGAGCTGTTGCGCTTCGACTCCGCCGTGACCTCGCGTCGCTACAGCACACTGCTCGGGCAGGTGGTGCGCACGCTGCAGCACATGCCGGTGGTCTGCGCGACCCGGGCCGTCGATCACGGCGGCCAGCTCATGCAGCCGTTTCGCTCGCTCGCGGCCGTTGCCGACAGGCACGTCCCTTGCTTCGATCCGGAGGAGTTCGCCGCAACCGCCTAGTCCATGCCACCACCGATCGAGGTCCCGGATGCCGCACGCGCTGCCTGGGCCTCGATTGTCGGCGACTCCCATGTCGTCGCCGATGCGCCGGCCCTCACTGCGGCCGGCACGGCCACCTTCGCGACCGCCGCGCGCGTATCGCTGATCATCCGGCCGGAGTCGCGGGAGCAGGTGCAGGCCTGCGTCGGCGTCGCGAACCGCTACGGCATTCCGCTCAGCCCGATCAGCAGCGGCCTCAACTGGGGCTATGGCTCACGCGTCCCGTCCCGCGACGGCAGCGCGCTGCTCGATCTCGGCCGCATGCGCCGCATCGTCGACTTCGACGAGTCGCTCGGTTACGTCACCGTCGAGCCTGGCGTCACCCAGCAGGACCTGTGGGACCACCTGCGCGCACGCGGTTCGACGCTGTGGATGGATGCCACCGGCACCAGCCCCTCGGCCAGCCTCATCGGCAACACGATGGAGCGCGGCTTCGGCCACACGCCGTACGGCGATCACTTCGCGCACGTGTGTGCGCTGGAGGTGGTGCTGGGCGACGGGCGCTGCATCGAGACGGGGTTCGCACGCTTCGGCCCCTCGCCGGTCGCGCCGATCTATCGCTACGGGCTCGGGCCGGTCATCGACGGCCTGTTCACGCAGTCCAACCTCGGCATCGTGACCAGGATGACCATCTGGCTGATGCCGGCCCCCGAGTACTTCCAGGCCTTCTTCTTCCGCTGCGACACCGAGGGTGACCTGGGCCGCGCGATCGATGCCCTTCGCCCGCTGAAGCTCTCGGGCACGTTGCGAAGCGCGTTGCACGTCGGCAACGACTACAAGGTGCTGAACGGCCTGCGGCAGTACCCGTGGGACGAGGTCGGTGGCCGCACGCCTCTCACGCCCGACGACATGTTGCCGTTCCGCCAGCGCTACCGGATCGGTCTGTGGAATGGATCGGGTGGCCTGTATGGCACGCGGGCGCAGGTGCGCGAGGCGCGCCGCCTCGTGCGCGATCGGTTGGCCGGCATCGCCAGCCAGGTGCAGTTCCTCGACGACCGCAAGCTGGCGCTCGCGCAGCGTTTCGCCGGTGTGTACCGCCGACTGAGCGGCTGGGACATCTCGGCGGCGCTCGCACTGCTCGCGCCGGTGTACGGACTGATGAAGGGCGTGCCCACGAGCCAGCCGCTGATGAGTGCGTACTGGCGCAAGCGCACGCCGCCCCCGGCGGCGATGGATCCCGATCGCGATCGGTGCGGACTGTTGTGGTGTGCGCCGGTCGCGCCGTTCGACGGCGGCCATGCTGAACGGTTGACGGCGCTGGTGTCGCGCATCGTGCTCGCGCACGGCTTCGAACCGCTGATCTCGATCACGCTCGTCACCGATCGCGCGCTCACGTGCGTCGTGTCGATCAGCTTCGATCGCGACGTCACGGGCGAGGACGCGCGGGCGGAGGCCTGTTACGACGCGTTGTTGGCTGCACTGCGTGCCGAGGGTTATCACTCGTATCGCCTCGGGCTGCGCGGGATGTCGCGCATCGGCGATGACGCAACCGCCCAGTTACTGAATCAGCTCAAGCGTGCCTGTGACCCACGCGGCATCATCGCGCCAGGTCGTTACGGCATCGATGCGCGACGCGTCGAAGGCCACGCGTCGTCGCACGAATGACGCGTGTCATGGCAAACGGGAACACCGCGTAGCACCCTTGTACAAATTGCACGTCCGTCCTTCACAGCCATTCCCGCATCAGCTCGAGAAACATCCGTATTTGCGCCCATCTTCGGCTGTGTGCGCTGCCGTGTGCGGTCGGCGCACATCGTGCATTCGCTCCGGCCGGCTTTGGCTCTTCACCTCGACTGAGCCGTGAAGAGCATGAAAGGGATGGCACATGAAGAGACTGATTGCAGTAGCAGTAGTGAGCGCTGGCCTGCTCAGTGCTGGGGTGGCGAATGCGGCCCCGGTATCTGGAACCTTCACCCTGACGGGGGAGAACGATGCCGAGGCGCGAGTCGGCGCCAACTACATCGACTTCCTGTTGGCCAACGGGGCCTTCGGTCCGCCAAGCGGTGACTTCGAGGTCAACGGTTCGACTGGCGACTTCGCCAGTCTCATCAGCGGCGGCGACCTCGGCGACATCCTCGACCTCTTCAACGAACCTGTCGGGTCGGCGATTGCCATCGACAACTTCGTGGAGTTCGAGGATGCGACGCTCCCGGACTGGAACTTCCAGCTGACCACCATCAATCCCGGTGCCGGTACCGACGCGGCCTGCGATGCGCCGACCACGGCCGGTGATGTCTGCACGCCGGCGGGCCCGCCAGGGTTCACCTCGCCGTTCACGCTCATCAACCTCGCGAATGGCGGGCCGCCTTCGACCGCCACGCTCTCGATGAAGGGCAGCCTCTACGAGGGGACGACGTTGATCGGCCTCTGGACCGCGACGTTCACGACGCCGCTCGACGAGTACACCGCCGAGTCCGCCATCCAGCAGATCGAGGACGAGGGCTTCGTGCAGTCGTCCTGGGCCGGTGACTTCACCGTGACGCCCTTCAACGCGCCGGTGCCCGAGCCAGCCAGCCTGGCCCTGATGGGTCTCGCGTTTGCCGGCATGGGCATCGCGATGCGTCGCCGCAAGTAGCTCAGCGCACACGGCCGGGGTGCGCCCCCGGGTTCCGTGCCGTGACATCGCAGGCGAGGGCCCCCGCCCCCAGGGCCCCGGCCACCCCCACCGGAAGTGGGGGTTTAACACCCTGCTGCGGGGCTAGCCCCGCCC
>CBIHOS010000166.1:0-11579 GCA_966211945.1 uncultured bacterium
GTCACGCTGGATTTCGAGATCGGTGTAGACGGCTGACGGTCGCGATCAGCGCGTCGCGCGTGATCGGCTTGGGCAGGTGCGCCTCGTAGCCGGCGTCGAAGGCCCGCTGCCGGTCGTCGTCGCGTGCCAGTGCCGTGACCGCCGCGGCGGGCGTGCCGGCGCCCTGATCGGGCGGCAGCGCCCGCACCGCCCGGATCAACGCGTAGCCGTCGACACCGGGCATGCCGATGTCGGCGATCAGCACGTCCGGCCGCTCGGCCTGGAGCACCTGCAGGCCCTCGTCGGCGCCCCTCGCCGTGACCACGCGCGCGCCGCTCGCTTCGAGGAAGCGCACCGCGATGTCTCGCGAGTCCGCGTCGTCGTCGACGACCAGGACGGTCAGCGAGGTGGCGCCCGCACCGCCGGCGACCGGCTGCGGCGCCAGCGGCGTCGCGGTGTCCAGGCTGGCGAGCGCCTGGTGCGCCGGGAGGCGCACCGAGAACGTCGAGCCGAGTCCGCCGCCGCGGCTCTCCGCCGTCACGGTGCCGCCATGCAGTTCCACGAGTTGACGCACGATCGCCAGCCCGATCCCGAGGCCGCTGTGACGGCGCGTCGTCGAACCGTCGCCCTGACGGAAGCGATCGAAGACGTAGGGCAGGAAGTCGAGCCCGATTCCCTGGCCCGAGTCGCTCACGGTGACGACGTGCTGACCGTTGTCACGGTGCAGGTCGACATGGATGTGGCCGCCGGCCGGCGTGAACTTCACTGCATTCACCAGCAGGTTCCAGCACACCTGCTGCAGGCGGTCGGCGTCGCCGGACACGTAGAGCCCCGTCGCGGCCGTGTCGTGATGGAGGTGCAGGGTCTTGGCCTCCGCCGCCGGCGTGACGGCCAGCACCGCATCCTGCACGACCGTCGCGAGGTCGACCGGCTGCGCGGCGATGCGCAACTGGCCCGCGCTCATCCGGCTCAGATCGAGCAGGTCGTCGATCAGCTGCGTCTGCAGCCGGGCGTTGCGCGCGATGGTCGCCAGTCCCGACTGCAGCGCGTCGGCGGTGCGGGGACCCGACTGGAGAATCTGTGCCCAGCCGAGGATGGCGTTGAGCGGGGTCCGCAGTTCGTGCGACACCGTGCCGAGGAACTCGTCGCGCACCAGCGTCGCGCGCTCGGCTTCCTGCCGCGCCGTCCGCTCGCGTCCCAGCAGGGACTCGCGTTCGATCTCGGCCTGGCGGCGCTCGGTCACGTCGACGGCGACGCCGACGATGCGCGTCAGGCGGCCCTCGGCACCGAACGCGCAGGTGCAGGTCTCCTCGAGGAACACCGTGCGTCCGTCCGGGCGATTGAAGCGGTACGCGGCACGGTAGGTCGGACGCTCGGCCGAGGCGACGGCCTGTGCCGCGGCAAACTGCGAACGGTCGGCCTCGTCGACGAGGTCGAGGAACGCACTCGGTGGACCGCTGGCGGCATCGGCGGTGGGCAGGCCGAGGATGTCGGCGCATTCCGACGTGCGCGTCACGCGGTCGGTCTCGAGGTCGTACTCGAAGGCAAACGATCGCGCCGCAGCGAGGGCGAGATGGAGGCGGTGTTCCCGATCCCGCAGCGCGAGCTTGCCGCGACGTTCATCGGCGACCACGGCCAGCACCAGCGCCGTGAACGACGCCGCGATGATGAACTGCTGCAGGACGACGTAGCGGACGTCGATCACCGGGCTGGCCGCGAGTACGCCGGCGCCGCTGCTGGTGCCCGCCACCCCGATGACCGTGGCCGGCAGCAGGGCGAGCGTCGCGCCACGGACGCCGAACGCGAGGCTGCACCAGAGCAGGACGGGGAACACCAGCCAGGTGCGCGCCAAAGCCGACGGCGGGCCGAAGAACACGAGGGCGCTGACCACCGACGTGGCCGCGACACAGGCCAGCAGGTGCAACCAGTATGTCGGCTTGCGTGGCAGCGGATCGCCCGTGCCCCACGCCAGCGCGAGCGGCGTGATCACGAGGATGCCGCCGACGCTGCCCATCCACCACGTCGTCCAGCTCGTGGTGAACGGCACGGCCATGGCGCCGCCGGCGATGGTCAGTGCCGCCGACCCGATCGTCGCGCCGACCAGCGAGCTGCCGATGGCGCCGGCCGTCCCGAGCCAGAGGACGTCACGCAGCCTGGACAGCCCGACGTCGAGGCGGCCGAAGCGGTCGAGGGCGTAGGTCCCGGCCCAGGCCGCGAGCGCGTTGCCCGCTGCCACCGCGAGCCAGACACCGAAGGGCTGTGAACTGCCGCTGATGACGAACGCGAGGAGGCGGCCGATGAGGACCGCCGGCCAATAGCCGCGGCCAGCCAGGACCAGCGCCGCGAGCGCCGCGCCCGTGCCCGGGAAGATCGGCGACGATACACGTCCACCCGTGAGCCAGAACGTGCCCAGGTGCGACGAGAGGTAGTACACCATCGCCATCGCCAGCACGATGGCGGCCGCGCGCACGACGACCGGACGCGACAGGGACGCGGCAGGACCTGGAAGCATAGGGGACGTGCTCCAGAAGGAGCGCCGTCCATTCTACGGCGGGTCGGCCCGGACCCGTCCGCCCCGGCCAGTGCGGCCACCCCTTACGCGTTGGTGGCCGCGGCGTATTCCTCGTAGGTGCCCTTCCAGTCCTCGATGCCGTCGCGCGTACAGTGCCAGACCCGCGTGCCGACCTCTTCGATCAGGTCCTCGTCGTGGGTGACGAGGAAGACGGTGCCTTCGTATTTCTGCAGGGCCACGTTCAAGGCGTTGATCGATTCGAGATCGAGGTGGTTGGTCGGCTCGTCGAGGACCAGCACGTTGGGCTTCTGCAACATCAGCCGGCAGAAGAGCAGGCGGGCGGTTTCGCCGCCGGAGAGCGCGGCGGTCGGCTTGTGCCCCTCCTCACCGCTGAACAGCATCTGCCCGAGCAGGCCGTGGATGTCCTGCCGCGGCGCGTCGGGCGCAAACGAGTGCAGCCACTCGACCGCCGTCGTGCCGTGCGGGATGGCCCCGGTGTGGTCCTGCGCGAAGTAGCCGACGGTGACCTCGTGGCCCCACCGGACCTGGCCCCCGTCGCGGGCCGCCGCGTCGGGCTCGACGCCGGGCGCGTCGCCGAGCAGCGCCCGCAGCAGCGTCGTCTTGCCGACGCCGTTGCGGCCGACCACGACGATCTTCTCGCCGCGGTTGACGATCGCCGTGAAGTCGTCGACCACGTCGACCGACTCGAACGACTTCGACACGCCCTTGCACTCGACGGCGAGCTTGCCCGACGGCCGTTCGATCGCGAACTTGATGTACGGGCGCTGGATGTTCGACCGCGCCAGTTCGGTGGTCTGCAGCCGTTCGACTTCCTTCTTGCGCGACGTCACCTGGCTCGACCGCGTGCCGGCCGAGAACCGCGCGATGAACTCGTTGAGCTGCGAGATCTTCTTCTCGCGCTGCGCGTTGTCCGATTCGATCTTCGAACGGATCTGCGTCTTGGCGACGACCATGTCGTCGTAGCCGCCGGTGTAGGTGATGATCGTCTGGTAGTCGATGTCGGCGATGTGCGTGCACACCGCGTTGAGGAAGTGCCGGTCGTGCGAGATGACGATCAGCGTCCCCTCGTAGCGAACCAGGAAGTCCTTCAGCCAGTGAATCGAGTCGAGGTCGAGGTGGTTGGTCGGCTCGTCCAGCAGGAGCGCCTGCGGGTGCCCGAACAACGCCTGCGCGAGCAGTACACGCACCTTCTGCCCGCCCTGCAGTTCGCGCATCTTGCGGTCGTGCAACTCGTCGGGAATGTCGAGCCCCGACAGGAGGATGGCCGCGTCGCTCTCGGCGCTGTAGCCGTCCTCTTCACCGACGATGCCCTCGAGCTCGCCGAGCCGCATGCCGTCTTCGTCGGTCATGTCGGCCTTCTCGTAGAGGCGGTCGCGCTCCTCGAGCGCCGACCACAGGCGCGCGTTGCCCATGATCACCGTGTCGACGACGCGGAAGTCGTCGAAGGCGAACTGGTCCTGGCGCAGGATGCCGAGCTTCTCCGGCCTGACGACCGAGCCCTTCTGGGGCTGGAGTTCGCCGGTGAGCAGCTTCATGAACGTCGACTTGCCGGCGCCGTTCGGTCCGGTCAGGCCGTACCGGCGGCCAGCCGAGAACGTCGTCGTCACCTCGTCGAAGAGGACCTTCGACCCGTACCGCATGGACACGCCGTGGACTGCAATCATGGAAGTTCCTGGTCGGCCGCGCGCGCGAGGTGGGCGCCAGGGCGGCGCCCGGGATGACCGGCCGAACTACCGATTGTACCTCGATCGGACGCGTCCGCGACCCGCGACACGTGCGGTGACGAGCTGGCACCGGCCGTGGCCGCGACGGCCGGGACCGGGTGGTATCGTGTCTCCCGTCGCGGCGGACGAGCCGGACGACAGCCGCCGTCGAGACGCCTCGTCCTGCCGCCTCCAGACACGCGATCGCATGGACCACCTCAACGGACTCCCTCTTCCCGCCCCAGCCGTCGTGCCGGTGCTCGACCCCCACTTCCGGCCGGCCGTGCTGGCCGTGCGCGCGTACCAGGCGCGGGTCCGCGAGGCTGGCGGCGGCATTCCCGTACGCCTCGCGCTCGAGCAGGCCGATGGTTCGGTCTTCCGCTTCGATCTCGCCGTGTTGCCGCCCGAGCATCCGGAGGCTGCTGGGAACGTGGCGTACGTGGAGCGCTACGTGAAGTTCCTGCTGTGGTCGCGGGGCGGGTGGCGGCTGCTGGTGGACGGACCGGCGGACCTCGTCGCGGCGCTCGACGCGCACTATCGCGACACCGCGACCGGGCGGTTCGATGCCGATCTGGTGGCTTCGAAGATGTTCGACAACCCGATGGCCGTGGTGCGCACGACGGACCTGCCGGCCGGTCGATCCGTCACCAAGCCGCTCGGCCGGCATCTCGACGGATGCCGCATCGGCTTCGATCTCGGCGGCAGCGATCGCAAGGTGGCGGCGGTGATCGACGGCGAGGTCGTGTTCAGCGAAGAGACGGTGTGGGACCCGTACCACAAGCCCGATCCGCAGTACCACTTCGACGGCATCATGGACTCGCTGCAGAAGGCGGCCGAGCACCTGCCGCGCGTCGATGCGATCGGCGGCAGCGCCGCCGGCGTCTACGTCAACAACCGCGTCAAGGCCGGGTCGCTGTTCCGCGGCGTGCCACAGGATCTGTTCGACGCACGCGTCAAGGATCTCTTCCTCGAAGTGCGGCGTGCCTGGAAGGACGTGCCGCTCGACGTCGTCAACGACGGCGAGGTCACGGCGCTGGCCGGATCGATGTCGCTCGGCAAGAACGCCATCCTCGGAATCGCGCTCGGCACGAGCACGGCGGCCGGCTACGTGACGCCCGACGGCAACATCACGTCGTGGCTCAACGAGCTGGCGTTCGTGCCGGTGGCCTACAACCCGGACGCGCCGGCCGACGAGTGGTCGGGCGACTTCGGCGTCGGCTCGCAGTACCTGTCGCAGCAGGCCGTCGGCAGGCTGGCGCCACGCGCCGGCATCGAGACGCCGGCCGACCTGGGTCTGCCGGAGAAGTTGAAGGTCGTGCAGCGCCTGCGGGCCGATGGCCACGCCGGCGCCAGGCAGGTGTACGACACGATCGGCACCTACCTCGGGTACGCCGTGGCGCACTTCGCCGACTTCTACGACATCGCCCACGTGCTCGTGCTCGGGCGGGTCACGTCGGGGCCGGGCGGCGACGACATCATCGACGGCGCCCGCCGTGTGCTGGACGTCGAGTTCCCCGAACTCGCATCGCGCATCACGTTCCACGTGCCCGACGAGAAGGACAAGCGCCACGGTCAGGCGATTGCCGCGGCCAGCCTGCCGGAGGTGGCGCGATGAGCACGCCGTACCACGACTACGTGTCGTCGATTGCGGCGCTCGCCCGCGACGGCAAGCAGCTGCCGCTCGGTGGCTTCCCGTCGCCGCCACGCTCCGTGCCTGGCGACGATGCGCCGCGGGCGCTCGTGTTCTCGCCGCACCCCGACGACGAGTGCATCATCGGCGGGCTGGCGCTGCGGCTGCAGCGCGAGGCCGGCTACCGGGTCGTCAACGTCGCCGTGACGCAGGGCAGCAACAAGGCGCGCCAGCAGGGACGGTGGGAGGAACTGACGGCGGCCTGCGAGTACCTCGGGTTCGACCTCGTGTCGACGGCGCCCGGCGGACTGGAGCGCATCAACGCGAAGACGCGCGACGCCGATCCTGCTCACTGGAGCGCCTGCGTGGACGCAATCGCCGAGATCGTGCGGCAGCACCGCCCGCGCGTCGTGTTCTTCCCGCACGAGACCGACTGGAACAGCTCGCACATCGGCACCCACCACCTGCTCGTCGACGCGCTCGGCCGGCAGCACGACGGCTTCACCTGCGCCGTCGTCGAGACCGAGTTCTGGGGCGCGATGTCGACGCCCAACCTGATGGTGGAGTCCTCTCCGGCAGACCTGGCCGACATGATGGCGGCCCTGTCGTTCCACGTCGGCGAGGTGCAGCGCAACCCGTACCACTTGTCGCTGCCCGCCTGGATGCAGGACAACGTGCGCCGCGGTGGCGAAGTGGTCGGTGGGCAGGGCGGGGCCGCGCCGGATTTCGTGTTTGCCACGATCTACCGGCTGCGGCAGTGGCGCGACGGGGCCCTGCACCACACGTTCGCAGGCGGACGCACGCTGGGTGCCGCCGAGAACGCCGCGACGCTCTTCGCCTGACCAGCATCTGAATCGTTGGTAGTGCCGGTTGTCCCAACCCGGCCTGCCGTCATTCGCCGCGGAGCGCGTGTACGGCCTCCCGGCGCGTCGCCCGCCAGGCTGGCACCACGCTGGCGGCCACGCCGACGATCAGGAAGATGACCGCGGCGGTGGCGAACACCGCGGGATCGCCCGGCGGCACGTCGAACAGCACGTACGCCATCCGGCGCGTCGCCACCCACGCGATCGCGACGCCACCCAGGATGCCAGTGACGACCAGTCGCAGTCCGCGACCGACGATCATCGCGCGCACGGCGCGAACCGGCGATCCGAGCGCCAGCCGGATGCCGATCTCGCGGGCCCGGCGGCTGGTGTCGTAAGCGACCAGCCCATAGATGCCGGTGGCGGCGAGCAGCACCGCCAGCAGTCCGAACCCCGACACGATCAGGCTCGCAAAGCGAGGGCGCCAGATCTGTGCGTCGATCGCGTCCTCGAGGAGCACGGGCCGGGAGAGCGCCAGATCGGCGTCGATGGTCCAGATCGCCTCGCGGAGCGCGGCGGCGGCCCGGGCCGTATCACCGCTGGCGCGCGCCACGAGCGTCATCGCGCCGAAGTGCGGACGGTCGCTCGTGGTGAACTCGACGCTCTGGGTGAGCGGCACGTGCAGTTCCGGTTCGGCCGGCACCGCCCATTCCTGCTGCTTGACGTCGGCGAGCACGCCGACGATCGTTCGCCATTGCGGTGGCGCGCCTTCGTCGGCGAGATTGAGTCGACGACCAATGGCCGGCCCTGGCGGCAGGTACTCGCGCACGAAGCGCTCGTTCACGAGCACGACGGGCGGCGAGCCGGCCTCGTCGCGATCGGTGAAGGCGCGACCGTCACGCAGCGGCACACGGAGCGTCTCGAGGAGGCCGGGTCCCGACACACGCCAGATCGCCCGGACCGGCGGCTGGTGCTCACGACCTTCGACAATCGCGCCGGTTCCCCAGGCGTCGCCGGTCAGCGGCGCATGGTTGATCACGCCGGCCGCCGACACGCCCGGCACCGCTCGGGCCCGCTCGACCACCAGCCTGAACAACTGGTCGCGGTTGGTTCGCCAGCGCGCCGCCGACATCGTCGAGACGTCGATGGCCACGGTGCCGGCCGGGTCGAAGCCCGGGTCGACCCTGGCGAGCCGGACGAAGGAGCGCACCAGCAGTCCGGCCGCCACCACGAGCACCAGCGCGATGACGACCTCGGCCACGACGAAGGCCGCGCGCAGGCGCCGGGCGCCCCGTGCCTCGGTGCTGCCGCGGGTGCCGAGCCGCAAGCCGCGCCGGATCGACCAGGCGGGAGCCAGTCCGAAGAGCAGGCCGGTGGCCAGGCTCGAGGCCGCGGCCACGGCGACCATCGGCCACTCGAGGCTGACCGACTCGAGGCGGGGCAGGCCGAGCCGCGACAGCGTCGGCGCGATCGACACCAGCCAGGCCGCCAGGCCGAGGCCGGCCACGGCGCCGCCGCCGGCCAACAGCAGGCTTTCGGTGAGGAGCTGCCGCGTGATCATCGCGCCGCGGCCGCCGAGCGCCGCGCGCACCGACATCTCCTGCTGTCGCTGCATCGCGCGGGCGAGCAGCAGACTCGCGACGTTGACACAGGTGACGAGCAGGACGCAGCCGACGGCGATCAGCAGCGTCCAGAGGAGTGGCGCGACGTCGCCCGTCGCGCGCTCCTGCAGGGCGGATGTGTCGAGCACCAACTGCCGGTAGTCGGTCGGGTGTTGGCGCACCAGGCGAGTCTGCAGCGCCTTGACCTGCTGGCGTGCGACGTCCAGCGGCGTCCCGTCGCGCAGCCTCGCGAAGGCCCGGAGCGAGGCGCCGCGGCGGTCATCGCGCCGGGTCGTGAGATCGAGGACGCCCCAGGCGTCGGCCTGGGCCCAGAATGGCGAGAACTCGAAGCCGGGAGGCATCACGCCGATCACCGTGTGTGCCTCGCCGCCGAGCACCAGCGTGCGGCCGAGCACGCCAGTGTCGCCGGCGAAGCGCTCGCGCCAGAACCGGTGGCTCAGGACGAGCACGCCGGGCTCGCCGTCGGCGGGGGTGCGGCCGAGAGCCGCCGGCACGCCGAGCAGCGACCACATGTTGGGTGTGACGCGCATGCCCGGCAGGCGCTCCGGGTGAGCCGCGCCGGTCCACGTCGGCCCCCACAGTTCGGCGCCCGCGACATCGGCAAACGCCGGCACGTCCTGCCGAAGGGAGGCCAGTGTGGCCGGGGCGATCGGCCCGCGCCCGCCTTGCAGCACGACGTTCAGCTGCTCGGGCGAGGCGTATGGCAATGGTTCCCACAGCACCTGCCGCACGACGGTGAAGACGGCCGTATTGGCCCCGATGCCCACCGCGAGCGCGAGGACGATCACGCCGGCGAGCGCCGGCACTCGCAGCAACCCGCGGACGGCGACGCGCACATCGCGGACGGTCACGTCGAGGTGCTCGCGCGCGGCGCTCACGGCCAGGTCCGCGACGGCGCGGGGCCAGACGCGCCAGGCCGGCTCGTGACGCAGCCGCTCGGCCAGCGCCCAGGCCATCTCATCGCCGTACTCCTCACGGAACGCAGCGGGGTAGAGGTGCAGCAGCCAGCGGTAGAGGAAGATTCGCGAGGCCATCACGCGAGTCCGATGGCGCGGGCCTGGCGGACCAGGTCGGCGAGCCGGGCCGCTTCGGCTCGGGCAACGTCGCGGCCCAGCGGCGTCAACTGGTAGTAGCGCCGGCGAGGATCGACGGTGTCGCCATCGGGCGCGGAGCGCAGTTCGACGAGCAGCCCCTGTTCGAGCAGTCGCCGGACGGTCGTATAGAGCGTCCCGGGTCCCATCTTGACGCCGGCCCGCGAGGCGACGTCCTGCATGATCGCGTAGCCGTGTGCGTCGCGGGTTGCCAGCGACACGAGTATGTGGAAGACGGCCGCCGGGAGCGGCAGGAACGACGAGACATCCGGACGTTCCGAAGAAGGCATGGCGTCATATATATCGTGATCAGATATAGCGGCGCAAGACGTATCTGCCGACGATGTACTTGCGTACGCCCGCAGGTTCACATCGCCGCGCCCGCGGCCGATGTGGATGGAGACCCGGCGCGGTGAGCCGTCGTGCGGGTCGACCGTTCACTCATGGAAGCCGCTCCGCTCCCGATCGATGAGCCGGCACGCCTGGCGGCCCTGGCGCGCTACGACATTCTCGACACACCGGCCGAAGCCGCGTTCGACGACCTGACGGCGATCGCCGCCCAGGCCTGCGGATTCCCGATCGCGCTCCTGAGCTTCATCGCCCGCGACCGGCAGTGGTGCAAGAGCCAATTCGGCATCGATGGTCCGGCTCCTGGGCGCGACGAGGAGTTCTGCGCACACGCAATCCTTCAGCACGACATCTTCGAGGTCGAAGACGCGGTGCAGGACGTGCGCTTCGCGGACACGCCCTGCGTCGCCGGCCCCCCGCACATCCGTGCCTACGCCGGCGTGCCGCTGGTCACGCCGGACGGGCATCGTCTCGGCATGTTGTGCGTCCTCGACCGCCGGCCTCGGGTGCTCGACGAGGCGCAGCGCAGCGTTCTGCGCCGCCTGGCGCGCCAGGCGATGGCACAACTCGAACTGCGGTGCACGACGAGGACGCTTCGCGATCAGACGCAGCGTCTGCGCGCCCTCGAGTCGGTCGTCACCCGCACCTCGCACGCGGTCGCGATCACCGACGCCGACTTCCGGATCACGTGGTGCAATCCCGGGTTCACGCGACTCACGGGACACGCCGCGTCAGCCGCCATCGGACAGTCCTACGGGATGCTGACCCGGGCGCGCGACACCGATCCTGTCGTCATCGATCGTCTGCACGCCGCGCTGCGGGCGCGGACTGCGGTCCGTACGGTGCTCGAGCAGGAAGCGAAGGACGGCCGCCGCTATTGCAGCGACAGCGACATCCAGCCACTCACCGACGACGACGGCACGCTGAGCGGCTTCTGCGCCATCGATCACGACATCACGACGCTGGTCGACACCGAGCGCGCGCAGGGCCGTCGCCTCGCGCTGCGCACCGCGGTGTCGCAGGTGCAGCAGGCCGTGATCGAAGGCCACGACGTGCGCGCGGTTCTCACCTCCGCGCTGCAGGCGGCGGTGACGCTCACCGGCAGCACGCACGGGATGATCGCCGAGGCGCACCTGGACGACGAGACGCCGCACCTGGCGCCGTACGCTATCGTCAATCCGGGCTGGTCGTCTCTCGTCGCCCGCATGCACGGCGAACGCCTGGCGCGCGGGGTCCGCTGGCGAACGCTGTCGCCCGTGGTCCGCGAGGTCTTGTCGGCCGGGCGGGCCGTGACGATCGGCGGGGCGCCGGGGGCGGCGCTCGGCAGGATGCTCTTCGAGGGCGCGGCAGATGTGACGATCGTGCACCTGGCACCGATCTTCGCGGCGTCGGAGGTCGTCGGACTCACGGCGCTCGCCAACCAGCCGGCGCGAGACGGCACGCTGGAGCCCTCCTTCCTCGATCCGCTCCTGGCGATTGCCGGCGAGGCCGTGCGTGGCCGCCGCGACGGCGAACGTCGACGGGCCGCCGACGAGGCGCTCGAGCAGGAACGCCGCCGGCTGCGACTGGCGCTGTTGGCATCCAACGTCGGCGTGTTCGAACTGGATCTCTCGAGCGGCGTCCTCTCCTGGGACTGGCGCATGTGGGACCTGCACGGCGTCGAGCCGCACACCGCGCCGTGGGCCCTGCGCGACTGGTTCGCGCTCGTCCATCCCGATGACGTGCAGCGGGCCCGGCGCGACCTGGTCGATGGCACCGGCCCCGATAGCGTGTCGCAGTCGCAGTTCCGGATCGTCCGGCCCGATGGCGGCGTGCGGAACGTGCGCGTAAAGGGGCAGACGTTCGCCAACGGCGAGGCCCGCCTGCTGGT
>CBIHOS010000167.1:0-11516 GCA_966211945.1 uncultured bacterium
ATGCCCTGGCTTCCCAAGCCAGTAAGACGGGTTCGATTCCCGTAGCCCGCTCCACCCCGCACAGCGCTGCCGTCGGCCCTCGCACCGCTGGCCTGTTCCGAACCGCCTCAGCCCGCGCGCCGCATCCGCCGCCGCGTTTCCCACACCATCTCTTTCAGGGCACCCAGCACGACGCACACGCCCACCAGCAGAAGGCCGACGAACAGGACCGCGCCGGCCAGGCCGATCATCCGGACGAAGAGCACAGTCATGCGCCGAGTGTGATCGGCGCGTGTGACGTCCGGTTGTCGACCGCGCCACGATCAGGCGCAGGGAGCACAACGGCGGAGGCGCGACGCGAATCCGGCGCCCGGCATGCCGGTCACCGGCGCCGTGGCGGCGTTCGGAAGGTCTGGCGTTCGGCATCGCCACGCGGCCCGCGCACCGCGATGCCGACGCCGAGTCCGCCGATCAGCACGACCGCTCCCATCCAGATGACGACCGGCGCCAGCACCTCGATGCGGCGATCGACCCGGGCCCGGGTGGGCTGCTGCGGGTCGTACATGACGCCGACCTCCTCGCCCACCGCGTAGGGGGGGCGGCCGTAGGAAGCAAGGCTCCTGAAGCGGATGCGGTCGCCGTTCGGCATCCGGAACGACACCACCAGGCGAAAACGCTCCTCGACCTTCCGCGCTTCCCGCTCGAACGCCTCGTGCCCCACGACCTGGCCGCCGGTGCGCGCCGCCTCGAACAGGAAGAACCGGTCCTGCTCCGTGAGCCGCCAGCCGACGACGAACAGGGCGATCGAGACGAGCACCAGCACTGTCCCCACGACGCTGCGTCCCGTTGCCACGCGCTCAGGGTACACGGTCGCGCCGTAGCGACCCGTACCGCGACACGCCTGGATGACGGCCGGGTTCTGAAACAGGTCGATCCTGGTATGAACCCTGCACTGCACGAGTACGCAAATGCGACACATGCCCTCTCAAATCTGTAGAAAGGCCGCAGCCGCTGGCGCATGGCTGGGCTCTCATTTACTACAGATTTCCGCTGACTTGGCTCCAGACGACTACACTGTGTTCGATATCAGAACACCCCAGGGATTCCCTGGCCAGGAGGCGGCCACCGCGCCGCACTTCAGGAGATCAGCATGACCGCACGCGACAGCATGCCGGCGGCCCGAATCCTCCACGTGGACGATCAGCCGGAAACCCACGAGTGGCTCAAACTGGCGCTCGAGCGCAAGCAGTACGAAGTCACGGTGGCGACCGACGGGCATTCTGCCCTGGCGTCCTTCGCCACCCACAGGCCCGATGTCGTCCTGCTGGACCACGAGCTTCCCGACCAGAGCGGGCTCGAGGTGCTGCGTCAGCTGAAGAACGCCGACCCGCTCGTCGAGATCGTGATGCTGACCGGTCATGGAAGCGTCTCACTCGCGGTCGAGGCGATGCGCGAGGGCGCCTTCAACTTCGTCGAGAAGCCGGTCGAGCTCGCCGTCCTCGACGCCGTGCTCGACAAGGCTCTCGCCCATCGTCAGCTGCATGCCGAGGCGACCCGTCTCCGGATGGCCGCCGAACGCCGCGATGGCTTCGGACGCATGGTCGGAACTTCGCCGTCGATGCGACGGTTGTTCGACCTGATCCAGTTGGTCGCGCCGACCGATGCGTCCGTGCTCATTCGCGGTGAGAACGGCACCGGCAAGGAACTGGTGGCCGATGCCGTCCACGAGCGCAGCCCGCGCGCCAACGGCCCGATCATCAAGATCAACTGCGGCGCTATTCCGGGTGAGCTGTTCGAGTCCGAGCTGTTCGGTCACAAGCGCGGTGCGTTCACCGGCGCACTGGCCGACAAGCGCGGCCTGATCGAGTCGGCCGACCGCGGCACCTTGCTGCTCGACGAGATCGGCGAGATGCCGGCCAACGCGCAGGTCAAGCTGCTGCGCGTGCTGCAGGAGAAACAGGTCCGGCGTCTCGGCGAGACGCGGATGTTCACGCCGGACTTCCGTCTCATCTGCGCCACCAACTCGCGGCTCGAGACCCTGATGGCCGACAACAAGTTCCGCGAGGACTTGTTCTTCCGCATCAACACGGTCGTCCTGGACATCCCGCCGCTGCGCGAACGGCGCGAGGACATTCCCGTCCTGGCGCAGGTGTTCCTGCAGCGCTATGCCGAGAAGTACGAACGCGAGGTCGTGCGCTATCACCCGTCGGTGCTGCAGCGCCTCATGAAGCACGTGTGGCGCGGCAACGTCCGCGAGCTCGAACACGTCGTCGAACATGCCGTGATCGTGGCCACCGGGCGTGAAGTGCAGCTCCGCCACCTGCCCGAGACGTTCCGGTCCGGCGCGACCGTCGACGACACGAGCCCGCTCTGCACGCTAGAGGACGTCGAGCGCGCCGCCATTGTCCGGACCCTTGCCTACACGCGTGGCAACAAGCGGGCCGCCGCCGACATCCTCGGCGTCTACCGCCCCACGCTCTACGCCAAGATGCGCAAGTACGGGCTGATGGCGCCGCAGGAAGAAGCGGCCACGGCATGACGTCGCCAGCGGAGGTGGGCGCCGACGTCGTGTGTCGGCGCACCCTGGACCACGTCGCGGCGCCCATCCGCATCTGGGTGGCCGGCGTCGGCGTGGTCTATGCCAACCGATCCTGGTGCGAGTTGACCGGCTCGTCGCCCGAGGACAACGCCGGTGATGGCTGGCTGCAGTTCGTCCACGAGGACGATCGGGCCTCGTTGCGCGACGCGACCGCGCAACCCGAGGGCTCCCGCGAGTACCGCGTGCGGGCCCCCGACGGGCAATCGGTGACCGTCACGCAACGGTCGACGCCGTGGACCGACGAGGCGACCGGCGCACTGATGGGTGTGGTCCACACCATCAGTCCCCGCGGCACAGGTGGCCACGGCATCAAGAGCATGTCGACCTGGGCACACGAACTGCGCGGCCCGCTCAATGCCATCCTCGGCTGGTCGGACCTGCTCAGCACCGGCGACAGCACGCCAGACGTCGTGCAGCGCGGCTTGAAGGCGATTGCCAACAACGCCCGTCAGCAGGCGCAGATCATCAGGCGGATGACCGAGTAGATGCGAGCCGACGTGGCACCTGGCTTGCTCCAAGAGATCGCATGCCGCACGGTGCCACGCTCGTTGCTCCAGCCGATCACATGCGCCAGCGTGTCGTCGGTGAATATCTCGAAATGCCCGGCCTCTCGCTGACCGTGCCCCAGGCACGCCGTCTGCTCGGCCTCGACACGAGCACATGCGAGCGATTGCTCGAAGAACTCGTGGATCAGCACTTCCTTCGCCGCACGCCGCACGGCGTGTACGTCCGCGCGTCGCACGACTGACGCACAGGGCGAACGCCACACACGCGCGAGCGATTCACCCTCGGAGCCACAGCCGGACCGGACTCGTCGAGCCGGCCCGGCTGTTCCGTGTCTGGACACGGTGACCACGTGGACTGCATGCACCCACGGTGATCAGCCGCTCGCCGTCCCATCCCACGGACCATGCTCGGCCTCTTCGGCCTGGTCGATCTCGTCGAGGCGGCGCTCGACTTCCTGACGCGACATCCCGTAGCGCTCCTGGATGTGCCCCACGAAGTGTTCGCGCTGCCCCTCGAACCGATCGAGTTCGTCGTCGGTCAGATCGCCCCACGTCTCCTTGATCCGGCCGCGGAGCGTCCGCCACTTCGCCTCGCTCGTGGCGCGGTCCATCACTGACCTCCCGGAATCGTCATGCGGTCGACCACACGGCTGACGCCGTTGGTCTCGCGCGCGATGCGCAGCACCCGGTCACGCAACGCCGTCGACGGCACCGGGCCGGTGATCGTCACGACGTTCCGGTCCACCTTCACATCGACGTCGACGTCCTCGAGTGCATCGTCGGCATTGATCTGCGCGGCGATCTTGCTCGTGATCCAGGTTTCGTCGACCTTCTCCGGCGCGTCCGACACCGCCTCCTTCGTCTTGCGCGCACCGGTGACGACCGCATCCCGGGTCGCCTCGGCCGCCCGCTCGAGCGCGCCTTCGGTCTTGTCGGCGGCTTTGCGCGTGGCCTCCTTCGTCTTGCGTCCAGCGGTCCGCGCGGCGCTCTTCGTGTCCTCGGCCACGACCGAGCCGGACGAGCCCTGCCGCTCCGTGCTGGCGGCGGTCATCCGCAGGGCGATCTGGTTGTCGACCCGCGACACGCCTTTGACGCGCTTCGCCAGGCGCTCGGCGGTCTGACGCAGGGCAGCCGTCCGCACCTCGCCTTCGAGGATCACGGTGGTCCCCTCGACGCGCGCCGCGATGTCGGCGTCGGCGAGGCTCTTCTCGTTCGCCCAGACCTGTTCGATACGTTCGCTCAGGTCGCTCGCGGCTGTCGCCGCAGGGGCGTCGCGCGTGGTCTGCTCCGTCGTCGGAGATCCGGTGCCCTGCGCGGGCGACTGCGGGACGATGGCGCTGCCGTAGGACGGCGCTGGCGTGCCGGCGATCATGGCTGCCCCGAGCGCAACGCCCAGGCACGGGATGAAGTTCCGACTCATCAGCTTCTCCTTGATTGTCCGGATGGACTCGATCTTCATTACCTTCCGAGGGAGGCAAGGAACGGACCAGTCCGCCGGCGACGCCGCGGCGGTGACGGCGGCGGGGCGAATGCTCGAAATCGATACAACCCGTCACGGCGGCGGCCGTGACTCGACCGTCAGCCCCGTCTACGAAAGGCTATGATCCGCTCGCAGACACACGGCCGAGGCGGACTCCGCGCTGCGGTGAGCGAGTGCGCGCCGTTGTCCTGAAGGAGGTGCTCATGTTGCAGGTGCTGCTGCTCGTCACGCTCGCGACTGCCCAGGTTCCGGTCCCGACCAGACCTCCCGTACCGGAGGGATGGCAGGTTCGTCTCGATGACGTCTCGATGCAGGCGGGCAAGGCTCCGGCCACCGCGGCCGCCGGTGTCGTCGACTTCGTGGTCATGAAGCCAGGCTGGCACGTCACGACGGGGCCCTCGGCGATCCTGTACCAGTCCGCGTCGCAGGCGAGTGGCCTGTACTCTGTCAAGGCCGAGACATTCCTCTTCGACCCGGAAACCCGCAACGAGGCCTACGGCGTCTTGATTGGCGGCCGGAACCTCGAAGGTGCCGATCAGGCGTACACCTACTTCGTCATCCGGCGCTCGGGAGAGTTCCTGATCAAGCGCCGCGCCGGCCCGACGACGACGAACGTCAGGGACTGGACGGCTCACACCGCGATCCGGAAGTGGGACGAGCGCAGCGCCGACGAGCGCTCGGTGCGCAACATCCTCGAAGTGCAGGTGGCCGCCGACAGCGCCGCCTTCCTCGTCAACGGTCAGGAGGTTGCGCGCGTGCCCACCCGGGACATCGATACCAACGGCGTGGTGGGCCTCCGCATCAACCACCACCTGAATCTGCACGTCAGCGGACTCGCCATCGGCACATGAGCCGGGCACGTGCGGCCAGGATCGTGCCCCCCGTCGTACCGCCGTTGCCGCTGGTTGCTAAGATCGCGTGATGGTCACGCGCGCGGACTTCCGCTATCGCCTCGCCGCGATCGACATCGACGACACGCTGGTCGGGCCCGACAAGCAGGTGAGCCGCGAGAACCGCGACGCGATCGAGAGGCTGCAGCAGGCCGGCTGCCGGGTGGTCCTCGCCTCGGGCCGCGAACACCACAGCATGGAGGCCTACCAGCAGCGCCTCGGCCTCGACGACTTCGTGGTGTCGAGCCAGGGTGCGCTCGTCGTGCATCCCTCGAGCGGACGGCAGTTGTGGCGGCGGCCGGTGCCGGCGCCGCTGGCGCACCGCCTCGTGACGCGTGGGCGCGCCGAGGGCTTCGACGTGCTGCTGGCGACCGACGATGGCTTCGTCGCTTCCCCGACAAGTCCATGGGTGGTGCACGACTTCGGGGCGCGCGACGGCACACTGCGGATCCACGCCGGCGACCTCGACCTCATCGTTCGTGAACCTCCGCTGAAGGTGTTGTGGTACGGCGAGACGCCGGCCGTCCACGCGTTCAGCCGCGTGATGAGCGCCGAGCTCGGGGCGCAGGCGGAGGTCGTGATCACGACCCCGCACCTGCTGGAGTTCAACGCTCCCGATGCGACGAAGGCGACCGGCCTGGCGGCGGTGGCCGGGCACTACGGCATCGCTCGCCAGGCCGTCGTCGCGTTCGGTGACAGTCACAACGACGTGCCGATGCTCGCCTGGGCGGGACTCGGCGTGGCGATGCCGCACGCGATCGCCGAAGCGCACGCGGCAGCCGACCTCATCGCGCCGGAGGCCGACCCGGAATGCGCGCTGGCCGTCGCCATCGATCACCTGCTCGCGGCCGCGGTCGTGTGAGGCCGGCGGGCAGGCTCGTCACCAGGGCTGGTGTCCGCCGTCCCCGGCGGCCGACGCGGGGATGGCGGCGGACGCGTCTGCCCGCCCCTCGAGAATGAAGCGCAGCCGCCCAAGGTCCTCGCGGACCTGCATGTTCGGATCCTGACCGAACAGCGCGGCCAGACCTCGACCCACCGACCCGCCTGGCGGCGCGTACTGGAAGTGCACCGCGATCTGCGTCTGCTCGCTGCCGAGTGGCCGGAAGATCACGCTGCCGGCGCTCACGACGTCGGCCTCTCCCACGCTCTTCCACGCGATGCGTTCCCCCGGCTCGTCGGTGATCGTCTCCGCATCCCATTCGTACGAAGCGCCGCCAGGGCCTCGCACGACCCAGTGCGACCGTCCGTCGCCCAGGTCGTCGACCCGCTCGACGAACTCGAGGAACCTGGCGAGGTTGCCGTAGTCACGCCAGAACCGGTAGACCTCATCGGCTGGGCGGGACACGATGATGCTCTCGCGCACATGGATGCCTGCCGGGCCACCCAGCTGATGCCTGGTGTCGTGCCGATCACGGCCAGCGCCGGTCAGGGCGCGCTTGACTACACACGTGCCGGTGACCCCACGGGCCACGAGGCCGGCGCCGAGCACCTGACTTCCCCGCCCCATCCGCGGCTGCCGCCTCGCCATGTAGATCAATCCGGCGCCGGCGGCCACCGACCCGATTCTCTCCCATCGTCCGAGATTCGTACGCACGTTCAGCTCCTCGTCTCGGTCCTCTGCGCGAGGACGCGTGGTCCGGCGGCGCATGTGTGCGCCACGCCGTCCTGTACGCGGATGGACCTTGCAAGATTCGTGGGCAGCGCGCGAATGGAGTCCGGATGGGCCGGGTGCCGGTGCGGGTACGGGCCTTGCACCCGACATGTCAGGAGGTGTCCAACCATGTTGTGGACTCTGGCGTTGATTCTCTTCGTACTGTGGCTGCTCGGAACGGTCAGTGCGTACACGATGGGCGGCTTGATTCACGGATTGCTCGTGCTGGCCTTGATCCTCGTGGTGCTGAACCTGTTCACGGGGACACGCCGCACGGCTCTGTAGCTCGAGCGGGAGCTCTCAGCGAACTCATCCGCGATGGCTGAGGGCTCCCGCGGCGACGCTCGGGCACACGTCGTGAGCACGACCGCGGCCGCCTTGGGCCGTGATTGCTACAGCGCGACGCCGATGGCTGCTGCCCGGGCAAGGAGGCCGCCGCATGAACGAGGTTTCGACGACCGCCGTCGCGCTGCGCAATGCCGCCTTCCTCTCCGAGCTGGAGCCGCTGGTGCGGCGGATTCCACTCGCGGGCAGCGAGCGGCCGACGCTCGAGGAGCACGTCACCCGTGAGTGGTTGATTACCAACGGACTCGGCGGCTATGCCTCTGGCACCATCGACGGCGCGCTGACGCGCCGCTTCCACGGCCTGCTGATTGCCGCGTTCCCTTCGCCGCTCGGCCGCACGATGCTGTTGACCCATCTCGAGGTGCGCGTCTCGTTCCGCGACGGTCACCGCGACTGGCTCGGCCTGCACGGCGCCCGCGGCGCCCTCGCCCAGACCGAGGCGGGCCGGCACCTGGAGGAGTTCCGCCTCGAAGCCGGCATGCCTGTGTGGCGCTACGCCATCCATGGCGCGATCATCGAAAAGCGCCTGGTGATGCCGCACGGGCAGAACACCGTGCACGCCACCTATCGCCTGGTGGCGGGAGCTCGCCGGGTCCGCCTGTCGCTGCGCCCGGTCGTGGGCTTCCGGCCGCACGAGGCGCCCGTCGATCACTCACCCGTCGACGGCTACACCGTGAGCGCCCGTGGTCAGCGCATCGAGGTCGCCGCCGACGCGGACCTGCCGCCGCTACGGCTGGTGCTGCACGCGTCGACCGGCCGTTTCGTATTCGACGACCAGGCCATTCGCGACGTCCGCTACCTCGTCGAAGAACGGCGCGGCTACGACCATGCCGGTCCGTTGTGGAGTCCGGGGCGGTTTCGCGCCGACCTGACCAGGCGCGCGCCGATCACCGTGATCGCCTCCGCCGAATCCTGGGACACCATCGCCGCGACAAATCCGGACGAGGCGCTGATCATGGAGCGGACGCGTCGCGCCCGCATGATCACCGTCGCCGCACCGGCCGCCCGCGACGGCGTCGGCGCGGAACTCGTGCTGGCGGCCGATCAATTCCTGATGACGCCGATCTCGCGGCCGCACGATCAGGTGCGCGCCCGCGCCAACGGCGGCCAGGCGCGGTCGGTGATCGCCGGCTATCACTGGTTCACCGACTGGGGTCGCGACACGATGATCTCGCTCGAGGGCCTGACCCTGTGCACGGGCCGGGTGAACGAGGCGCGCGACATCCTGCGCACGTTCGCCTACCACGTGCGCGACGGCCTGATTCCCAACATGTTCCCGGAGGGCGGACACGAGGGCCTGTACCACACAGCCGATGCGACGCTGTGGTTCTTCCATGCGATCGACAAGTACCAGCGCCACAGCGCCGACGTCCTGCTGCTGCGCGAACTGCTGCCGACGCTCCGCGCGATCGTCACGGCGCATCGCCAGGGCACGCGCTTCGGCATCGCCGTCGATCCAGGCGACGGTCTGCTCCGCCAGGGCGCCGACGGCTACCAGCTGACCTGGATGGACGCCAAGGTCGAGGACTGGGTGGTGACGCCCCGCCGCGGCAAGGCCGTGGAGATCAACGCTCTCTGGTACAACGCCATTCGACTCCTCGCCGGCTGGCTCGACGCCGCCGGCGACCGCCGGGCGGCCGAGGAACTCGGCGCCTATGCGGCGCAGGTGCAGGCCTCCTTCAACGCACGCTTCTGGAACCCGGCGCGCGGCTATCTCTTCGACGTCGTCGACGACGACCACGGCGACGATCCGGCGTGCCGCCCGAATCAGCTGCTCGCGATTTCGCTGCGCCATCCGGTGCTCGCGCGCGAGCACTGGGACGCGGTGGTCGGCGTCGTGCGTCAGCAGTTGCTGACGCCTGTCGGCCTGCGATCGCTCGCGCAGGATCATCCCGACTACAAGCGGCAGTACTTCGGCGACCTGCGGACCCGCGATGCGGCCTATCACCAGGGGACCGTGTGGGGCTGGCTGATCGGGCCGTTCATCGATGCGTGGCTCGCCCTCCATCCCGACGACCTGGCGGGCGCCCGCGCATTCCTCGAGCCCTTCGTCGCGCATCTGGACAACGGGTGCGTCGGGTCGGTGAGCGAGATCTTCGACGCCGAGGAACCTTACGCCGCGCGCGGCTGCGTGGCGCAGGCCTGGAGCGTCGCCGAGCTGCTGCGGGCGTGGGTGCGGACGGCTATTCCTGTTCCTGCGGTTCCGCGTCACTGATCGGTTCGGCCCGCCACAGCCCGTACTTGCGCAGCTTGTTGTAGAGCGTCGGCCGGTGGATGCCGAGCATGGCGGCAGCCGCCCGCTTGTTGCCGCGCGTGCGCTCCAGTGTCTGGAGGATGGCCAATCGCTCGATCTCCTCGAGCGACTGACCGATCGGCATGCTCCCCAGCCGACCTATCGACGACGGATTGCGGACGGTGTCGGGCAGATCCTCGACGCGGATCTCGGTGCCTGGACACAGGATGACCGCGCGTTCGACCACGTGTTCCAGCTCACGCACGTTGCCAGGCCACGAATGCCGTTCGAGCACGCGCAGCGCGGCCGGCTCGATGCCGTCGACCGCGCGGCGATGCCGTTCGGCAAACTGCGCGATGAAGCGTACGGCCAGCAGGGGAATGTCGCCTTCACGTTCGCGCAGCGGCGGCAGGCTGATCACGATCGTGTTGAGCCTGAAGAAGAGATCCTCGCGCAGCACGCCGCGGCGAACGGCCTCTTCGGGCTCGACGTTTGTCGCGCACAGAATCCGGACGTCGGCGCGCAGGCTGACGGTGCTGCCGACCGGGCGGAACTCGCGCTCCTGGAGCACCCGCAGCAGTTTCACCTGCAGCGACAGCGGCATCTCCGCGATCTCGTCGAACAGCACCGACCCGCCCTGTGCGGCCTCGAGCAGCCCCTTCTTGTCGGCGGTGGCGCCGGTGAAGGCGCCGCGGCGATGGCCGAACAACTCCGACTCGAGCAGTTCGGCCGGAATGGCAGCGCAGTTCAGCCGGATGAAGGGCGCGGCGGCCCGGAGGCTGTGGTCGTGCAGTGCCGACGCCATCAGTTCCTTGCCGGTGCCGTTCTCGCCGACGATCAGGACGTTGGCATCGGTCGGCGCGGCGGCCCGCGCCAGCCGGAAGCCGTCGCGCATCGCCTGCGATCGCGACACCATCCGGCCATACGCCTCGACGCCCGGTTCCAGTTCGTGTCTGGCCGGCTCGCCCACCGCGGCGGCGCGCTGGGCCAGGGCCCGCTGCAGGTGCGCAAGCAGCGACGGCAGATCGGCAGGCTTCTCGACGAGCGTGAACGCGCCTTCTCCCAGCGCCTCCACGGCGCGCGGCACCGTCGCATGCCGCGTCACGACGAGCACCGGCGCGTAGCGCAATGTGCCGCGACACCGGCGAAGCCAGTCGATGCCCGACTCGTCGGGGAGTACCAGTTCGATGAGGACCACATGCGGGCGCCACAGGCGCACCTGCACTTCGCCGGTGGCGCCATCGCGCACGAGGCGCGCCGTGTAGCCGTGCGCCTCGAGCCCGGCGACAAGCGGGTCGTCCTCGGCGAGCTCAGGGTCGACCAGCAGCACCCGGGTCAGCGGTCGGGTCACGGCAGGCTCGTCAGCGGGACACGGACTGATGGGTCGGCCCCCACGAGGAGGCGCCGGGCGACGCGCCAGGGCGGCGGTCCTGGGCCGGCTGGTGTCCGCAGCAGGCAAGAGCGGAAGTCACGCAGGCCGAGATTGCAAGCGATGTTCCGTCAGCGCGCGGCGAACGCCCCGCAACGGCCGCAGAATTCCGAGGGGGGCCGTTCTCGATTGAGACGCCCTGACGGCTGGGCGTGCACGCTCCGCTCGATCGACGGCCGGCTCGGCATTGGATCGACCGCAAGCCAAACCTGGGCTGTCGGGCCCGGCGCCGTCAGGCAGGCTGTGGCGCGCCCGATACCGGGACCGGGCGCGCGTCGTCTACGTTCTACGCCTCGAGCTCGTCTTCCTCGTCCTCGTACTCGTCAACCACGTCGTCGTCTTAGTCTTCTTAGTCCTCATCGACGTCGGCGCGGTCGTCGTACTCGTCGAGCGCCAACTCAACG
>CBIHOS010000168.1:0-11511 GCA_966211945.1 uncultured bacterium
GGGGGCGGGGGCCCCGCCGGGGGGTGTCCCCCCCCCCCCTGTCCCCCCGCATGGCCCGCCGGGGGGGTTTGGGCCCCCCGGGGGGGGGGGGCGGCCGCGGCCACGGGTGGTCGCGCTTGGCGACAGCCTGACCGCGGGGCTGGGACTGCCGCCCGAACAGGCCTGGCCGGCGCTCGTCCAACGGCGCATCGACGAGGCCGGGCTCGACGTCGAGGTCGTCAACGCCGGCGTGTCGGGCGACACCACGGCCGGGGGGGTGCGTCGCCTCGACTGGGCGCTCGACGGCGACGTCCGCGTGCTGATCCTCGAACTGGGCGCCAACGACGGTCTGCGCGGCCTGCCCGTCGATCAGATGCAGGACAACCTGTCGACGATGATCGAGACGGCCAAGCGCCGCAACATCACGGTGCTGCTCTGCGGTATGGAGGCGCCGCCCAACTTCGGTCCGCAGTACACCCGCGAATTCCGCCTGGCCTTCGGCGACCGGGCCGACGAAAACGACGTGGCGTTCCTGCCGTTCTTCCTGGACGGCGTCGCCGGCGACGCCGCGCTCAACCAGGCCGATGGCATCCACCCCAACGAGATCGGTACCCGCCGCGTGGCCGATCTCGTCTGGCAGGCTTTGCAGCCCCTGCTCACGCGCGCGCTCGCCACCTCATGATCGAACTGCGCGGTGTGTCGAAGACCGTGGACAGCGGCGGCTCGCCGCTCACCATCCTCCAGCCTCTCGATCTGATCATCCCGCCCGGCCGCAGCGTTGCCATCGTCGGGCCCTCGGGCAGCGGCAAGAGCACGCTGCTCGGCCTGATGGCCGGACTCGACGCGCCGTCGACCGGCGAGATCAGCATCGACGGCACCGTCATCACGCGGCTCGGCGAAGACGCGCTGGCCCGCCTGCGCGGCCGGCTGATCGGCTTCGTCTTCCAGTTCTTCCACCTGATGCCGTCGTTGACTGCGTTCGAGAACGTGCTCGTGCCGATGGAACTGGCCGGCGCGAAGGACGCGCACGAGCGGGCGGCACGCCTCCTGCACGAAGTCGGCCTCGACGCGCGGGTGCATCACTACCCGTCGCAGTTGTCGGGCGGCGAGCAGCAGCGCGTGGCGCTGGCGCGGGCGCTGGCCAACGAGCCGAAGGTGCTGCTGGCCGACGAACCCACCGGCAACCTCGATTCCAACAACGGCCAGCACGTGATCGACCTGCTGTTCGACGTCAACCGGGTACGCAGCACGACGCTGGTGCTGGTCACTCACGACCGCGACCTCGCGGCTCGCGCCGACCTGCAGCTGATGATGCGCGACGGCCGCGTCGTCGAGCGCATCGAGCGCCAGCCGATACCGGCCGCCGCCGCCGGCACGGAGCGCTGACGCCGTGTTCACGGTCCGGATGGTGTGGCGTGAACTGCGGGCCGCCTGGGGCCGCCTGCTGTTCTTCTTCCTGTGCGTCGCCATTGGCGTCGGCGCCATCGCCGCGCTGCGGTCGGTCATCCAGAACGTGCGGGTCGCGCTGCTGCGCGAGGCTCGCGTCCTCACCGCCGCCGACGTCGTCATCTCGACAAACCGGCCGTGGACGCCGGACGTGCGCGGCCGCGTCGACGCCGCCATCGAACAGGCGCCGGTCACCCAGCGCGTCGAGGTCGTGGAGCTGGCGACGATGGTTCGGCCGGCCGACGAGCGCCGGCCGGTGGCGCGGATGGCGGAACTGCAGGCCGTCGACCCCGGGTTCCCGCTCTATGGCCAGCTGCAGCTGCGCGACGGCGCACCGTACGCGTTTGCGCGCCTCGAGGATCGCGGCGTGCTGGTGCGGCCCGAACTGCTCGTGCAGCTGGGTGTCGCCATGGGCGAGCAGGTCCGCATCGGTAACGGTCTCTTCACGATTCGCGGCGTGATCGAAAGCGAGCCGGGCCGCCGCGTCGGCATGTTCAGCCTCGGGCCGCGCGTCATCATCGCGCGCCGCGATCTCGAGGAGACCGGACTGCTCGCGTTCGGCGCCCGCGCCAGGTTCGCCATCCTGATGAAGGTGCAGGAAGCCGGCATCGAGCCGCTCGTGACGACGGTCCGCGAACAGTTCCGCGGCAGCTTCGTGAGTGCGCGCTCGTACCGGTCGACGGAGGATCGGCTCGGCGAGGATCTGCGCGTCTCCGAGAACTACCTGTCGCTGATCGGGTTCGTGATGGTCGTGCTCGGCGGCATCGGCGTGTGGAGCGTCACGCGCGTCTTCATCGGCCAGCGCATCCGCAGCATCGCCGTCATGAAGTGTCTGGGCGCGACCAGCCGGCAGATCCTCGGCATCTACCTCGCGCAGGTCGCGACGCTCGGCCTCCTCGGCAGCCTGCTCGGACTGGTGCTCGGGGGCGTGGCGCTGCGCTTCCTGCCCGGCGGACTCTTCGGGCTCGACAAGCTGGACGCGCGGCTGACGCCGCAGGCCTCGACGCAGGCGGTCGCGGTGGGCGTGCTCGTCTCGCTGCTGTTTGCGCTGGTGCCGCTCCTCGAGGTACGCCGCGTGCGGCCGTTGTGGCTGCTGCGCGACGAGTCGGCGCGGACCTCGCTCGGCGGCCGGTTGCGCCGCATCGACTGGTGGCAGTGGTCGACGGTCGCGGTCGTCGGCCTCGCGCTCGCGGCGGTCGCGTCGTGGCAGGCGGCGTCGCTGCGGGCCGGTCTCATCGTGTCGCTCGGCCTGCTCGCGATCACCGCGGCCCTCTTCGGGGCGGCGGCGCTCGCCGTGCGCGCGGTGCGTCCGCTGCGCCGGTCGAAGGTGTTCGCGCTGCGGCACGCGGTCCTCAGCCTGGCGCGGCCGGGCAACCAGACGCGCGTCATCCTCCTCGCGGTCGGCCTCGGTGCCTTCTTCATCATCGGCGTCCGCCTGGTTCAGGACACGCTCGTGCAGCAGTTCTCGCTCGACCTGCGGCCCGACGCCCCGGACATGTTCCTGCTCGACGTGCAGCGCGACCAGGCCGCCGACATCGAGCGGGTCGTGGCCAACACGCCTGGCGCGGCGGCGCTGCGCCTCATCCCGGTGCTGCGGGCGCGGGTGACCGGCGTGCGCGGCGCCAATGCGCGGATCGACGGCGTCGAGGGCGTGCAGGGGCGGCAGGGGCTCGGTCGCGAGTTCGTGATCACCTACCGGCAGGGACTGGAGCGCAACGAGGAACTGCTCGAAGGCGAGTTCTGGTCGTCGACGCCCGGATCGATGGCGGAAGTGTCGATCGAGGAATCGCTGCGCCGCAACGCCGGCTTGCAGATGGGCGACGTCGTGCGCTTCGACGTGCTCGGACGGGTAATCGAGGCGCGGGTGACGTCGATTCGCAACGTCGACTGGAACGACGTCCGGTCGGGCGGCTTCATGTTCGTGTTCCGTCCCGGCGTCCTCGAGAAGGCGCCACACGCGTTCATGGGCGTGCTCCGCGGGCCCGAGACGCCCGAGGCCCGGGCCCGGCTCCAGCGCGACCTGGTGGCCGTCCACTCCAACGTCTCGGCCGTCGACGTCCGCGAGGTGATCAAGGCCGCGCAGGGCATCCTCGCGAACGTGACGCTGGCGATTACGGCGGTTGGCGGTCTCGCGCTCTTCAGCGGCGTGCTGATCGTGATCGGCTCGGTGGCGATGACCCGGTTCCAGCGCCTCTACGAGTCGGCCATCCTCAAGACGCTGGGCGCCACGCCGCGCACGATCACCGCGATGGTCGCCCTGGAGTATCTCGGCCTCGGCGCGCTGGGCGGGCTTGTCGGCGCCCTGGGAGCGCTGGTCTTGTCGTGGGCCGTCGCCCGCTACCTCTTCGACATGGACTGGCAACCGGCGCCCGCGACCGTGGTGCTCGGCGTCGTCCTCACGGCGGTGCTCGTCGGCGTGGTCGGCGTCCTCGCCAGCCTCGACGTGGTCAGGCGGCGTCCGCTGGCGGTGCTCCGGGCCGAATAGCCATCTCGCCCCCGGCGGGGCGGCCGGGCCGGCGGGCGTTCGCCAACGCTTCGACCCGCCGGTCGCAGAGGTGCTAACATTCGGCGATTAGCTTCCTGCTCAGAAGCACGCAGGAGGGGAGTGCCCACGGTGGATATGTCGGAGTTCCAGGAAGCCCTCCTGAAGAAGCGCCGCGAACTGCTGGCCGGCGAGGGCCTCAAACCCATCGGATCGATGATGGGAAACAGTCGTCAGGGAGACATGGCCGACCAGGCCGACGGCATCAACGAGGTGCACATCGCCCTCAAGCTGCGCTCCACGGACGCCAAGATCATGCAAGCCATCGAGGAAGCGCTCGAGCGGATCGATCGCGGGACCTATGGCGTCTGCCGCGACTGCGGCGAGCCCATCTCCGCCGCCCGGCTCCGAGCGATTCCCTGGACGCGCGTCTGCATCAGCTGCAAGGAGAAACAGAAGTGAAGGCCGCTGCCACGCTGTCGCTGTTGCAGGAACTTCACCGCGAGCGGCTGACGCTCTTCGACCGCCACATCAAGGGCGCGCAGGTGGTGGCCGACTACGAGTTCAACAACACGTACCAGTACGTGATTGGCCGCGAGGAGCACCATCTCCAGTGGGTGCGCAAGGCCATCGAGGACCTCGGCGGCACGGCCGAGATGTCGATCACGGCGCTCGCAGTCCCAGCCGGCAAGGGCAAGAAGCGCGAGGACGCGGTCCTTCAGGACGACGTCCGGCACCAGCAGGCCTTCATCGACAAGTGGACCCCCCGGGTCGAGGCGATGACCAACGCCCGCCACCGCACGATGCTCACCCTGCTGCTCGGCGAGATGCGCGAGCACCGCCGCTTCTTCGAGTATGCCCTGCAGGGGCGCGACGACCTGCTCGGCCGCCGCATGGAGGGCGCCAGCACCGGCGACGGCGTGATGCCCGTCCGGTGGGTGGAGTAGCGCGGGTTCCCGTCGCGATTGCACTCGGCAGCAACCTCGGCGACCGCGACACATTCCTTGACGATGCCGAAGATCGGCTGGCGACGCTGTTGAGCGGCGCCGTCGCGTCGGCCCGCTACGAAACCGACCCCGTCGGCGGCTTGCCCGATGCCCCGATCTTCCTCAACGAGGTCGTCGTCGGGACGACGCTCCTCGGGCCGCGCGCGCTGCTCGAGGCGTTGCTCGCCATCGAGGCGGCCGCCGGTCGCGAGCGGCCCTTCGTCAACGCGCCGCGCACGCTCGATCTCGATCTGATCCTCTATGGCGACTTCGTCATCGACGAACCGGGACTGCAGGTGCCGCACCCGCGTTTCCGCGATCGGCTCTTCGTGCTCGCGCCGCTGGCCGAAGTGGCTGGCGATTGGATCGATCCGGTATCGGGCCTGACCGTCGAACAACTGCGCGACAAGGCGTCCTGAACACTGACGGCCTACGGCCTACAGCCTACGGGTAGGCTGCAGGCTACAGGCTGCAGGCTGCGTTTGGCGGGATAGAATCCGCCATGCCCAACACGCGCCTCGCGTTCCTGCTCCGACTCGCTGCCGCGCTGCTCTGCGCGACGACGGCGATCGGCGTGCCGGCCCTGCCCCCGTTCGTCGCAACGGCGGCCGCGCAAGGACGGGCGGCGCTGCCCACGCCGGAGCAGTTCTTCGGCTTCCGGATGGGCGCCGATCGCAAGCTCGCCAACTGGGACAGGCTGCTCGAGTACTACCGGACCCTCGCCAAGGGCACCGACCGCATGAAGCTGGTCGACCTGGGCACGTCCAGCGAGGGACGTCCGTACATCGCGCTGTTCATCTCGTCGCCCGCCAATCTCGCCCGGCTCGAGGACTACCGGAAGATGAACGCGACGCTCGGCGATCCGCGCGGCGTGCCGCAGGCCGACGTCGATCGCGCCATCGCCAACGGCAAGGCGGTGATCATCCAGACGTTCGCGCTGCACTCCAGCGAGGTGGCCGCCGCCCAGACCGCCGCGGAATTCGTCCACGACAGCCTGACGCGCGACGACGCCGAAGCAATCCGCATCCGCAACGAGGTCATCAGCATCGTCGTGCCGTCGATCAATCCGGACGGCACCCAGATGATCGCCGACTGGTACATGAAGTACGTCGGCACCGAACACGAGGCGGCGCCGCTGCCGTGGCTGTACCAGAAGTACGCCGGCCACGACAACAACCGCGACGGCTTCGCGCTCAACCTGCCCGAGTCGCGCAACCTTGCGACGATCCTCTATCGCGAGTGGATGCCGCAGGCCTACGTCGACCATCACCAGATGGGCGCGACCAACGCACGCCTCTACATCCCGCCGTACGCCGAGCCGATCCGGCCGGACGGCGATCCGATCGTCTGGCGTGAGATGTCATGGTGGGGCGCCCACATGGGCACGCATCTGGAAGCGGCCGGCAAGACCGGCGTGGTCGGCGCCGCCATCTACTCCGGCTGGGGCCACATGGGCTTCCACTGGATCACGCCGTTCCACAACATCGCCGGCATGCTGACCGAGTCGGCGAGCGCCCGGCTGGCGACGCCGATCTTCCTGCACCCCGATCAGCTGCGGGGCGGACCGCGCAACCTGCCTGCCTACGAGTCGCAGACCAACATGCCGAGCGTCTGGCCCGGCGGCTGGTGGCGGGTGCGCGACATCGTCGAGCAGCAGAAGATTGCGGCGTGGGCGACCGTCGATCTGGCGGCGCGCAACCGCGAGACGGTGCTGCGCAACATGTTCCTGAAGTCGTCGCGCCAGGTCGAGCGCGGCAGGACCGGCAAGGTCAAGGCGTACGTGCTCGGCGCCGGCCAGCACGATCCGCTCACCGTGCGCAAGCTGGTGAACATGCTGATGGACTCCGGAGTCGAGGTGCACCAAGCCGGGGCGGCGTTCGTCGCCGGCGGCCGTGCCTTCGGTGCCGGCTCGTTCGTCGTGACCATGGCGCAGCCCAAGCAGGCGCTCGTCCGCTGGATGCTCGGACGGACGTTCTATCCGGACAACACGTACACGCGCGACCGCGACGACAATCCGATTCGCCCGTACGACATGTCCACCGACACGTTCGGCGAGTTCATGGGCGTGACGAGCGATCCGGTTGGCGAGGCGATCACCGCGCCGCTCACGAAGATCACCGCGCGGCTGGTGCCACCGTCGACGGTGGCTTCGCCTGCGCCGCACGGCTACGTGCTCGACGGGCGTCTGAACGACAGCTACCGCGCCGTGTTCCTGCTCCTCGGCAAGGGCGTCGCCGTGCGGCGCGCCCGTGAAGGCACGCCCGACGGGCGCATCCGGGCCGGCGACTTCCTGGTGCCGCCTGGCGACGTGACGGCGATCGCGAAGCAGGCCGGCGTGGATTTCGCGGCGGTCACCAACCCGGTGCCCGCCAACCTCGCGGCGCTCGCGGCGCCGCGCATCGGACTGTTCCAGCGCTATCGCGGCGGCAACATGGACGAAGGCTGGACGCGCCTCCTGTTCGAGCAGTTCGACGTCCCGTTCACGTCGGTGAAAGACGCCGATCTCGCGGCGGGCGGGCTGAACGCAAAGTTCGACGTCATCGTGCTGCCGGCCGACTCGATCACGGCGATGACGGGCGAGGACCCGCCGGGCCGGCCGGGTGGCGGCGGTCGCGGGGAAGGTGGCGGCGGTGCCGCGCAGCGGCTGACGCCGCCGGAGTTCCGCAGCGGGTTCGGCGACAGCGGCATCAAGGCGCTGCGGGCGTTTGTCGACGGCGGCGGCACGCTTGTCACCTTCGGGCAGTCCGGCGACCTGGCCATCCAGCGGCTCGGCCTGCCGCTCCGCAACGTGGTGGCCGGCGTCTCGTCCAAGGAGTTCTGGGCGCCTGGGTCGACGCTGCGTGTGCGCTACGCCAACGACCAGCCGATGGCGTTCGGCATGCCGTCCGAAGGGCTGGCGCTGTTCATGTCGGGCAGTCAGGCGTACGAGGTCACGTCGACCGAACGCAGCCAGGACGTTGCGATTCTCGCGACCTTCGCCGATCGCGATCTGCTCCAGAGCGGCTGGCTGCTCGGCGAGCAGGTCATCGCGCGCAAGGCCGCTGCGGTCGCCGTCAAGCAGGGCAAGGGCCAGGTCGTGCTGATCGGCTTCCGCCCGCAGAATCGCGCCCAGACGCACGGCACGTTCAAGATGGTGTTCAACGCACTGCTGAAGGAGAAGTAGGGCCTACGAATTGCGGGGGCCGGGCTGGGACAGCCGGCCCTACCAGTTCCGCCACGGCGACAGAGGAGGTAGGGCCCGTTTGTCTCAACGCGGCCCTGTTCAGGGGCGCGCCAGCTCTTCGCCGTCGGTCGGGGCCGCGGCCGGCGTGCGGCGCAGCCCCTTCAGGCCCTGCTCGAAGATCGTGTAGAGGGTCGGCACGAACACCAGCGTGATCAGCGTGGACGCGAGCAGTCCGCCGATCACGACGCGCGCCAGCGGCGCCTGCAGTTCGGCGCCCTCGCCGATTTCGAAGGCCATCGGCGTCAGGCCGAGGATCGTCGTGAGCGTCGTCATCACGATCGGACGCAGTCGCGTCCGGCCGGCCGTGGTCGCCGCTTCGAACAGCTCCATGCCGTCGCGCTTGCGCAGCGTCGACGTGTAGTCCACCAGCAGGATCGCGTTCGAGACGACGATGCCGGCGAGCATGATGACGCCGATGTAGGCCTGCAGACTGAACGTCGTGTTGGTGAGCAGCAGCGTGCTGACGACGCCGATTGCCGCGAGCGGGATCGAGAACATGATGATGAACGGGTCGCGGAACGACTCGTACTGCGACGCCATCACCGCGTACACGAGAACGACGGCCAGGATCAGCAGGTACTTCAGCTGGGTGAAGGCCTTGATCTGTTCTTCGAGCTCGGCGCCGAACCCGACCTGGAAGTCCTGCGGGACGTCGAGTTCCGGCAGGCGCTTCTCGACGGCGGCGACGGCTTCCGACAGGCTCGACTCGAGCTCCGCGTTCACCCGCACCAGCCGCTCCTGGTTCTTGCGTTCGATCTCGACCGGGCTGTTCTCGGGCTCCACGGTGAGGAGGCTGCGGGCCGGCACGACCCGGTTGCCGGGAGCGCCGACCAGCACGTCGCCGACGTCGGCGATGTGTTGCCGGTCTTCCGGGCGCAGCCGGACGACGATCGGATACTCCTGGCCGCGCTCACGGTAGAACGCCGCCTGCGTGCCGGCGACGTTGGTACGCAGCGTGTCGGCCACCGCGGTCACGCTGAGATCGAACAGCGCCGCCTTGTCGCGGTCGACGCGCACGGCGAGCTCGGGCCGGCCGTCCTCGCGCCCCTTGCGCACGTCGGCGATGCCCGGTACGGTCCGCAGCAGCGCCTCGGATTCGCGCACCAGCCGCTGCGCATCGTCGAAGTCGTACCCGCGGATCTCGAGTGACAGACGGGCGTCCTGGTTGCCGCCCAGGATGCGATTGAGCTGCGAGCCGCCGGAGGCCCGGGCGCGACTGATCACGCCGGGGACGCCGGTCAGCTGCCGGCGCAGGTCCTGGGCGATCTGCTCGTTGGACCGGGTCCGCTGGCCCTTCGGCACCAGCTGCACGGTGATGTCACCGCGGTGCGTGCTCGTGCCGCCCCAGCCGCCGCCCCCGCCGCCGCCCTGCGAAATCAGCGCGACCATCTCGGGCACGGTCTCGCGGATGCGGCCTTCGATGTCGATCAGCGCGGCCTGGGTCTGCTCGATGCGCGTGCCGACCGGCAGTTCGATGTCGACGCGGACCTCGCCCTCGTCGGTCTGCGGCATCAGCTCGAACGTCAGCAGCGGGAACAGGAAGATCGACAGCGCGAACAGCGCCGTGCCGACCGCGATGACCGTTGGCCGATGGTGCAGCGCGGTGCCGAGGAAGCTCGCGTAGCGGTTGTCGAGGCCGTCCAGCATGCGGCCGCTCGCGCGGAACAGCCAGCCGGAAACGCCGGTCCGCTCGGTGTCCTCGTCGTGTTCGGCCATCAGCAGCGAGCACAGCACCGGCACCAGCGTGACGGCGACGAACAGCGACATCAGCAGCGAGAACACCACCACGACCGAGAGCTGCTTGAACAACACGCTCGAGAAGCCGGTCAGGAAGAACAGCGGCACGAAGACGGCGACGTGCGTGAGTGTCGAGGCGAGGATGGCGCTCCAGATCTCCTCGCTGCCCTCGATCGCCGCCTGCTGGCGAGACTTGCCCATCTCGAGGTGCCGCTGCGTGTTCTCGAGCACGACGATCGAGGCGTCGACGATCATGCCGACGCCCAGCGCCAGGCCGCCGAAGGTCATCGTGTTGAGCGTGTAGCCGCCGAAGTAGAGCAGCGCGAACGTGCCGATGATCGAGATCGGGATCGACGTGCAGATGATCAGCGTCGACCGCCAGCTGCGCAGGAAGACGAAGATGATCAGGATGACGAGCACCGAGCCGAGCATCACCGCCTCGCGGACCGAGGCGATCGACTGCTCGATGAACACCGCGCTGTCGTTCGAGACCGAGAGCTGGACGCCGGGCACCTCGCGGTTGATCCGGGTAACCTCACGGTGCACGGCCTCGGAGATGGCGACCGTGTTCTCGCCCGACTGCTTGGTGATGCGCATCTGCACGCCGGGCTTGCCGTTGACGCGGGTGAACTGCCGGAAGTCCTCGGTGCCGTCGCGCACGTCGGCGATGTCGCGCATGTAGACCGGCACGCCGGCCCGCGTCAGCACCACCATGTTGCGGATCTCGTCGAGGTTGGTGAACTGGCCCGGACTGCGCACCAGATAGGTGAGCGATCCTTCGTTGATCTCGCCGACCGGGATGTTCTGGTTCTCGGTGCGCAACACCTGGACGATGCGGTCGACCGGCAGGCCGAGCGCGGTGATCTTCTCGCGCGACAGGTCGACGCGAATCTGCCGGCGCAGGCCGCCCTGGACGCTCACCGCGGCGACGCCGTTGACACGCTCGAGGCGCGGCGACAGCGTCCGCTCGGCGATCTCGCGCAGCGCCACCGGGTCCATGTCGCCCTGGACGGCGATGGTCATGATCGGCCAGGCCGAGGAGTCGAACTTGAAGATGACCGGCGGGTCGGCGTCCTCGGGCAGGCGGCCGCGGATCCTGTCGATGCGGCTGCGGAGGTCGTCGGCGGCTTCGCCCAGGTCGGTGCCCCAGACGAAGTTGAGCCGGACCGTGCTGCTGCCCTCCGACGAGGTCGAGTTCAGCTGGTCGAGGCCGGCCACGGCACTCACCGTCTGCTCGATCGGGCGGGTGATCGTCTCCTCGATCTCGCGCGGCCCGACGCCGGCGTAGGTGACGCGGACGGTCAGGCTCGGGAACGTCAGATCGGGGAGCAGGTCGACCGGCAGGCGGACCAGCGAGATCGCGCCGAGCAGCACGATGACCGCGCTGATCATGAACATCGTGACCGGGCGCTGGATGGCTGTGCGTGGAATGCTCATCTCGGACCTTTGACCTGGCAGTATCTAACGCGCCGCGGTTGCCTTGGGTTCACCGCTGCCCGGCCGTCCGGACAGCGTCGTCGACGGAGCCGCCGCCGGCTCCGCCCCCCCGGCGCCCGCGTGCCGCCCCGGTTTTTTGGGGCGGCGACGTAGCCGGGCCGGCGCCCCCGCGCCGGCGCCGGCTTGACGACGTGCGGGCTGCGCACGCGCCCCATGATCCA
>CBIHOS010000169.1:0-11469 GCA_966211945.1 uncultured bacterium
ATGGCGAAAGAGAAGTTCGACCGTTCGAAGCCGCACGTCAACATCGGGACGATCGGCCACATCGACCACGGCAAGACGACGACGACGGCAGCGATCACCAAGGTGTTGAGCAAGCACAACCCGAAGGTGGCGTTCCGGTCGTTCGACTCGATCGACAACGCGCCGGAAGAGCGGGAGCGCGGGATCACGATTGCGACGGCGCACGTGGAGTACGAGACGGCCAACCGGCACTACGCGCACGTGGACTGCCCGGGGCACGCCGACTACGTGAAGAACATGATCACGGGTGCGGCGCAGATGGACGGCGGCATCCTGGTCGTGGCGGCCACCGACGGGCCGATGCCGCAGACGCGCGAGCACATTCTGCTGGCGCGGCAGGTGGGCGTGCCGTACCTGGTGGTGTTCCTGAACAAGGTGGACGCGGTCGACGACGCGGAGCTGCTGGATCTGGTCGAGCTGGAAGTGCGGGAGCTGCTGTCGAGCTACGGGTTCCCGGGCGACGAGATCCCGATCGTGCGCGGCTCGGCGCTCAAGGCGCTCGAGGGCGACCCGGAGTGGGAGAAGACGATCGACAACCTGATGGAGGCGGTCGATCAGTACGTGCCGCTGCCGGAGCGTCAGATCGACAAGCCGTTCCTGATGCCGGTCGAGGACGTGTTCTCGATCTCGGGGCGCGGCACGGTGGTGACCGGGCGTGTCGAGCGCGGCAAGGTGAAGGTGGGCGAGGAAATCGAGATTGTCGGCTTCGGCCCGACGCGCAAGACGGTGGTGACCGGCGTCGAGATGTTCAAGAAGCTGCTCGACGAAGGCCAGGCGGGCGACAACATCGGGGCGCTGCTGCGCGGCATCGACAAGGAAGCCGTGGAGCGCGGGCAGGTGCTGGCCAAGCCGGGGTCGATCACGCCGCACACCAAGTTCAAGGGCGAGGTGTACGTCCTGACCAAGGAAGAGGGCGGGCGGCACACGCCGTTCTTCAACGGGTATCGGCCGCAGTTCTACATCCGGACGACGGATGTGACGGGCGTGGCCAAGCTGCCCGAGGGCATCGAGATGGTGATGCCGGGCGACAACGTGACGATGGAGATCGAGCTGATCGGGCCGGTGGCGCTGGAAAAGGGCCTGCGGTTCGCCATCCGTGAGGGCGGCCGCACGGTGGGCGCCGGCACCATCACCGAGATTCTCGCGTAACAGGCGACAGGCGACAGGCTGCAGGCTGCCTGCTCACAGGTCGCCGGTAGGCCGTAGCCCGAAGCCCTGAGGTTAGTGATGAGAGACATCGTTCAGCTCGCGTGCGGCGAGTGCAAGCGTCGCAACTACAGCACGACGCGCAACAAGAAGAAGACGACGGAACGTCTGAACATGAAGAAGTTCTGCCGCTTCTGCAAGTCGCACACGGACCACAAGGAAAGCAAGTAGTTGCCCGAGGCGTTGGCGCGACACACAGGCCAGTAGCTCAATTGGCAGAGCACCGGTCTCCAAAACCGGGGGCTGGGGGTTCGAGTCCCTCCTGGCCTGCCACACCGCCGATCGACCCGTGGCCAGCCGCCGATGCGCGGGTGGCCGGGCATCTGCTCCAAGGAACCGCACCGTGAAGACCGCGATGGTGGACAACATCAACGACGCTCAGGGCCCCCGCCGCGACAGCGAGGTGCCTGCGACCGTGGCTCGCGGCCCGCTCGGCTGGTGGTCGAGGTCCAAGGACTTCCTGGCGAAGGTACGCGAGGAAGTCGGGCGCGTGACCTGGCCGACCCAACGCGAGGTGCAGGCCACGACCGTCGTCGTGATCGTGTTCTCGGTGGTGATGGGCCTCTACCTGTTCGTGGTCGACGCCGCGTTCAACAAACTTGTCGAGTTCATCTTCCGGCGGCTCGGGAGCGCGGCATGAGCGAGGGTATGAGCGAGACGCAGGAAGGTGCCGCGCCGGGACCGGTCCTCAACTGGTACATCGTCCACACCTACTCGGGCTTCGAGAAGAAGGTCAAGGAATCGCTCGAGCAGCGCATCCAGGCCTACGGACTCGAGGACAAGTTCGGTGAGGTGCTGGTGCCGCAGGAGGTCGTGGTCGAGATGCGGGGCGGGCGCAAGTACGAGGCACCCAAGCGCATCTTCCCCGGCTACCTGTTCGTCGAGATGCTGATGACCGACGACGCGTGGCACGTGGTGAAGAACACGCCGAAGGTCACCGGGTTTGTCGGGGCGGGCGCCAAGCCGACGCCGCTGACGCGCGAGGAGGTGGAGAACATCCTCCTTCAGGTTCGCGAGAGCGCGGAGAAGCCCAAGCCGAAGTACCACTTCGAAAAGGGCGATCAGGTACGGATCAACGAGGGCCCGTTCACCAACTTCAACGGGACGGTGGACGAGGTCAACACCGAGCGCAGCACCCTGAAGGTCATGGTCACGATCTTCGGGCGGTCGACGCCGGTCGAACTGGACTTCCTCCAGGTCGAGAAGCTCTAGGTTTGGTAGGGCCGGCTCCCCGAGCCCGGCCGAATGGGTAGGTTCGAGACACATGGCCAAGAAGGTTCAAGCACTCGTGAAGCTCCAGATCGCCGCCGGCAAGGCAACGCCGGCGCCGCCTGTCGGGACCGCGCTCGGTCCGCAGGGCGTCAACATCATGGACTTCTGCAAGAACTTCAACGCGAAGACCGCCGGGCAGGACGGCCTCATCATCCCCGTGGTGGTGACGGTGTACGCCGACCGCTCGTACACCTTCGTGCTGAAGACGCCGCCGGCCCCGGTGCTGCTCAAGCGGGCGGCCAACGTGCCCAAGGGCTCGGCCGAGCCGAACAAGAACAAGGTCGGCACGGTGACAAAGGCGCAGGTCGAGGAAATCGCCCGCCTGAAGCTGCCCGACCTGAACTGCGAGTCGCTCGACGCGGCCATGCGCAGCGTGGCCGGTACGGCGCGCTCGATGGGCCTCGACGTCGTCTAGCAGAGGCGTTGGTAGGTAGGGACGGCTCGCCGAGCCGTCCCATCAGTCGGACGCGCCGGCGGCGCGTCCCTACCAACGGAGGAAATGGCGGAGGCCGCGTGGGAGCGGCGCCGCTGTTTCGGTTGGGCCGCATCCGGCATTTCCTGGATGCGCGCAACGTGGGAGGCCGCACGGCGGCCGACTGCACCACGAGGAGGGCACATGCCCACACCTGGCAAGAAGTTCGCGGCGGCGCGCGCGCAGGTCGAAGAGCGCCCGTACGTGCTGGACGAAGCGATTCCGCTGGTTCAGAAGCTCAAGTACACGAAGTTCGACGAGACCGTCGAAGTGGCGATGCGGCTCGGCGTCGATCCCAAGCACGCCGACCAGATGGTGCGCGGCACGGTGGTGCTGCCGCACGGCCTGGGCAAGACCAAGCGCGTGCTGGTGATTGCCAACCCCGAGAAGCAGCGCGAGGCCGAAGCGGCGGGCGCCGACTCGGTCGGCGGTGAGGAACTGGTCGAGAAGATCTCGGGCGGCTGGACCGACTTCGACGCGGTGGTCGCCACGCCGGACATGATGCGCGCCGTCGGCCGGCTCGGCAAGGTGCTCGGCCCGCGCGGCTTGATGCCCAATCCGAAGACCGGGACCGTGACGACAGACGTCACCAAGGCGGTCAACGAGATCAAGGCGGGCAAGGTGGAGTTCCGGGTCGACAAGACCGGCATCGTGCACGCGCCGATCGGCAAGGTGTCGTTCCCGGCCGCCAACCTGCTGGCCAACGCGCACGCGCTGGTCGACAGCGTGATGAAGGCCAAGCCCCCGGCGGCCAAGGGCAAGTACCTGAAGAGCCTGACGGTCAGCTCGACCATGGGCCCTGGCGTGGCGATCGACACGGCGCACGTCGAGTCGCTCACCAAGTAAGGCGGAGACCATGGCTGTATCTCGTGCTGACAAGCAACTGGAACTCGGGCAGCTGTCGGAGTCCTTCGGGAAGACCGAGAGCGTGATCGTGATGGAGTACAAGGGCCTCAAGGTTCCCGAGGTCACTGAACTTCGCCGTCAGGTGCGGGCCGTGCAGGGTTCGTACAAGGTGGTGAAGAACACCCTCGCACGCCGCGCGATGGCCGGGACGGCGTTCGAAGCGTTGACGCCCCACTTCACGGGCACGACGGCGGTCGCCTTCAGCGGCGACGATCCGGTCGCGCTCGCCAAGGTGCTGACGACGTTTGCCAAGACCGCGCCGGCCCTCGTCTTGAAGGCGGCGGTGGTGCAGGGCGAGGTGGTCGAAGGACCGGCGGTGGCCGAGCTGGCGACCATGCCCGGCAAGCCGGAGCTGTACGCCAAGCTGCTGTACCTGCTGCAGGCCCCGATGGTGCAGATCGTGAGCGTGCTGAGTGCGGCGCCGCGCGATCTGATGAACGTGCTGACGCAGGTGGAGAAGAAGAAGGGCGAGTAAGCCCGCCGATTGAACGACGGCCGCGTTCCAGCTTTCGCCACGGCTACGGCGGACAAGTCGGAGACGGGCCCTACCGCTGACAGGTGAGGAGATCAGGACAATGGCAGACGTGACGCAGGATCAGGTGGTCGAGTACATCAAGAACATCTCGGTGATGGAGCTCTCGAAGCTCGTCAAGACGCTCGAGTCCGAGCTGGGCGTCTCGGCCGCGGCGGCGGCACCGGTGGTGGTGGCGGGTCCGGCCGGTGGCGGCGCCGCTGCGGCGCCAGCCGAGGAGCAGACCGAGTTCAACGTCATCCTCCTCGAGGCTGGCGCCAACAAGATCAACGTGATCAAGGCCGTCCGCGAAGTCACCTCGCTCGGTCTGAAGGAAGCCAAGGATCTCGTCGAGGGTGCGCCCAAGGCCATCAAGGAAGGCGCCACCAAGGACGAGGCCGCGGCCATCAAGAAGAAGTTCGAAGAGGCCGGCGCGAAGGTCGAGATCAAGTAGATCGATTTCGGCTTGTCGCGAGCCGCGTGTGCCCAGAGGACGTCCCGACCCCGCCAGGTCGGGTCGTCGGGGCCGCGCGGCTTTCGCCGTTTGTGTAGTTCGGCTCCGCAGACCTCGTGCAGCGGGTGATCCGTGGCGGGACCGACCCGGGGGAATCGAGAAGTATGAGCAGCAGCCTGGCCAAGAACGTCTACCGCGAGCGCATCGACTTTTCCAAGATCCGGACTACGGTCCCGATTCCCAACCTGATCGAAATCCAGAAGAAGTCCTACGACCGGTTCCTGCAGATGTATGCGCTGCCGGCCGAGCGCGAGGACGTCGGCCTGCAGGCCGTCTTCAAGTCGGTGTTCCCGATCTCGGATTTCCGCGAGAACTCCTCGCTCGAGTTCATCGAGTATTCGATCGGCAACTGGGACGAGTGCGGCTGGGGTGACGAAGCCCGCGGCCTGGTCCACGAGATCGGCGGGCGCCGGATGGCGCTCAACCTCAAGTACGACATCAACGAGTGTCTCGAGCGCGGGATGACCTACGCGATCCCGCTCAAGGTGACGATCCGGCTCGTGGTGTGGAACAAGGATCCCGAGACCGGCGCCAAGACCATCCGCGACATCAAGGAGCAGGAGGTCTACTTCGGCGACATCCCGCTGATGACCGATCACGGGACCTTCATCATCAACGGGACCGAGCGCGTCATCGTCTCGCAGCTGCACCGCTCGCCGGGCGCCTTCTTCCACACGGAAGACAAGACGCTGTTCATCGGCCAGCTGATCCCGTATCGCGGCTCGTGGGTCGAGTTCGAGTACGACAGCAAGAACCTGCTGTACGTGCGCATCGACCGCAAGCGCAAGTTCCTCGGCACGGTGTTCCTGCGGGCCCTCGGCCTGCGCAACGCCGACGAGATGCTGCGCGCCTTCTACACGATCGACTCGCTGCGCCTGAAGAACGACCAGGTGATGTGGACGGTGGCCGACAGCCCGGTGGACTGGCGGGCCGGCGAGGACATCACGATTCCGGGCAGCGAGATCGCGCTGACCCGCGGCAAGCGGATCACCAAGGCCGCGCTGCGGGCGCTGCGCGCCGCCGGGATCACCGAAGTGCCGGTCGACATGAGCCAGGTCGAGGGCGAGCAGCCCTTCACCGCGGCCGACATCGTCGATCCGTCGTCGGGTGAGGTGCTGCTCGAGGCCAACGAGGAGCTGTCGGCCCGGGTCATCGCGATGGCCCAGGAGAAGGGCATCGAGCGGATCGACATCTTCTTCCCGGAGAAGGACGAAGTCGGCCCGGTGCTGTCGGCGACGCTGAAGAAGGACCCGATCCGCACGCACGAAGAGGCGCTGATCGAGATCTACCGGCGTCTCCGTCCGGGCGATCCGCCGACCCTGGAGAGCTCGCGCTCGCTGTTCGAGAGCATGTTCTTCAACCCGCAGAAGTACGACTTCTCGCGGGTCGGCCGGCTGAAGCTCAATACGAAGCTGAAGCTGCAGACGCCGCTGGACGAGAAGGTGCTGCACCCGCAGGACTTCTACGAGGTCATCAAGTACCTGCTGAAGCTGCGGCGCAATCCGGGCAACGTCGACGACATCGATCACCTCGGCAACCGGCGCGTGCGCTCGGTCGGCGAGCTGCTCGAGAACCAGTTCCGCATCGGCCTGGTGCGGATGGAGCGTGCGATCAAGGAAAAGATGTCGGTGTACCAGGAAATGGCCACCGCCATGCCGCACGACCTGATCAACGCCAAGCCGGTGATGGCGGCGATCCGCGAGTTCTTCGGCAGCTCGCAGCTGTCGCAGTTCATGGACCAGACCAACCCGCTCTCCGAGATCACGCACAAGCGGCGTCTCTCGGCCCTCGGGCCAGGCGGTCTGTCGCGCGAACGGGCCGGTTTCGAGGTCCGCGACGTCCACCCGACGCACTACGGGCGCATCTGCCCGATCGAGACGCCGGAAGGCCCGAACATCGGCCTGATCTCGTCGCTGTCGTCCTACGCGCGGATCAACGAGTTCGGCTTCATCGAGTCGCCGTACCGCAAGGTCGAGAACGGGTACGTCGTCGATTACGTGAAGATCGTCGAGGGGGCCGGCAAGCTCGAGGCGGGCGCCGTGGTCCGGGCCAGCGAGGCGGCTGCCGCCAGGCAGGCCAATGCGGCGATCGAGTCCGAGCCGCACCCGTTCTACCTGTCGGCGTGGGAAGAGGACCAGTACATCATCGCCCAGGCCAACGCCGAGGTCGGTGAGAACGGTCAGTTCGTGAACGAGCGGGTCAACGCCCGCCAGGCCGGCAACTTCATCCTGGCGCCGCGTGAGGCGATCCAGTTCATCGACGTGTCGCCCAAGCAGCTGGTGTCGGTGGCGGCCTCGCTGATCCCGTTCCTCGAGAACGACGACGCGAACCGCGCGCTGATGGGCAGCAACATGCAGCGCCAGGCGGTGCCGCTGCTGCGGGCCAAGGCGCCCTACGTCGGCACCGGCATGGAGTACATCACCGCCCGCGACTCGGGCGCCGTGGTGCTCGCCCGCCGGGCCGGCATCGTCGACTATGTCGACAGCCAGCGCATCGTCGTCCGCGTGGACGGCGACCAGGTGTCGAGCGAGATGGGCGCCGACATCTACAACCTGATCAAGTTCAAGCGATCGAACCAGAACACCTGCATCAACCAGCGGCCGATCATCCGGGTCGGCCAGAAGGTGCTCAAGGGGCAGGTGCTGGCCGACGGACCGTGCACGGAGATGGGCGAGCTGGCGCTCGGCCGCAACGTCCTGGTCGCGTTCATGCCGTGGCGCGGTTACAACTTCGAGGACGCCATCCTCGTCTCCGAGAAGCTGGTGAAGGAGGACTACTACACCTCCATCCACATCGAGGAGTTCGAGATCGAGGCCCGCGACACCAAGCTCGGGCCCGAGGAGATCACGCGCGACATCCCGAACGTCGGCGAGAACTACCTGCGCGACCTCGACGAGAGCGGCATCATCCGGATCGGCGCCTACGTCAAGCCGGGCGACATCCTGGTCGGCAAGGTCACGCCCAAGGGCGAGACGCAGCTGACCCCGGAAGAGAAGCTGCTGCGCGCGATCTTCGGTGAGAAGGCCGGCGACGTGAAGGACGCGTCGCTGACCTGCCCGCCGGGCATCGAGGGCATCGTCGTCGGCGTCAAGATCTTCTCGCGTAAGGGCATCGAGAAGGACGACCGGGCCAAGGCCATCGAGGCCGAAGAGCTCGAGATGATGGAGAAGAACCTCCAGGACGAGATCCGCATTCTTCACGACGAGGTGAAGAAGCGCGTGATCGCCCACCTGGACGGGCAGACGCTTCGCACCGACCTGTTCGACCAGCACGGTCAGCAGCGGCTGGTGAAGAAGGGCACGGTGCTGACTCGCGAACTGATGCACGACGTGCCGTTCCTGTCGCTGGTGCGGTCGCGGGTCGAGGCCAACGACGTGCGCCTCGAGGACACGCTGCGCGAGATCGAGGAGCGCACCGACCGCCAGGTCGAGGTGACGCGCGAGGTCTTCGAGGAGAAGAAGGAGAAGATCCGCCGCGGCGACGAACTGCCGCCGGGCGTGATCAAGCTGGTCAAGGTCTACGTCGCGATGAAGCGCAAGCTCTCGGTCGGCGACAAGATGGCCGGCCGGCACGGCAACAAGGGCGTCATCGCGCGCATCCTGCCGGAAGAGGACATGCCGTACCTGCCGGACGGCCGTCCGGTGGAGATCGTGCTGAATCCGCTCGGCGTGCCGTCGCGCATGAACGTCGGTCAGATCCTCGAGACCCACCTCGGCTGGGCGGCGCACGGCATCGGCGAGCAGCTCGACGCGATGGTGCGCGAGCAGCGATCGATCGAGGACGTCAAGGCGCGGCTCGGCGTGGTGTTCCCGCATTCCGATCGCGTCACGGCGCTCCGCGGCGGCGACGCCGAGGCGATTGCCGCCTTCACGAGCACGCTGAAGGACGGCGTCCACTTCGCGACGCCGGTCTTCGACGGCGCCAAGGAAGACGAGATCCGTCAGTACCTGACGCTCGCCGGCCTGCCCGACGAGGGCAAGACGGCGTTGTTCGACGGGATGACCGGGCAGCAGTTCGAGCAGAAGGTGACCGTCGGGTACATCTACATGCTCAAGCTGTCGCACCTGGTCGACGACAAGATCCACGCACGGTCGATCGGGCCGTACTCGCTGATCACCCAGCAGCCGCTGGGTGGCAAGGCGCAGTTCGGTGGCCAGCGGTTCGGCGAGATGGAGGTCTGGGCGCTCGAGGCGTACGGCGCCGCCCACATCCTGCAGGAACTGCTGACCGCCAAGTCCGACGACGTGACCGGTCGCGCCAAGATCTACGAAGCGATCGTCAAGGGCGACGCCAGCTTCACGCCTGGCCTGCCCGAGTCGTTCAACGTGCTCATCCGCGAGCTCCAGGCACTGTGCCTCGACGTGGAACTCGTGAAGCTGCGGCATACGCCCGCACCGGTCGGCACCGACGAACCGGCACCGGCCGAGCCCGTGGGGCAGGGGGCATAAGGGACCATGAGACCAGACTTCTCGACCAAGGGGACGCTCACCGCGGACTTCGACTCGATCCGGATCAGCCTGGCGTCGCCAGACAAGATCCGGCAGTGGTCGTACGGTGAGGTCACCAAGCCCGAGACCATCAACTACCGGACGTTCAAGCCGGAGCGCGATGGCCTGTTCTGCGCCCGCATCTTCGGGCCGGTCACCGACTGGGAGTGCCTGTGCGGCAAGTACAAGCGCATGAAGCACCGCGGCGTGATCTGCGACAAGTGCGGCGTCGAAGTGACGCAGGCCCGGGTGCGCCGCGAGCGCATGGGCCACATCGAGCTCGCCACGCCGGTGAGCCACGTGTGGTTCTTCAAGGGTCTGCCGAGCCGCATCGGCCACCTGCTCGACATCTCGCTGCGCGATCTCGAGCGCGTGCTGTACTTCGAGGCCTACGTCGTCATCGAACCGGGTGACACGGAGCTGAAGCAGAACGAACTGCTCAACGAGGACCAGTACCGCAAGGCGCGCGAGGAGTACGGCTTCACCGCCTTCACCGCCCAGATGGGCGCCGAGGCGATCAAGAGCCTGCTCCGCAACGTGGAGATCGCCGTGCTCGCGGTGGAACTCCGCGAGAAGATGAAGACGGAGACGTCGGTCCAGAAGCGCCAGAAGTACGCCAAGCGCCTCAAGGTGGTCGACGCATTCCGCAAGAGCAGCAACCGGCCGGAGTGGATGATCCTCGACGTCATCCCGGTCATTCCGCCCGAGCTGCGTCCGCTCGTGCCGCTCGACGGCGGCCGTTTCGCGACCTCGGACCTCAACGACCTCTACCGGCGCGTCATCAACCGCAACAACCGGTTGAAGAAGCTGATGGAGCTCAAGGCGCCCGACGTCATCATCCGCAACGAGAAGCGGATGCTGCAGGAAGCGGTCGACGCGCTGTTCGACAACGGCCGCCGCGGCCGCGTGCTGCGCGGCGCCAACAACCGTCCGCTCAAGTCGCTGTCGGACACGCTGAAGGGCAAGCAGGGCCGGTTCCGCCAGAACCTGCTCGGCAAGCGCGTCGACTACTCGGGCCGTTCGGTCATCGTCGTCGGGCCGGAGCTCAAGCTCCACCAGTGCGGCCTGCCGAAGAAGATGGCGCTCGAGCTCTTCAAGCCGTTCATCTACAACAAGCTCGAAGAGCGCGGCCTGGTCGCCACCATCAAGCAGGCCAAGGAGATGGTGGAGGAGCAGCGGTCCGAGGTGTGGGACGTGCTCGAGGAGTGCATCAAGGAGCACCCGGTGCTCCTCAACCGCGCTCCGACGCTGCATCGTCTCGGCATCCAGGCGTTCGAGCCGGTGCTGGTCGAAGGCAAGGCGATCCGCATCCACCCGCTCGTCTGCACGGCGTTCAACGCCGACTTCGACGGCGACCAGATGGCGGTGCACATCCCGCTGTCGCCCGAAGCGCAGATCGAGGCGTCGGTGCTGATGCTCTCGAGCAACAACATCCTGTCGCCGGCCAATGGCGCGCCGATCGCCGTGCCGTCGCAGGACATCGTGCTCGGGTGCTACTACCTGACCAAGTCGAAGGCCGGGGCGATCGGCGAGGGGCGGCTGTTTGCCAACCTCGACGACGTGGTGCTGGCGCTCGAGAACAACGAGCTCGAGACGCTGACGCCGATCCGGCTGCGGCTGACCGGCGACCTGATCGACCTGACCGTCGCCCGCGACGACCAGGCGGTGCTGCACACGCCGCTGCACGCGGTGGAGCGCCGGATCATCAACACCACGGTCGGGCGCGTGATCTGGAACAGCGCGCTGCCGGCAGAGATGCCGTTCATCAACGGTCTGCTCAAGAAGAAGGGGCTGCAGCAGGCGGTGCAGTACTGCTACCTGCACTTCGGCCTCGAGAAGACCGTCGAGATGCTCGACAGCCTCAAGACGCTGGGCTTCACCTATGCGACCCGGTCGGGCCTGTCGATCGGCATCAACGACCTGATCATCCCGTCGGTGAAGACGGAACTGGTCGACCATGCGAAGACCGAGGTGATCAAGGTCGAGCAGCAGTACCAGGAAGGCGCCATCACCAACGGCGAGCGCTACAACAAGGTCATCGCCCTCTGGTCGGAAGCGACCG
>CBIHOS010000170.1:0-11243 GCA_966211945.1 uncultured bacterium
ACCGCGGCCAACGTCATCGCCGAAGCCGCGAGCTGAACGATCCGCGGGGCGTTCGGCGTTCGGCGTTCGGCGTTCGGCGTTCGGCGTTCGGCGTTCGGCGTTACAAGTACTCGCCCAACCCGCCCCACGTCGTGTGGTCCTGCAAGCGCAATGTGTGCAGGTAGAGATCGACGTCCTCGGCCGGGTACTGCCCGCGCAGCACCTTCACGCCCTCGGGCAGCTTCTCCACATCGAGATTCGGCTGCGCGTCGTCGGCGATCAACCCGTTGTCGTGGCTGACGCCGAGCGCGTCGAGGAAGTCGGCCATCATCTTGCGCTGGTGGACGAGATGGAACGTGACGAGCAGCCGCCCGGCAACGCCGTCGGACACTGCCGCGAGACCCGCCGTGTACTTCGCCTTCTTCTCGAGCGGCAGCGCCAGCACCGACTTGGCGCGGAAGTTCAGCCGCCGCGACAGCAGGCCCACCACTTCGGCATGCTCGGCGCCTGCCTCGCCTTCCTGCCAGAACGCCTCGGCGGCGCGGCGGCGCTGCTCGTCGGTCATGAGCTTCCAGAGTTGCGAGGCGCGGGTGATCTGTTCGACGTCGGACATGGTCAGGCTACAGGGCTTCGGGCTACAGGCTACTTGACGTTTCGCGAGTCCCCGCAGGTAGCCTGCAGCCTGTAGCCTGCAGCCTGGGAGCGGACAGCGCGCAATTCTACCGTGCTCCGTCGCTCCGGCTTTCGAGGTCGAGCCAGCGCAGCATCTCGCGCTCGAGGTCGGCCTCGGCGGTCTCGAGGGCCGCGGCCGTCTCCGCCATCCCGAGCGCGCCGCGCAGGTGGAAGTCGGCGGCGCTGATGGCAGCTTCCAGGTCCTGCTTGCGCACTTCGAGTTCGGCGATCCGTGCCGGCAGCGTCTCGAGTTCCTGCTTCTCCTTGAACGAGAGCTTGGCTTTCGGTGCGGCTGCAACAGGCAGGCGGGTGTGGGGCACGCGCCCTGCCTCCGTGATCCCGGACGCGGCCATGGCGGCCGACGCCTGCTTCTGCCGCACCCAGTCGGTATAGCCGCCGACGTACTCGCGCACCACGCCGTCGCCCTCGAACGCGATCGTGCTCGTGACGACGCGATCGAGGAAGTCGCGATCGTGGCTCACGACGAGCAGCGTGCCCTTGAAGCCGAGCAGCACGTCCTCGAGGACATCGAGCGTTTCGAGATCGAGATCGTTGGTCGGCTCGTCGAGCACCAGCACGTTGGCCGGCCGCACCAGCAGGCGCGCCAGCAGCAGGCGGTTGCGTTCGCCGCCCGACAGCGCCCGCACCGGCGACTGGAAGCGCTCGGGCGTGAACAGGAAGTCCTTCAGATAGCCGGCGACGTGCCGCGTTCCGGTGCCGACCTGCACCATCTGCCGTCCGTCGGCCACCGTGTCGAGCACGCTGCGATCGGGATCGAGCTGCTCGCGCTCCTGGTCGAAGTACGCCACCTCGAGGTTGGTGCCGTGCCGCACCTCGCCGGACTGCACCGGCAGCTGCCCGAGCAGCAGCTTGAGCAGCGTGGTCTTGCCCGATCCGTTCGGTCCGAGGATGCCGACTCTGTCGCCGCGCATGATGCGGCCGCTGAAATCGCCGACGATGACGCGTTCGCCGAAGGCATGGTGCAGGTGGCGCGCCTCGACGACCAGGACGCCGGACCGCTGTTCGCCTTCGTCGATCGCGAGCGACACGGTGCCCTGCTTCTCGCGGCGTTCGGCCCGCTCCCGCCGCATCGCCTCGAGCGCCCGCACGCGGCCTTCGTCGCGCGTACGCCGCGCCTTGATGCCCTGGCGAATCCAGGTCTCCTCGCGGGCGAGCAGCTTGTCGAACTTCTCCTGCGACTGCGCCTCGGCGTCCTGCTCGGCCTCGCGCGTCGCCAGGTACACGTCGTAGTTGCCGGGATAGCTGCGCAGCGCGCCGCGATCGAGTTCGACGATGCGCGTCGCCAGGGCGCGCAGCAGCGCGCGGTCGTGGGTCACGAACAGCAGCGCGCCGGTGTACTCGCGCAGGAACGCTTCGAGCCACTCGATCGAGTCGATGTCGAGATGGTTGGTCGGCTCGTCGAGCAGCAGCACGTCGGGCTGTCGCACGAGCGCCTGCGCCAGCAGCACGCGGCGCCGCTGTCCGCCCGACAGCGTGTTGACCGGTGCGTCAGCCGGCAGGTCGAGCCGCACGACGACGTCTTCGACGCGCTGTTCGAGCCGCCAGCCGTCCTGCCGCTCCAACGCCTCCTGCAGTTCGCCCAGGCGGCTCATGAGCGCCTCGCTCGCATGCTCGGCGACCTCGTGCGCCACCTGGTGATACTCGGTGGCGAGTGCGCCGAGCGCACCGAGGCCCTCGGCGACCACGGCGAAGACGGTGCGATCGCCGCCGGGCGGGACGTCCTGTTCGAGCCGCGCGATCCGCAGCCCGGGCTGCCGCCACACGCGGCCGCCATCGGCCGCGAGATCGCCCGACAGGAGGCGCAGCAGCGTCGACTTGCCCTCGCCGTTGCGCCCGATCAGGCAGACGCGCTCCCCCGCCTCGAGCCGCAGCGTCGCGGCATCGAGCAGAGGGCGGTGGCCGAACGCCACCGTCACGCCGTCGAGTTCAATCAAGGCCATTTAGAACGACACAGGTCATGCGGAATGCTTGATGCTCAATGTCGAAAGCCACAACCTATGAGGCAGGGTTGCCGGCCATCACTGCCGATGCGTGTCGTGGCGTTGCCGCAGCCATGGCCCGTTCGGAACGGGCCCGACACGCGGATGCTCTCGAGCCGTTGATCTCGACATTTCGCATTGAGCATTGCGCGCGACGAGGCGGCCGCGTCAGCGGCCGCCGAGGAGCTTCTGGAACGCCGCCGACATCGCCGTCGACGGCGCCGCAGCCGGTGCTTGCGGACGACGGTCCGGCGCGGGCCGCGCCGGCTTCTGCCCGCGCGACGCGCCAGCCGGCGTCGCCGCGCGCTCGTCGCGTGCCTGCGGCGCGCGCGCTGCCGGCCGCTCCGCCTTGCGCATCGTCAACGCGATGCGCTTGCGCGGCTGATCGATCTCGAGCACCGTCACCGACACGATCTGACCGGCCTTCACGACGTCGCGCGGGTCCTTCACGAACCGGTCGGCGAGTTGCGACACGTGGACCAGGCCATCCTGGTGCACGCCGATGTCGACGAAGGCGCCGAAGTTGGCGACGTTGGTCACGACGCCTTCGAGCACCATGCCCGGCTGCAGATCCGACAGCTGGTGGACCGAGTCCTTGAACTTCGCGGTGCGGAACTCCGGACGCGGGTCGCGGCCCGGCTTCTCGAGTTCGACGAGGATGTCGCGCACCGTCGGCGTGCCGAAGCGTTCGTCGGCGAAGCGCGACGGATCGAGCGTGCGCAGGAAGGCGCCATCGCCGATGAGCGACGGCACGTCGCGGCCGGTGTCCTTCGCGATGCGCTCGACGACCGGATAAGCCTCCGGGTGGACGGCCGATCCGTCGAGCACGTCCCGCCCGTTGAGGATCCGCAGGAAGCCCGCCGCCTGCTCGAACGTCTTGTCGCCGAGCCGCGGCACGTCGCGCAGGTCGGCGCGGCGACGAAACGGGCCGTGCTGGGTCCGGTACTCGACGATCTGGGTCGCGAGCCGTGCGTTGAGCCCGGAAATCCGCGACAGCAGCGCCGGCGAGGCGGTGTTGACGTCGGCCCCGACCGCGTTCACGCAGTCCTCGACGACGCCATCGAGCTGCCGCGCCAGTGCCGACTGGCTGACGTCGTGCTGGTACTGCCCGACGCCGATCGAACGCGGCTCGATCTTCACGAGTTCGGCGAGCGGGTCCTGGAGGCGGCGCGCGATCGACACGGCGCCGCGCAGCGTGACGTCGAGCTCAGGCAGTTCCTTGGACGCCAGCTCCGACGCCGAGTACACCGACGCCCCCGCCTCGGAGACGACGATGCGCGTCAGTGCGAGGTCGGGGTAGCGCTCCATGACATCGGCGACGAGCTTCTCGGTCTCGCGCGAGGCAGTGCCGTTGCCGATCGCCACCAGTTCGACCTTGTGGCTGACGCACAACGCCGCGATCACCGCGATCGATCCGTCCCAGTCCTTCTTCGGCTCGTGCGGATAGACGGTCGTCGTCGCGACGACGGCGCCGGTGTTGCCGGCGACGGCGACCTTGACGCCGGTGCGGATGCCGGGATCGAGGCCCATCGTGACGCGCGTGCCGGCCGGCGCGGCCAGCAGCAGGTCGCGCAGGTTGCTGCCGAAGACGCGAATGGCCTCGTCCTCGGCCATCTCGCGCAACCGCTGCTCGACGTCGTTCTCGAGCTTCGGCTGCAGCCGCGCCTTCCACGCGAGCGTCGCCGCCGACCGCAGGAAGTCGTCGGCCGGCCGGCCGCGGTGCTCGACGCCGGCAAAGGCCGCGACCCGCCGCTCCGGTTCGCTCGGACCGCCGGCATCCTCGTCGGGCAGGACGATCGACAGCTTCAGCACGCCTTCCTTGCGGCCGCGCAGCAACGCGAGGACGCGGTGCGACGGCAGCTTGCTCACGAGTTCACGGCCGTCGAAGTAGTCGCGGAACTTCGCGCCCTTCTCTTCCTGCCCGTCGACCACCGCCGAGCGCAGCGTGCCCTTCTCCCACACGTGGGTGCGCAGGCCCCCGACCAGCTCCGGCGCTTCGGAGAAGCGCTCGATGAGGATGGCACGCGCGCCATCGAGTGCAGCCGCGACGTCGATGACGCCGGTCGCCTCGTTGACGTACTCGGCGGCCGCCTCTTCGGGCACCAGCGTCGGCGTGGCCAGCAGCGCGTCGGCGAGCGGCTCGAGGCCCTGCTCGCGCGCGATCTGCGCCTTCGACCGCTTCTTCGGCCGGTGCGGCGCGTACAGGTCTTCGAGGCGCGTCTTGCTGTCGGCGCTGCGGATCGCGTCCTCGAGCTCCGGCGTCAGCTTCTGCGACTCGACCAGCGACGCGAGGATGGCCGTCCGGCGCTCCTCGAGTTCGCGGAGGTAGCGGAGCCGCTCCTCGAGCGTGCGCAGCTGCGTGTCGTCCAGGCCGCCGGTTGCTTCCTTGCGGTAGCGCGCGATGAAGGGCACCGTCGCACCTTCGTCGAGCAGCGCCACCGCGGCGGTCACCTGCCGCGGCGCGACGGAGAGTTCCTGGGCGATCCGATCCAGGATCGGCGTGAACACGACCGAGGCGTCGGTCGGTGGCGTCGTCATGATCTCTTGCCTTCCGGCGCGTTCGGCCTTCGACTGGCGCTCAGGCCGTCCTGAGCAAAGGTCGAGGGACGGGGAATGCGCCCTATCTCGTGAGCTTCCGGTACTTGACGCGATGCGGCGTGTCGGCCGCGGTGCCGAGCCGGCGGTGCCGGTCGGCCTCGTAGTCCTGGTAGTTGCCCTCGTACCAGACGACGGTGCTGTCGCCTTCGAAGGCCAGGATGTGCGTCGCGATGCGATCGAGGAACCAGCGGTCGTGGCTGATGACGACCGCGCACCCGGCGAAGTCGAGGAGCGCCTCTTCGAGCGCCCGCAACGTGTCGACGTCGAGGTCGTTGGTCGGCTCGTCGAGCAGCAGCAGGTTGGCGCCGCTGCGCAGCAGCTTCGCCATGTGGACGCGGTTGCGCTCGCCACCGGACAGCTGCCCCACCACCTTCTGCTGATCGCGACCCTTGAAGTTGAACCACGACACATAGGCGCGTGAAGCGACGGTGCGCTTGCCGAGGGTGATCTCGTCCTGGCCGCCGGAGATTTCCTCCCAGACGGTGCGGTCGGCCACGAGTGCATCGCGCGACTGGTCGACGTAGCCGAGCCGCACGGTCTCACCGATGCGCAGCGTGCCCGCGTCGGGCGTCTCGGTGCCCATGATCATCCGGAACGTCGTCGTCTTGCCGGCGCCGTTGGGACCGATCACGCCGACGATGCCGCCGCGCGGCAGCGTGAAGGTCAGGTCGTCGAAGAGCAGGGTGTCGCCGAACGCCTTGCGCAGCTGGCGCGCCTCGACGACGACATCGCCGAGGCGCGGACCCGGTGCGATGTAGATCTCGACCTGATCGAGCTTCTCCTTGGTGTCCTGCGCGAGCAGGTCCTCGTAGGCGTTGAGCCGGGCCTTGCCCTTGGCCTGCCGGGCCCGCGGCGACATGCGGATCCAGTCCAGTTCGCGCTGCAGCGACCGCTGCCGCCGCGACTCGGTCTTGGCCTCCCGGGCGAGGCGCTGCTGCTTCTGATCGAGCCAGCTCGAATAGTTGCCCTCCCACGGAATGCCCCGGCCGCGATCGAGCTCGAGGATCCAGCCGGCGACGTTGTCGAGGAAGTAGCGATCGTGGGTGATCGCGACGACCGTGCCCGGGTACTCCTTGAGGAAGGTCTCGAGCCACGCCACCGATTCAGCGTCGAGGTGGTTCGTCGGTTCGTCGAGCAGCAGCAGATCGGGCGACTGGAGCAGCAGACGGCACAGCGCCACGCGGCGCTTCTCGCCACCCGAGAGCGTCGAGACGTCGGCGTCGGGCGGCGGCAGCCGCAGCGCGTCCATCGCCAGTTCGAGCTTGCTATCGAGGTTCCACGCGTCGACCGCGTCGATCCGGTCCTGCACGGCCGCGAACTCGTCGGCGGTCTCGTCGGAATAGTTGGCCGAGAGTTCATCGAAGCGGGCCAGCAGATCCTTGATCGGCTGCACGCCTTCCTCGACGTTGCCGAGCACGGTCTTGCTCGGGTCGAGCTGCGGCTCCTGCGGCAGGTAGCCGACGGTGCAGCCCTGCGCAAGGAAGGCCTCGCCGGAAAATTCCTTCTCGACGCCCGCCATGATGCGCAGCAGCGTCGACTTGCCGGCGCCGTTGTACCCGAGCACGCCGATCTTCGCGCCCGGCAGGAACGACAGCCAGATGTCCGCGAGCACGACCTGGTCGGGGGGGTAGACCTTTGTCAGCCCCTTCATCGTGTAGATGTACTGAGGTGCCATGCAGGAAGGCGGTGCGCGAACGTTCCGATGTTGTGCCGGGCCGGGGCCCGGACATCGGGCGACCAGCCGATCCGGCGAGCATCTCCGGATCGCCCGATAGTGTAGCAGCGAGACGTGGCGCACGCCGGCCGACGGGCGTGGCGGGCGCACCGGCCGGCGCGTCCTCCGGTGACGCCGTCGGACTCAGGCTTGAACAGCTATATCCGTTTGTGCCATAGTCGGCCGCGTGACCGCGTTCCGCGCCGGGCGCCCCTCGACCGTCGCCCCCGAATCGTTCCTGCCGCTCCATCGCGACACGTTCCACATCCTCGTCTCGCTTGCCGATCGCGACCGGCATGGGTACGCCGTCATGCAGGACGTCCTCGAGCGCACCGACGGCAAGCTGCGGCTCAGTCCGAGCAGCCTCTACGCGTCGATTCGCAGGCTCCTCGAACAGGGATTGATCGCAGAGCTGGCCGAGCGTCCGGATCCGGCCCACGACGACGAGCGCCGTCGCTACTACCACCTGACCCGGCTCGGCCGCGACGTGGCGAAGGCGGAGGCACGGCGCCTGGAGCGCCTGCTCGGTGACGCGCGCGCAACGGGCCTGCTGCCGCGCCGGACCTGAACCGATGCCGCCGGTCTCTTCCACCGCGGCGAACCGGAGCGTGCGCGCATTCCGCGCGCTGCTGGCGCTCTACCCCGCCGCCTTCCGCGACGAGTACGGGCGCGAACTGTCACTGGTGTTCGTCGATCGCTATCGCGCCGCCGACAGCACATGGGAACGGGCGCGCCTCTGGTGCGAAGCACTCGCCGGCATCCTGGCCGAAGCGCCCAGGGAGCACACGCGCATGATCCGGCACGACCTCCGCTACGCCGTCCGTGCACTGCACCAGCACGCTCTCGTCACCGCGACCATCGTCATCACGCTCGGCCTCGGGATCGGCGCCAACACCGCCGTGTTCTCGCTGCTCAATGCCGTCGCGCTCAGGTCGCCGCTCCCGGTTCGCGACGCCGAGCAACTGCAGGTGGTCAACAGCGGCCGTTACGTGGCGCGCGGACCGGAAGGCGCGCGCCTGTCCGGGCCGATGTTCGACGCACTCCGGCAGGCCGCGCCCGACGGCGTGGGTGTGGCGGCCATGAGTCGCGGTGTCGCACGCGTCCATACGCGCGCGGCGCCGGAGCGCGAGACCACGCCCGCCAGTCTGCAACTGGTGTCGCCGAGCTTCTTTCCCGTGCTCGGCATCTCGCCGTCGCTGGGCCGCACGCTGCCCGGCGTCGAGGACGCCGCCGCGGCGCACGAGCCGGTGGCGGTGCTGAGCCACGCGTACTGGCGGCAACGCTTCGCCGGCTCGCCCGACGTCGTGGGACGCGCGCTGGTCATCAACGGCGCGACGTTCACCATCGTCGGGGTGGGCCCGCGCGACTTCGTCGGCGTGTGGCTCGAGACGCCCGTGGACATCTGGGTGCCGCTCACGATGCAGCCCATCGTGCAGTACACGCAGAGCTTCAGCGCGGACGGCGCCGACTTCAGCCGGCCATGGTTGCCACAGTCGCAGATCTGGTGGCTCCACGTCGTCGCGCGCGTGCCTCCCGAACAGGCCGCCGCCACCGCCGGCAGGTTCAACGCGAGTCTGTCCGCCCTCGTGGGCCGCGACGCCGGCATCGCGCTGCAGCCGTTTGCACGTGGGTTCTCGCGATTCCGTCAGCAGTTCTCGACGCCGCTCCTGATGCTCATGGTGATGGCGTCCCTCGTGCTGCTGACCGCGTGTGCCAACGTCGCGAACCTGCTGCTCGCCCGCGCCATCAGCCGGCAGCGCGACCTGGCCGTGCGGATGGCGATCGGCGCCGGCCGTGCCCGCTTGCTGCATCACCTGCTCACCGAGAGCGCCTTGCTCGTGGCGATGGCCGGCGTGGCAGCGGTGTTGTTCGCGCGCTGGTCAGGCGACCTGCTGCTGCGCGTCGCGACGGCGAGCACGGACGGCCCGCCGCCCTTTGCGGTGCCGATCGATCTGCGCGTGCTGGCGTTTGCCGCCGGCGTGGCGTTTGTGTCGGTGCTCGTCTTCGGGGTCTGGCCCGCGTGGCGGGCGACGCGCGTCGACGTCGTGACTGCGCTCAAGACGAACGGCCGCGCGATGACCGGCGGCACGGCCCGTCCCGCACGGGCGCTGGTCGTGCTGCAGGTCGCCCTTTCGCTCGTCCTCGTGACCGGCACCGGCCTGTTCGCGCGGAGCTTCCAGAAGCTGCTGCACGTCGACCTCGGCTTCCAGTCCGAGCGTCTTCTCACGATCGGCATCGACCCACGTCTCTCGGGCACGCAGCCGGATGCGCTGCCCGCGGTGTACGGGCGCGTGCTCGACACGGTCGCCGGAGTGACCGGCGTCGAGTCTGCCGCGCTCGCCATGTGCGGACTGCAGGGACCATGCGCGATGCAGGACGGCTACCGCGTCGAGGGCTACCAACCGGCGGAGAACGAGGTCGTGGCCTTCAGCGTCGATGTCGTGAGCCCCGGTTACTTCTTCACGACCGGCATGCCCCTGCTCGCAGGCCGAGCCCTGAGCGAGGCCGACCGTGCGGGGACCGTTCCAGTCGCCGTGGTCAATCGCGCGCTCGCTGCACGCTACTTCGGCGACTGGCGTCAGGCGATCGGGCGGCGCTTCGGGTTCGACGCGCCCGACACCGAGATCGTCGGGATCGTCGAGGACGCGCGCGGGCTCGCCGACCTCAAGGCCAGGGCGGTGCCGAGCGCGTTCATGCCGCTGGCGCAGCGGCCGGTCGTCCCGCGAGCGCTCGAAGTACGCACGTCTGTCGCCCCCGCGACGACGATGGCGGCAGTGCGCCGGGCGGTCGGCGACGCCGCCCCCGGCCTGCCGATCGAGAGCATGGAGCCGATGGACGTACGGGTGCAGCGCGGCCTCGGCCAGGAGCGGCTCGTGGTGTTGCTGACGTCCGCCTTCGGCGCCCTGGCACTGGGGCTCGCCGGCTTCGGTCTGTTCGGCATCGTGTCGTATGCCGTGGCGCGGCGCACACCCGAACTGGGATTGCGGATGGCGCTCGGCGCCTCGCGGTCACGCGTTCTCTGGAGCGTCATGCGCGAGGCGTTGCGACTCGTGCTGTTCGGCACGCTGGTGGGGATCCCGCTCGTCCTCGTCGGCGGCACGCTCGCATCGACGCTGTTCTTCGGGGTCAGCCCGCACGACCCGCTGACGCTCGTCGTCGCGACGCTGGTCCTCGTGGGCGTGGGCATGTCCTGCAGCGCCGTGCCGGCCCGCCGCGCCTCGCGCGTCGATCCGATCGTGGCGCTCCGACAGGAGTAGCGCCAGGACTCAGGGCTAGTTGTCGCCGTCGAGCAGGTTGCCGAGACCGCCGAGGATCGAGCCTTCTTCCTTGCCGCCGCGGGCGAGTCCGGGCGCGGCCTTGAGGATACGGTCGGCCATACGGCTCAGCGGCAGCGACTGCAGCCACACGCGGCCCGGGCCGGTGACGAGGGCGAAGAAAAGCCCCTCGCCGCCGAACAGCGCCGTCTTCACCTTGCCGACGAACTGCACGTCGTACTGCACCGACGGCGTGAGCGCGACCAGGCAGCCGGTGTCGACGCGCAGCTGCTCGCCCGCCTTCAGATCGATGCATTCGATCATGCCGCCGGCGTGCACGAAGGTCAGGCCGTCGCCGGTCAGCCGCTGCATGATGAAACCCTCTCCGCCGAACAGGCCGACGCCGATCTTCTTCTGGAAGGCGATGCCGATCGACACGCCCTTGGCCGCGGCGAGGAAGCTGTCCTTCTGGCAGATCAGCTCGCCGCCCAGATCCGCGAGGTCCATCGGCAGGATGCGACCGGGGTACGGCGCCGCGAACGCCACCTTCTGGAGCGTGCCCGACGGGTTCGAGAAGACGGTCGTGAACAGGCTCTCTCCCGTCAGCAGACGCTTACCCGCACCCATGAGCGCGCCCATGATGCCGCTCGACGGCTGCTGGCTGCCGTCGCCGAAGATGGTGTCCATCTGCACGCCGGCGGTCATGTACATGAGCGTGCCCGCCTCGGCGATCGTCGCTTCGCCCGGATCGAGCTCGACCTCGACGAACTGCACGTCCTCGCCAACGATCCGGTAGGCGATCTCGTGTGCGCGGCGACCGATCGGCGGCGGCGCCCCGGCTGGCGCCGCTACCGGCGGGCCCGGCGCGGGCGCGGCAAACAGCGCCGCCAGCTGCGGCACGTCCCTGCCCGCGGTCCACTGCGCCATGCCGGTCGTGAAGACCAGCGTGTCCGGCGTGACGATGCCGGTCCGCACGCGACCGGCGAGGTCGTCGAGACTGATCGGGCCGACGGGAGCGTTGTTCTG
>CBIHOS010000171.1:0-11162 GCA_966211945.1 uncultured bacterium
CATGCATGTGTGGTCCTTTCCTTACCTGACCTGGACTGCGAGGCGGATGTCCAGCCGCCCCGGCGCCGAGGCGAAGGCCGCCTCGGTGACGTGCGGCCACAGCGGCGCGAGGTGCCGGAGTGCCGGCACCGCCGCCAGATGCACGTGCACCAGACGTCCCGAGAGTTCGACGAACGGCGGCAGCGCCACGGCGCGCAGCCCCCAGGCCACCAGCTGCGACGCGAGTTCCACGGTGAGCCGCGGCGTCGGCGCCAGTGCCAGGGCCGGCGCCAGCCGGGCGTTGGCGTGGAACGGTCCTGCCCGCACGAGCAGTTGCCGGTCGGCTCCGATCTCGACGCGCAGGTCACGTGGCAGGCCCGGCGTCAGGCTGAGGACGTCCTGGAGCAGGTCCTGGCGCACAGGCAACTCGGCGGTGACTGCCGCGCCCTGCAGGTGCGGCAGTCCGGCAGCGATCTCAGCGAGCAGCAGGTCCGTGACTGGCATCAGGGACGTGTCGGAAGCACGAGCGCTGCCAGGTGTTCAGCGGGCCCGCCGTCCGAGGCGCGAGACGATCGCGAACTCTTCCCTGGTGACCGGCTGGACGGAGAGCCGGCTGCCTTTGCGCGTCACGACCATGTCCTCGAGACCTGGCGTCGTCTTGAGCGTGTCGAGGGACACCGTGCCGGGAAACTTCTCCACAAAGGCGATATCGACCATGTACCAGACAGGCGCGCTCTCGGTGCTGGCCGGGTCGAAGTAGGGATGGCCTTTCGTCCAGGCCGTGCGATCGGGGTAGCCGGCGCGGACAATCTCGGCAAGCCCGGTCACGCCCGACGGCGCCGCGTTGGAGGCGTAGAACAGCACCTTGTCGCCCACCTGCATCTGGTCGCGCAGGAAATTGCGCGCCTGATAATTCCTGACGCCTTCCCAGCTCGTCTTGCCGTCGCGCTCGAGATCGTCGATCGAGTAGGCGTCCGGTTCGACCTTCATCAACCAGAAACGTAAAGCCATGGGACCTTTCACGGGTTCATCGGGCTGGAGCGCACCGCGGAGGGATACGAAAAGGGATCAGATGACCTGCAATAGCTAAAACTGTCAGCCTGATCAGATGGTCTTCAACGTAAAGTGTAATTCGTACGTCGTCTTTTCGACGCTCTGCTGATATACACCTCGAGCATAACCTCGTAAAGCGTTGATTCTTATACATTACTACGCTGGCCCCCGGCGTGCATCGAGTCTGGACAACGTGTCGCCCCTCCGTGCACACGCAAACACGCCATGTCCAGACTTCCAATTTCAGCGTTCCTGCTTGCCGCCCTCTCCGTCGTCGGGAGCACATCAGCGTTCGCGCAGCCGCCAGTCGACCTCTTGCTCCCCGCACAGGCGTCCTCGGCGGCCACGCGTCGTGACGTGCCCGCCCGGCGCGCCAAGAAAGCGCGCGTCAACGTGTCGGCCCTCAACAATGCCACGCTCAGGCTGCAACTGTTCCCTGACGTCCAGCCGACGCTGACCCGCACGAAGGTCCATCGACCGGCGGCGGACAAGCTCGTCTGGCACGGCCAGGACGAGCTCGGCACCCAGGCGGTGCTCGCCGTGTCGCACGGCGTGCTGACCGGCGTGGTCTACAGCGAGTCGGGGGTCTTCGAGATCGCGCTCGATCCGGACGGCCAGTACAGCGTCGCCGAACTCGACCCGGGGGCGTTCCCCACCGACGACCCGATGTTCGACGACCTGCAGTTCGAGATCCTGGCCGACGCCGATGACGCCGTTGCCGACAGCGCCTCGATCGCGGCGGTCGATACGTCGGTGGCCGGCGATCTGCTGAACCCGACGACGGTCGACGTCATGATCGTCTGGACGCCCGCCGCCGAAGCGGCCGCCGGCGGCCGCGCCGCGATGGACCGCCTCGCGCTCGCCGCCGTCGCGAATGCCAATCTCGTCTACACCAACAGCCTGGTCGGCGCCCGTCTGAACCTGGTTCACGCGGCTCCCGTGTCGTTCACGGAGACGCCCTCGAACATCAGCGGTGATCTGACCGCGCTGCGCGGCACCACCGACGGCAAGATCGATCAGGTGCACACCCTGCGCAACACCTACGGCGCCGACGTCGTGACGCTGATCGGCAACGGCTACGCGGGTTCCGGCTACTGCGGCATCGGCGGCCTCATGAGCACGGTCAGCACGTCGTTCGCCAGTTCGGCATTCAACGTCGTCGACCGCACCTGCGCCGTCGGCAACCTGTCCTACGCCCACGAGGTCGGCCACAACCAGGGCCTCCACCACGATCCGGCCAACGCCAGCAGCACGCCGTCGTCGCCCTACGCCTACGGCTACCAGGACCCCTCCGGCCTGTTCCGCACGGTGCTCTCGTACGGCAGCGCCAAGCGCGTCCCGTTCCTGTCGTCGCCGGGAGTCCTCTACAGCCTCAGGCCGACCGGCACGGCGAGCCAGGACAACGCACGTACGCTGAACGCCAACGTCGGTACCATCGCCGCGTTCCGCAGCGGGTCTGGCGGCTCGACCGAACCGCCGCCTCCCGAAGCGCCGACGACGCCGACCTGCACGTACAGCGTGTCCACGACATCCGTGTCCTTCAGCGCCTCGGGTGGGTCCAAGACCGTGACCGTGACAGCACCGACCGGCTGCAGCTGGACGGCGAGCACCAGCGGCGTGAGCTGGGTCGGGCTGAGCACGACCAGCGGTAGCGGCAGCGCCTCGGTGACGGTCTCGGCAAGCGCCAACACCGCCAGCGCCCGCAGCACGACGGTCACGCTGGCCGGCAAGACCGTCGGCGTCAGCCAGAACGGCGTCAAGACGAAGGGCCGCCCCGACAGGAGCGGCCACACGAAGTAGACGTCGTACGCACGGAGCGGGACACACGAAGGGCCGGCTGACACGAGCCGGCCCTTCGTGTAGCTGAGTCTCCGATCCCTACTCGTAGTATTTCCTGTACATCCCCCGCCTGAACAACCAGCCGCCGAGCGCGCCGAGCCACCCGAGCACGTAGTACATGTGGCGCAGGTCGATCAGTTCGATCAGATTGCCGTCGAGGTCGCGCACGAAGAAGAACCAGTGGCCGCGCGGCGACTGTTCGGGGCGGCTCACGATCTCCACGCCCTTCGCCTCGAGGTACGCGCACCACTTGTGGACGTTGCGGACGTTGAAGCTGAAGTGCGTCTGCCCCACCCGGTTCCACGGGATGCGCTCGGCCGGCAGCTGCGGCTGGAACTCGAAGATCTCCAGCACGGCGCCGCCCGGCACGCGAATCCAGCCGATCCGGCAGCGCGGCTCGGCATGCCCCTCGCCAACGCGGAAGTAACTGCGTACGCGTTCCGGCGGTGTCTCGGACACGCCGACCAGCGGACACCGGAACACGTCCCAGTAGAACCTGACGAAGCGGTTGAAGTCGGACACCGTGATGCCGACGTGGCTGAACGACTGCACCTTCATGCGCTGTGCGTGGCCGCCGGCACCGGGCCGGCGTCCGCGTCCTCGACGTCGCGCAGATCGACGCGCCGCAGGTGATCGGCCACCCGCAGCGCCTGCGCGACGATGGTGAGGCCGGGGTTGACCGCGGCCGACGATGGAAAGAACGACGCATCGACGACGAAGAGGTTCGCCACGTCGTGCGTCCGGCAATAGGGGTCGAGCACCGACGTCGAGGGATCGCGTCCGAACACCAGCGTGCCGCACTGGTGGGTCGTATTGCGGCTGCCGTGCGAGGCCTTGACGATGAACCAGCATCCGAGCCGGCGCAGCATCCGGTCGACTTCCCCGACCAGGCGCTCGTGGGCGCGAACGTTGTTGGGCACGTAGGCCAGCCTGATGCGGCCGTGCTCGTCGACGGTCACGCGGTTGTCCTCGTGCGGCAGGTCCTCCGACATCGCCAGCCAGTCGATGCCGCGCGTGCAGTACAGGTCGTAGAGCCACTCGGGCAGCCACGCCAGCCTGCCGCGATACCAGGTGTCGCCGACGACCTTGGCCATGATGCCGTGCGTACGCCCCTGCGACTGGATCTGCCCGAGCGGATACGGCGTGTCCGGACCGCGCAGGTAGAAGTCGTTGATCGCCACCGTCTTCTGGAACACCGCGGTGTTCTTCCGATAGGGCAGGAACCCCTGCATCATCGTCGCGAGGTGCGCCATGTAGCGCCGCCCGACCAGGCCCGAACTGTTCGCGAGCCCGTCGGGATGCTGCGACGACGTCGATCGCAGCAGCAAGGCGGCGGAGTTCACCGCACCGCAGGACAGGACGACAAGCGGCGCCTCGACCCGCACGACGCGGCCGTCGTGCTCGACCTCGACCGCCTCGATGCGGGTGCCGTCGGTCGTCGGGATCAGCCGGCGCGCCAGCGCCCCCGTCCAGAGCGTCAGGTTCGCAGCCGGCACGGCCGGCCGCACGCAGCACACGTCGGCGTCACTCTTGCGGTGAATCCGACACGGGAAGGAGTTGCAGGTGTTGCACAACCGGCAGCCGCCTGCCACGCCAGGTTCGATCAGGCCGAGGGGCAGCGCCGACGGATGAAGACCTTGCCCGCGCAGGTCCGCGATGATCGACTGCATCGCGGCCGCGTGCGGCACCGGCGGGTGAGGAAACGGCCCGCGCGGCGGCTCGGTCGGATCACTGGCGGCGTCGCCATGCACCTGATAGAGCCGCTCGGCCCGGTCGTACCAGGGCGCCAGGTCGTCGTAGGAGATCGGCCAGGCCGGCGACACGCCGTCCATGTGCGCGACCTCGCCGAAGTCCTCCCGGCGCAACCGATAGAGCACGCTGCCCCAGAACTTCGTGTTGCCGCCGATCCCGTAGTGGGTGTACGGCGTGAAGAGCGCGCCATCCCGGTCGAGCCATTGCTCCCGCGTGCGGTAGCGGAGGTCCTTCCAGACGGCCGTCGGGCTCCAGTTCTCCGGCTCGGACGCGACGGCGTGGCCGCGTTCGATGAGCAGGATGCGGCGCCCGCCGGGCACGAGCGCGTGCGCGAGCGTGCCGCCGCCGGCCCCCGAGCCGATGATGACGATGTCGGTCTCGTGGACCGCCATCCCTGCCGTGCTCACGAGACCGCTCGCACGATGGCGGCCGGTCGCGACGCGGAGGCCAGAATCTGTTCCATCAGCCGCTGATCGTCGAGGGCCCGCTCCAGACCCATCTCGGGCTGGCCACCGTGGCGGATGGCGCGCACGAAGTCGCGATACATCGCCTGATAGCCCCGAATGTCGCGCACGCCCGGCACGATGAATCGCGGCAGGCGGCCGCGGCGGCGCGCGACGATGAAGGCGCCGTTGGATTCGAACGTGATGACGCCGTCGCGGCCGAACAGCTTCGAGAGGCGCAGGCCGCGGAACAGCGAGGGAATCTCGCGCGAGTAGTACAGCGCGCCGACCGCGCCGGTGTCGTACGTGAAGGCCACGAGCAGGCTCTTGGGCCGCCGGTCGGGACCGCCCGTCGAGACCGCCGGCCGGTAGCCGTGCGCCTCGATGATCGTCGGCCCGAGGCTGCCGGCGACATGCAGCCAGTGAATGCCCTCTTCAAAGAAGGCATCGCCGCCGGCCATCGCCGGATCGTTGCGCCAGTCGTCGGCGCCCTTGAGCCGGTGCGCCACCGTCGTGAAGTTGGCGAACACGAGATCGCCGACCGCATTGTCGGACAGCAGCCGACGCAGCGCGACGGCCAGCGGCTTGTAATGGTCGTTCTCGCCGACCATGACCACCCGGCCGGCCCGGTCGCGCGCCTCGCGCACCTGCTCGTACTCCCCCATCGTCGGAAACGCCGGCTTCTCCACGAGGACGTGCCTGCCGGCAGCCAGCGCCGCCAGCGCCAGTTCCAGATGAAAGGACGGAGGCACCGCCACGACGACGGCGTCGACCCGATCGTCTGCGATGGCTTCGGCGTACGAGCCGTAACTCGCGAAGCCGTGGAACTCCCGACGGTAGGCGTCGGCGCGGGCCCGGTCACGACTCGCGAATCCACAGGTCACCTCGCCGCCGAGTCGGCGGAGGTGGCGGCCATGCACGCGCGTAATGAAACCGCAGCCCAGGAAGGCGATGTGGACCGGTCGAGACATCAGCGGCAGGCCCCGGCGCCGGGGCGAACCGATCGAGTGTACGCTGGTTCCCCTACGGCAATGCTGCACTCACGACGGGCCTTCCTCGCGGACCTGGCTGGCACGGCCGCCGGCGCGTGGATGGGCGCGGGGGCGGTGGCTCCGGCCCTGACGGCAGGCGCCGCTGCAACGGGCCCCGCCCGCCTGCCGCGCACGCGGGCCGAACGCACATGGATCGGCCAGCCGGATCGTCGCCGCGGGTTCCGCGGCCTGTCGTCGGTGGCGACGCCGGGTGGAGCCGGGCGCGAGCCACGACGCGTGGTGCAACGGCAGTCCCACGGGGCTGTCGTGGGGCGCGCGGTGCCGCGATCCCTGGCCGAGCAGTTCACCGACCTGCGGCGCCGGTTCGTGTTCGAGTACTACCCCTGGTACGACAGCGACCCCTGGTATCACTGGAACGAAGCCGGGCGCACGCCGCCGCTCGACATCGCCGCGGCAGCCGTGCCGCGCCTCGGGCCCTACGACTCGACCGACGTGCGCGTGATCGAGCAGCACGCCCGCTGGATCGCGGACGCGGGTGTCGGCGCCATCAACATGAGCTGGTGGGGACGCGGCGACTACACCGATCTCGCCGTGCCGCGCGTGATGGACGTCATGCGCGACCACGACATCAAGGTCACCTTCCACCTCGAGCCGTACGGCGACAGCCGGGCCCGCCGCTACGCCGACGATGTGATCTACCTGCTGCGGGAGTACGGCGAGAAGCGCCGCTGGGACACGTTCCTGCTGCTCGAGGAAGGCAACGGCCGCGTCGCGCCGGTCTTCAAGTCGTTCCGGACGATCCTGCCGCGCGACGTGCAGGACTGCCTCGGCCAGACGATCCTGGTGCCGGACTACACGTCCGACGGCGATTGGCGGCGGCAGACCGACGCGACACGTGAAGGCGTGCGCCGTGAGTTCTCGCGCGTCTACCTGCTCGCCGACTCGCTGGACATGGGGCGCATGACGGCGAGCGGGTTCGATGGACTCGCCGTGTACGACAACTTCGTCACGCCGGCCCGCTGGCCGCGCATCGCCGAGGATGCCAGCGGCGCCGACCTGCTGTTCTCGTTCAACGTCAACCCGGGCTTCGACCGCTATCCCGATCGCACAACGCCGCCCTCGCCGGCGGTCGATCCGTGCTACGGCGGGCCCAGCGGCTTCGAGCCCGGCGGGACGCATCCCGACTGGACCGACATGGCCGCGCGCGCCGCCGCCCAGGGCGCCGCGCTGGAGAGAATGTCCGAGGCGTTCGCGACCACGACGCGCCTGCAGCAGCAGCCGTCACCGAACCGCACGCGCGGCTTCTTCCTGGCCTACGTCAACTCGTTCAACGAGTGGCACGAGGGGCATCAGTTCGAGCCGGCGCTCGATGCCACCGATCTCAGCGCCGACCAGCGGCGCCTCGGTTACCACAACCCGCCGGACGGGTTCGCTCGACTCCGTCACCTGCGATCACTGTTGGCGTCGACGTCCCCGCCACAGGGACGCTAGCAAGGCCATCGCCGACACGCTCAGCGCCGCGGGCGCCGGCACCAGGGCAACGTCCTGGAAGCAGCGCGGATTCGCACCGATCTGGATCGTGTTGCTGGTCCCATCGGTGATCGTCGTGATGCCGACGCGGGCGAAACACACGTCGAAACTGCCGTCCCTCACATCGATCGGGTTCTCGGGGAGCAGGATGGTGTTGCTGGTGCCGTCGGTGATCTGACCGATGGGAGTCGGTGTCCGGATGCCTCGGTAGCAGAAGTCTTCGCCGATCAGAATCGTGTTGCTGGTGCCGTCCACGGCGCCGAAGTTGCTGGACGACCACACCACGCCGATCGCGGACGTCTCGCTGAGCAGCAGTGTGTTCGACGAGCCATCGCTGCTCGGCGGCACCGACGGCGGCGGCACCGACGTCGACGGCACGCAGACGTCCAGCGACGACAGTTCCGACAGGAGAATGGTGTTGCTCGTCCCATCGGAGATCAGCGTCCACGTCGTCGGCGTGGCCTGCGTCAGGATTGTGGCCGCCGAGGCAACGCCCGGCAACCAGAGGAGCGCGACCATCGCGACGGTTGCGATCGATGAACGATGCATTGCTGGTTCTCCTCGTCGAGCGGTCGGTCAGCCAACAGGTTCTGTGTGCCTGCCGCTTCTGCAGAACGCGCGCCACCCTGTACCAACGCTGCCGGGTGCTGCGCTTGCGGACGGCGTCGGCGAAGTCGCCGGGAGGGTTGACAACAGTTGGCCAGCAGCGCGCACCGCCAAGGCCCGTGCGAGCCGCGGCCGTCGTCTCAACTGGCGGGCGACGGCTGCTCCATCGACTTCAGGTAGGCATCCGCTTCCCCGATCGCCTGCTGCATGTCGGCGACGAGTGCGTCGACGTCGCGCGACACCGTCGTCAGTTCACGCGTCAGCGCACCGAGGGCCCGGGCGTTGAGGTTGTGCTTCAGGAAGAGCACACGATCGCGGAGCGGCTCGAGCACCGGTTCGGTACGCCTGGCCACCTTGTCCATCGCGACGATCAGCTGTTCGGTGCGCCGGCGGGTCTCGCGCAGTTCGCGCTCGCTCTCGCTCCGGAGCTGCCGGTCCGAATACTTCCCGAGCTCGTCCTGCCATTCCTTGAACAGCGCCTTGGACACGTTCTTGACGTCGTCCACATGGTTTCGGACGTCCCGGGCGCGGCTCTCGCTCCGTTCGAGCTCGCGATTGAGGCGCTCGTACGTCTCTTCGAGCTTGCCGCCGTCCACCTCGACGATCTCGCGGAAGCGTTCGAGGGCGGTCTTGAAGTCCTCCTGCGCCTTGACCTGCGCGTCGCGGGCCTGCTTGACCTCGCGGACGAGCAGATCGCGCTTCTCGAAGCCGACCTTCTTCATCGCGCGGTAGTAGAGGCCGTCGCAGGCGACGGAGAGCGGGACCACCAGCACCATCGCCACCAGCGCGCAGAACCGGGCGAATGCCGGCGACCGGAGAGCCATTGGCTGCAGTGTAGCGTCAGTCCGCGTGCCGCCGGCGGCGTCCAGAGGTGGCCACTCGCCACAGATACCACCCCACGAGAACGACGACGATGGTCGTGGACACCGGACCGAGGACGTCGTCGATGCGGGTGAACTGCGCGCGGAGCAGGTAGCCGGCCATAGTCAGCGCGGCGGTCCAGGCAGTCGTGCCGATGGCCGAGAACAGGAGGAACTGCCAGAACGGGACGACGGCCACGCCGGCAGGGAGGGAAATCAGGGTGCGAATGGTCGGCACGAGCCGCCCGAGCAGCAACGCCCAGGCGCCGTGACGCCGCAGCCAGTCACGCGCGCGATCCAGGTCGTCCGGCGACACGGTCAGCCAGCGGCCATGCCGCTCGGCGAGCTGTTTGAGGCGCCGCTCCCCCACCTTCCGGCCCAACCCGTACCAGGCCGACTGCCCGAGCAGCGATCCGGCGCTGCCGGCCGCAATCGCGGCTGTCAGGGACAGGTCACCCTCGGCGGCCAGCACCCCCGCCAGCGGCATGATCAGTTCCGACGGGATCGGCGGAAACAGGTTCTCCAGGCACATCAGCAGGGCGATGCCGACGTATCCAAGAGACCCAATCGCCTCGAGCACCCAGGATGAGATCGAATCCATCACGCGCAGCATGAGCGATCACACACAGCGGGCCGCGGACCTACGGCTCCTTCTCAGGTCGCGACGGCGCGACGGGGAGATCCGGTACGATGACCGGACGCGCGCGCTGCCGCGATCTCCCATGTTGCTCAACGACATCCTCGAAGCCATCGGCCGTACCCCGCTCATCAAGCTGAACCGTCTGGGCGCCCACCTCGAGTGCAACCTGTACGCGAAGTGCGAGTTCCTCAACCCGGGCGGCTCGGTCAAGGACCGCATCGGCCTGTCGATGGTTGACGCCGCCGAGGCGTCCGGGCGCATCAAGCGAGGCGACACGCTGATCGAGCCGACCAGCGGCAACACCGGCATCGGCATCGCGCTGGCCGGCGCCGTCCGCGGCTACCGGGTCATCATCACGATGCCCGAGAAGATGAGCCGCGAGAAGCAGGTCGTGCTCGAGGCGCTCGGCGCCGAGATCATCCGGACGCCCACCGAGGCGGCGTTCGATTCGCCGGAGAGCCACATCAGCGTGGCCCGGCGGCTGCAGTCGCAACTGCCCAACGCGCACATCCTCGACCAGTACAGCAATCCCGCCAATCCGCAGGTGCACTACGACGCCACCGCGCAGGAAATTCTCGACGACCTCGACGGCCAGGTGGACATGGTCGTGATTGCCGCGGGCACCGGCGGCACCATCACCGGCGTGGCCCGCAAGATGAAGGAAGTCCGCCCTTCCTGCCGCATCGTCGGCGCCGACCCGGTCGGGTCGATCCTGGGAGGCGGGACCGACGTCGGCACCTACAAGGTGGAAGGGATCGGATACGACTTCGTGCCCGACGTGCTGACCCGCGAACTCGTCGACGAGTGGGTCAAGACGACGGACCAGCCGTCGTTCCTCCTGGCCCGGCGGCTGATCCGGGAAGAGGGCCTGCTGGTCGGCGGATCGAGCGGCTCGGCGATGTACGCCGCGCTGCAGAAGGCCGGTTCGCTGACCCGCGGGCAGAACTGCGTCGTGCTGCTCGCCGACGGCGTGCGCAACTACATGACCAAGTTCGTCGACGACAAGTGGATGCGCGACAACGGCTTCTTCCAGACGCGGACGATCGATGCCCGGGTCGGCGACATCTGCACCACGGAGGCGTCGAGCCGGCCGCCGCTCGTGGTTGCCGAGGACACGCAGACGCTCGGACAGGTCGTCCAGGTGATGCGCACGCGCGGGATCTCGCAGCTGCCGGTCACCTCCGGCGGCGTGCTCGTCGGCATGGTCTCGGAAGCCGACGTGATGGCGTTCCTCGGATCCGGTGAGGGCACGGCGCAGGCGCTCGTGTCCAAGTGCATGAACCGGCACGTGCCGGTGGTCGGCGCCCAGACGCCGATCTCGACGCTCGAGGAGTCGCTGCGCAAGAGCAGCGGCGTCGTCGTGGTGGACGACGAACGACACCCCATCTCGATTCTGACGCGCATCGACCTCCTCCACTTCCTGCTCGAACGCGAACCAGCCACCGCCTGACCGCGGCGGGCCGCGCTG
>CBIHOS010000172.1:0-11133 GCA_966211945.1 uncultured bacterium
TCGGCCCGCGGCTGGCGCTGGCCGCCTTGCCTGAGCCGTCGTCGATGATGGCGTGTGCGGCCGCTCCGCCACCGCCACCGCCCCCGCCGCCACCACCGCCGCCGCCCCCGGCCGCGGCCGCGCCGACGCCAACGCCGACGCCGGTGACCAATCCGAACGCGGCGCCGATCGAGCCGCCGAAGGAGATCAAGCCCGAAGCACCCGCTCCACCCGTTGCCAACGTTGGTGTGGGCGTCCCGGGTGGTGTCGAGGGCGGCATTCCCGGTGGCGCCCTGGGTGGCGTGGTCGGTGGCCTGCCGTCAGCGCCGCCACCGCCGCCACCGCCGGCGCCGACGGCGCCCGTACGCGTCGGCGGCAACATCGCCCCGCCCAAGAAGACCCGCGACGTCAAGCCGAGCTACCCGCAGATCGCGCAGTCGGCCCGCGTATCGGGCGTCGTGATCATCGAGGCGACGATCGGGCCCAACGGCAAGGTTCAGAATGCCCGCGTGCTGCGCAGCATTCCGCTCCTGGACCAGGCCGCGCTGGACGCCGTGAAGCAGTGGGAGTACACCCCCACGCTGCTCAACGGTGTGCCGGTGCCGGTCATCATGACCGTCACGGTCAACTTTACGTTGCAGTAGTCACTTGGGTTCCCGTCTCCGACCGATGGCCGGAGCGGGGACCTGTCATCGTCAGTCACGTACTCGCGCAGTCGGTACACGAACGACCAGAGGACGCGTACCCGGGTGCCGGGACGTCCCGGGCAGTCATCCCCGGAGGGGTGGAACGCAATGGGTGATCTGAATCTGATTCACATGTGGCAGCAGATGGGCTTCGTCGCCAAGGCGGTGGCCTACATCCTCTTCTTCATGTCCTTCTGGTCGGTGGGCGTGTTCGTCGAGCGGTGGTACACGTTCTCGCAGGCGCGCAAGCAGTCCAAGCTGTACGCACCGCAGGTGGCCAAGCACCTCAAGGAAGGCCGGCTGAAGGACGCCATCGCGGTGTCGCAGTCGAAGAACTTCCGCTACAGCCACCTTGCCAAGGTCGTGCTCGCGGGCCTGCAGGAGTACCAGTTCCAGACCGAGAGCGGCCAGCAGCTGACCCGCGACGACCTGCTGGACACGGTCCGCCGCGCGATTCAGCGCGCCACGGCCTTGACGAGCAACGACCTGAAGAAGGGCGTCAGCTCGCTCGCGACGATTGGTTCGACGGCGCCGTTCGTCGGACTGCTCGGCACGGTGGTCGGCGTCATCTCGGCGTTCCAGGGCATCGCGGCCACGGGCTCGGGTGGTATCGGCTCGGTGTCGGCCGGTATTTCGGAAGCGCTCGTCGAGACCGCGCTCGGCCTCGTCGTGGCCATCCCGGCGGTGTGGTTCTACAACTACCTGACGGGCCGTCTCGAGTACTTCAACGTCGAAATGGACAACAGCTCTTCGGAGATGGTGGACTACTTCGTCAAGAAGAGCATCGGCTAGCAAGGCCGGGCCGGTCAGGCGACCGGCCCTCCGTGTGGGAGTGACCGCCGGTCCGTCGACCGGCGGCATGAAGTCGGTCGGCGCTGCGGACCGGTCGCGCGCGGATCAGGAGAACACGTCATGGCCATGAGCATGGGGGGCGGGAAGGGCGGCATCAAGGCCGACATCAACGTCACCCCCCTCGTCGACATCATGCTGGTGCTGCTCATCATCATGATGCTCATCGCGCCCCTGTTGCAGAAGGGCGTGAACGTGCGGCTGCCGATCGCCGACAACACCACGGAGAAACCTGAAAACCAGGAACAGACCGTGGTGCATGTCGATGCGCAGAAGCAGCTGTACGTGAACAACCTCCCGGTCTCGGAATCCCAGGCGGTGGACCGCATCAAGTACGCGCTCGAGGAAAAGGCCGAACGGGTCGTCTACCTCAAGGGCGACGCCGATGCGCCCTACAGCGCCATCATGAGCATGATGGACAAGCTCCGGGAGGCCGGCATCGAGAACGTCGCGCTGATCACCGAGAGCAAGAAGAAGGCCCAGGAAGGGGGAGGCGACTAGCATGTCCGCCCACAAACACCACGGCGCCGAAACCGTGCAGCGGGGCGAGACCCCGCACGCCAGTTCGGACATGAACGTGACGCCGTTGATCGACGTGCTGCTCGTGCTGCTCGTCATCTTCATGGCCGCCCTCCCGATGACCCAGAAGGGCACCGACATCAATCTGCCGCTCGAAACCAAGAGCGCGGACGCCGACCCGACCAGCACGCAGATCGTGCTGACGATGAACGCCGATCGCAGCATGTCCATCAACAACCAGGACGTGCAGGTGGCCGACCTCCAGAGCCGTCTCACCGAGATCTTCGAGACGCGCAAGGAGAAGACGATGTTCATCCTGGGCGCCGGCACGCTGCCGTACGGCAACGTGGTCCAGGCGATCGACGCGGCGCGCGGCGCCGGTGTCGACAAGGTGGGCATCGTCACCGAAGGCATGCGCGGCACCGCCGGCAGCGCCGGCGGCAACTAGCAGCCAGCCACTCTCAGACCACGTGCAGCATCGACGCCGACGCCCGCAAGGGCGCCGGCGTTTGTCTTTTCACCGCAAGGCGGGAATGCGGAAATGTCGAATGCCGACCAGGCCCGCCCAGGTAGGGAGCGCTCTCCCGCCTCCGCCAAGGCTACGGCGGACAGGCCGGGCGGTCCGAAACTCGTACTGATGAAACGCGGCGTATCGCGAAATCCCGGCTCTCGGGACGATCGCGCGGTGGCACGCTCCTGTTCCGCCATCCGGAAATCCGTCACTCCGGCGTTGGGTAGGCCCACGTGCGTGGGGGCCCCCAGCCCCACGCCTGTCACTCGCCTGCGCGACGGATTTCGTCCAGCCCTGTCGGATGACTTCACACGTCGCTTTGCCCCCGCACGGTCGCCCCGCAGCCGCCCAACGCCGAACGGCGAGGGCAGGCTGCAGGCGACAGGCTACCGGCGACGATCTTCGAAGGCCGAAGGCCCAATGACGAAGGCCAACTGTGAGTATTGACGCCGTACTGTTCGACCTCGGTAACGTGCTGATCCGCTGGGATCCTCGCTATCACTACCGCGAGCGTTTCGCGTCGGCAGACGAGATGGAGGCGTGGCTGGCCGAAGTCACGCCGGGCACGTGGAACCACGAGATGGACCGCGGCAAGCCGTTCGCCCAGGCCATCACCGAGCGCTCCGCGCTCTATCCCCAGCACGCCGAGCTGCTCGGCGAATGGAAGTCGCAGTGGGAGCGCATGCTCGGCGATGCGATCGAGGACAGCGTCACGCTGCTCGCCGATCTGCGCACCGCCGGCTACCGGGTTGCGGCGCTCACCAACTGGTCGGCCGAGACGTTCCCCGTCGCGCGCGCACGCTTCCCGTTCCTCGGCTGGTTCGAGGACGTGGTCATCTCCGGCGTCGAGAAGCTCGCCAAGCCGGAGCCGGAGATCTTCCAAATCGCGCTGCGCCGCACCGGCTTCGTGGCAGAGCGCACGGTCTTCATCGACGACAACCAGCCCAACATCACGGCGGCCGCATCGCTCGGCATGCGCACCATCCTCTTCACGAACGCCGACGCCTGCCGCCGCGACCTGCACGAACTCGGCGTGCGGGTCTGACGGCTGGCGCAGGTCGACCGCGTCAACCTGCCGACCGGCGTCGTCGAATCGACCACCCGAGAGGAACTGATTGCCTACTTCGCCAAGGGTTTCAAGGGCAGTGCGAAGGGCACACATGCCAAGACGATGAAGGTGCGTCCGGTGCTCCTGTCGCCCACTGCGGGTCTCGTCGATCACACGTACACGATGTACAACCCGGACGGCTCGGCGATCGGCGTCGGCCATACGACGTTCGTGGCACTCAAGAACGGGCAGGCGCCGCGATGACTCTGGCGGTGTACAACGCTCCGAGTGGGAGACTCAGCTCTTGCTGCGGAAGATCGCCATGAAGGCGTCGATAGTCTGTTGAGACGGATCGGCGCCGAGTTCTTCCCGGAACAGTCGCCGGCAGCGCGCGAACACGCGCAGCGCCTCGGCGCGATTGCCGGCCACCGCGTGCGCGCGCATCAGCGCCTGGCAGGCCACTTCGTCGAAAGGCTCGGCGGCACACGCCTCGGCGGCGTGCTGGATGCCGAGTTGATGCTCGCCTGTGGCCGTGCTCACGATCGACAACACGATCGAGGCCCGTCGCCAGATGCGCTGCAGGACATCGCGTTCTCGCACGACCCAGGCGGCGTCCTCGTCGACCAGGAACGACTGACGCGAGATGACCGCCGCGACATTGGCGGCGGCCCAGGCGCTCGCCAGGTCGTCGCGGCGCAGCCCGCCCTCGGCCGCATCGAGCGAGGTCCTGGCGGCTTCGACGTCCAACCACGCCTGCGGCAGTGCAAGCTGGAATGCGCCGGCGTCGGTCGCGACACCGTACGGCGGCGGCATGCCGGCGCTCCGCATCGCCGCGCGCAGCTTGCTGACGATGGCGTTGAGCGAGATGTCCACCGAAGGGGGTGGCTCGGCTCCCCACACGGCCTCGACGGTCTCGAGTCGCGACACGAGTCTGGTACGGCGTGTCCCAAGAAACGCCAGCAGCAGTCGGCCCTGGGCGCCGCCGAGCGCACCATCACGCAGGACGACGTCACCGCACTCGAGCATCACGCGCCCGCACAGGTAGACGCGCGCGTTGGGCCCGCTCTCTGCGGCTTCAGCCGTCAACATATCGGCAACATCCTCGCAATGGTGCTCGCTATGATAGCGGCCATGGAGGAACGATGACCAAGATCATTCAATGTCCGTGCGGAGTCGTCATCGAGGGGCAAGACGACGAGGACGTGGTGAAACAGGCACAGGAGCATGCCCGCCAGGTACACCAGATGGAACTCAGTCGCGAGCAGGCGCTGGCGATGGCGCGGCCGTCGTGAGGACCGCCGCTCCAGTACCACCAGCGTCGGCACGACGAAACGCCGGCGGGCACCAGGGCTCGAACATGCACGCCGCTCCGGTTGTTCGACCGGCGTCGGCATGAGCTGACGGTCGATCGACGCCTGCCCAAACGCGGCCCGCTCCGCTCACAGCGGTCGTCCGAAGTAGAGCACGTAGCCGTCGGCATCGGCGACCGTGAAGCCGCGCAGGTTGTCGGAGTTGTCGTGAAGCGGTTCCTTGAACTGCACGCCACGCGATGAGAACTCCGCGGCGAGCGCATCGGGATCAGGCACGTGCATGTACGCATCCCAGGGCACGTGGCCATGGCCGACGTCGCGCGTGCAGTTCGGGACGGGCTCGACGTCAATCGCCTTCATCATGATCATCGCGCCGCCGCGCTCGACGATGCCGAAGAAGATGTCGCTTGATTCCGGCCCCTGGAACGTGACGTCGAAGGCCAGCTTGTCGCGATAGAACGCCAGCGCGGCCGGCACGTCGCGGACAATGAACAACGGCGCGATGTTGGAGATGCGTGGCGGCACGTTCACAAGGCGCCTCACTCTTGAAAGCGGATCCTGCCGCCGATCCCCAGCATCGCCGCTTGACTTGCGGCAGCCCGCCGCCTATCGTCCGCTCTTCCAGGAAGGAGAGCGAGAATGACTTACCGTTCGGCCGCGATCGCTGCCGCGATCGCGCTCGTGTCCCTGATGGTGGCTCCAGGCGGCGCGCAAGCCGCCCAGGAGCCCGAAGTGCGTGCCCTCTGGGTCGATTCGTTCAATCCGGGCCTACGAAGCCCCGCCGAGATCGACGCCCTGATCGAGCGCGCCAGACAGGGCAATCTCAACACGATCATCGCGCAGGTCCGGCGCAATGCGCAAAGTCTGTACGGCTTGTCACTCGAGGGCTGGGTCGAGAACTACGTACCGCCGGCCGGCTTCGATCCGCTGCAGGATCTGATCGCCAAGGCGCACGCCCACGGCATCGAGGTCCACGCCTGGGCGAACATCGGGGCCGTCTTCTCGGGCAATCCCAACGTGCCCACGGCGTCGTTCCCGTGCCGCGTGCCGTGCGATCCGAATCACCTGTTCAACCAGCACGGCTACGGCGTCCCCGAGCACGAGAACTGGTTGACCCGGGCGCACCCCACGTACCTGACCGGGACGACGTTCTCGGGCCAGCGCACGTCGGCCGGCGTGTGGTTCCTCGACCTGGGCCACCCGGCTGCCGCCCAGCACACACTCGATGTGTTGCTGCACCTCCTCCGCAACTACGACATCGACGGCCTGCACCTCGATTACATCCGCTATCCCGAGATGCCGATCGTGTCGCCGCGGCCGCCAGGCGTCGGGCTCCCCTTCTCGACCGGGTACAACCCGACCAGTGTGGCGCGCTTCAATGCGGCGTACGGCCGCACGACGGACTCGCTCCCTGATCCCTGGGACCCCAGCTGGAGCGAATGGCGACGCGAGCAGGTCCGAACCTTCGTCCGTCGGCTCTACCTCGAGATGCTGTACGTGCGTCCGCGCGCCAAGCTGTCGGCCTCGCTGATCACGTTCTTCCGGGGGCCCAACTCGGTGGAGCCACGGACCTTCCAGCAGACCGAGGCCTACTACCGCGTGTTCCAGGACTGGGGCGGATGGATGAAGGAGGGCGTGCTCGACATGAGCATCCCGATGGTCTACAAGAGCCAGCACATCCCCTCGCACGTCGTCCAGTTCCGGGAGTGGATCGACTTCACGAAGAATGCCCAGTACGCGCGCCACGGCGTGATTGGCCTCGGCTCCTACCTGAACTCGCTCGAGAACACGCTGGTCCAGATCGCCGAAGGCCGGACGGCCTCGTCGCTGGGGGCGTTCAGCCGTGGGTTCAACTTCTTCAGCTACAACGCCACGAACCAGGCGATCACCACGCCTCCCACGCCCCTGCGGACGCGTGACGAGTTCTTCCGGGCGCTCAGCGAGCACGAGGCCTACGCACCCGAGGCGCCGTTTGCCAGCCCGGTCGACGTTCCGACGATGACCTGGAAGACCGAGCCGCGGGCGGGATACCTGCTGGCGCGGATCGTTGGTGCCAATGGCCAGGCCGGTGACGGAGCCGTCGTCGAGATCCAGAAGGTCGGCGCAGGACCGGGTGACCGGGCGATCGTCGTCCGGGCCGACGGCAACGGCTACGTCGGTGCCGTCGATCTGCCACCGGGTGCTTACCAGTTGGCGATCGACGTCCCGGGGGCCGCGCAGCGCGTGACCATCCCGGAGCCGGTCGTCCAGGGACGCGTGACACGGGTGGTCGTGGACCTCAGCGCGCCGGTCCGCGGGCCCAAGGTACGGACGCCGCACACGTTTGGCGCCAATGAACGGACCGACAGGTTCACCGAGGCCTCGCCGCTCGACGAGTGGACCGGGCGTGAGCCGGTGGCCGAGGACCTGCAGCCGGCGCCTGCGCCGCCGCCTCCCGACTGACGCGCTCGTCGCGCCCAGGCGCACACAGCGTGTCAGAAAGCAGAAAGGGGCGCCCTCTTGCGAAGGCGCCCCTTTCTTGTCCTCGACGACTCACCGCTCCGAAGGCCCAAGGCCCAAGGCCCAAGGCCCGCCCTACTAGAACCGGTACCGCAGCGAGATCTGGAAGCGGTAGACGTCGCCGAGGCCGGCGGTCGGCTCGAGCGACCGCGTCATCAACTCGTTGTTGACAGTGCGGAGCCGGTACTGCGCGCGTCCCTGCGCGTCCACGGGACCACCCTGCGCGGCGGTCGGGACGATCAGCGGCTGGGCGTTGATCAGGCGCTGGCCGATACCCCAGTCCTCGTTGACCAGGTTGCCGAGATTCAGGATGTCCGCCCGCACCTGGAACGAATGCCGCCGTCCCTTGATCGATGCAAAGAAATTCTGCTGAAGGCTGACGTCCAGGCGGTGCACCAGCGGCAGGAACACGGCGCCGCGCTCGGCGTACTGGCCGCGCCGGCCGCTGAGGTAATCGTCCTGCGAGATGAAGGCATCCCAGGCGGCGGCCTGTTCGGCCGCCGTGTAGGTGCGACCGCCTGCGGTGAACGTCTGGAAGTTCATCTCCGCCGTGTTGGCCGGCACGTACAGCAGGTCGTTGCTCGTGCCGCCATCGCCGTTGAGGTCGCCCGAGTGTGTGTACGACGCCGAGCCGTTGGTACGCGACTCCCAGAAGAACGACACCGTCGTGCCGCCGAAGCTGAAGTACTCCTTGGTGTAGGAACCCGAGAGGAAGAACCGATGACCGGGCGATCCGACCGCGTAGCCGAGGCCGGGGTTGTTCGGATCGCCGGGGTGCTGGTTGTTGTTCCAGGACCCGAAGGCAATCGAGCCGGGATCGACGGTGTTCTTGGCCTCGCCGTAGCTGTAGGCGCCCTTCAGGAAGCCGCCGCTGAACGTCTTGCCGAGCGTCGTTGCGAGGTTCCACGAACGCCCTTCGGCCTGGTTCTTCAGCACCACGGCGTTGGAGACGTTGCTGTGGATGCGGTTGCTGGTCCAGCGCGGACGATTGTCGGCGCCCGAGAACGCCGACTGCGCGGCCGGCAGGTTGGCGTTGATGTAGTACACGCCGTTGACGTCGCGGTTGTAGATGTACTCCACCGTGCCGGTCAGGCCCCACGGCAGCCGCTGGTCCACCGCCGCGTTGGTCCGCCACAACTGCGGGAACCTGAAGTCCGGGTCGGTCAGCGCGAGCTCGTAGCTCGTCGCCGGGTCGCCGCTGACGTTGCTCGGCTTGTAGGCATCGGGGCTGGGATTGAACGGCCGCGCGGTCGAGTTGTCGAACTGCTCGAAGCCGGTCAGCACGCCGGTGTTGCCGATCTGATTGGAGATCCACACGTAGGCCGGGCGGCCGGTGAAGACGCCCGTGCCGCCACGCACCTGCGTGTTGCGGTTCTCGTCCACCGCCCAGTTGAAGCCGGCCCGCGGCGACCACAGGACGTTCGGGTCGGGCAGCTTGGCGGTGGAGTACTGCACCGACTGGCCGTCCTCGTCGCGGAACGTCAGCGCGTCGGCCCTGGCGTTGGCGTAACCGGTTTCGGCGAAGCGCGGCACGTCGAGCCGCAGGCCGGCGGTGATCTTCAGGTTGCCGGTCGGCGCCCATTCGTCCTGGGCGTAGGCGCCGGCGTAGAAGACCTCGAGCGGCTGCACGGGCTCGTCCTGGCCGGGGATGTTGCTCCAGCGCACCTGGAAGCGGCGCAGGTTGACCGGCGACACGGTGCGGTTCGGGTTGCGCAGGTAGTCGTTGGCATCGGTGTAGAAGTCGGCGAGCGAGTTGTACACGTACGCGCTCTGCGAGCCTGGGAAGAAGACGTTGATCGACTCGTACCGCTCTGCCGTCGCGCCGAAGGTCAGCGTGTGGTTACGCGCGAACTTTGTGAAGTTGTTCTGGAACTGGAAGGTGTTGTAGCGCAGCTGATTGCGCGGCGAGAACGGCTCGTAGCCGAACGACGTGTACGTCGTGCCTTCCTCGAGGATGTCGACGAGCGGGAAGACCGTGCCGGTGTAGCGGCTGTCGCGGTCCTCGTTCTGCTTCGTGTAGCCGATGATCAGCGAGTTGGCCATCGTGCTGCCGAAGGTCGCGTTCCACTCGCCGATCGCCGATCGGATCTCTTCCTTCTGCTGGTAGTTGGTGTTGAGGAAGTTCAGCGCCTGGGTGCTGCTGCGGCGGTTGCCGAAGCCGAGCGACGACGAGTTGCTGGCCAGGATGTCGCTGATCGAGTCCAGGTGCGTGTACCGGAACGTGATCTTGTTGCTGGTGTTGAGGTTGTAGTCGCCCTTCACCAGGTAACGGCGGGCCGGGACCTCGAAGTCGTAGCCCTGGTAGCCGCCGGTGTCGTAGCCGAAGCTGCTCGAGAGGAACGACGTCAGGCCGTCCAGGTCGGAGGCCAGCACGCGCGTCACGCCGCCGACGACCGGTTCGCCGCCGTTGTTGGCGCGGAAGGTCGTGCCCGGCTCGGTGAGCGACTCGTCCTCGATGTTGAAGAAGAAGAATGCCTTGTTCTTCCAGATCGGGCCCGACACCCAGCCGCCGGTGTTGGCGAACTCGAACGTGCCGACGTTGACGACGTTCTGGCCCGCCTGGGTGCCGACCATGCTGTCGTCACGGAACTGGCGGTAGATCGAACCGTGGAACTGGTTGCCGCCGCTGCGCGTGACGGTGTTGATGCCGGCGCCGACGAAGTTGCCCTGACGGACGTCGAACGGCGCGACGTTGATCTGGATCTGCTCGACCGCCTGCGGCGAGATCGGGGCGACGCCGGTGCGATCGCCGGGCGCGCCGGCCAGGCCGAACGAGTTGTTGAAGTAGGAGCCGTCGACCGTGATGTTGTTCAGGCGGTTGTCCTGCCCGACGAAGGAGTTGCCGCTGGCCTGCGGCGTGAGGCGCGTGAAGTTCTCGAGGCGGTTGCTGACATTGGGCAGCAGCGCGATCTGATCACGGCTGACCGTCGTTGCCGCACCGGTCCGCTGCGAGCTGAAGATGGCGTCGGTGGTCGCCGTGACGGTGACAGACTCCTCGACCGCGATGTCCTTCACGACGACGTTGGCGTCGGTGGTCACGCCGAGATTGACCACGACGTCTTCACGCGTGTAGGGCTCGAACGCACTGGCGCCGCCGACGTAGGCCACGGTCAGGACGTATGGTCCGCCGACGCGCATGTTCGGGATGAAGTAGCGGCCGTCGTCGCGCGACGTCGTTTCGTAGTTGGTGCCCGACGGGGTGTGGATCGCAATGACGCTGGCGCCGGTCACCGGCTGTCCTGCGGCATTGGTGACCACGCCACCCAGGGACCCCGTCGTCACGCCCTGCGCGCCGACCTGTCGGACCGTACCGAGCAACGCCAGGACGGTTGCGACGGCCATGACGGGCACGCGCCACCACATCCCGCGCGCCGGCGACAGACGTGTCGTTCGCATTTCACGCACTCGCTGAAACGCACTCACCATGAATCCACTCCTGTGTGTCCGCGGCCTGACGGAGGCGGACCGAACTGCGGGAAGGGTTGCCATGCGGCACCTGCACACCGACGGAAGAACCGGCACGGGAACGAGACCGCCCGACAGGCTACCAACGCGGTGTTTCGACCGCGTAAACAGCTGAGCATTTGTCGGCTGTCACGGGGATGTGACGGACCATCGTCGGATAGCGGCGTAGGGCTCGATCATCGTCGGACGCGCCGGCGGCGCGTCCCTACCGACGCAAACAGGCCGGCTCGAGGGGAGCCGGCCTGACTTTCACACGGGAGCGGACGC
>CBIHOS010000173.1:0-11107 GCA_966211945.1 uncultured bacterium
CCGGGTACCGGGTACCGGGTTCACAATCCCGCATGCCGCAAATGCGGGGATACGGCAATGGCGACGCAAGCCTCGCAGCCGTCACCGAGGACGCGCCGACACGGAGGCGTGTCCCGGCACGTAGGCCCGCCAATGCGGCTCGAGACCGACGCGGATGCCGATCCGCGGGCTCCACGCAACCGGCCAGCGCGGCGCGCCGCGCGGTGCCGGCTCGATCCGCAGTGATCCTTCGAACAGCGGCGCGAGGTTCTGCGCGCCCGTGATCCCGAGGGCCCGCGTCAAGTTGCCGGGACCGCGGCACAGGTCGGCGTCCGCCCCGGCGTAGGGCACCTCGGCGCCGGCCTTCGTCCGCGCCCGCCGTGCCCGCATCACCTCGATGCCCTCGACCGGTTCGAGCGCGCGGATCAACACCGCGGCCGGACAACCGTCGCCTTCGGTGACCGCGTTCACCAGCCAGTGCACACCGTAGTTGAAGTAGACGTAGGCAAAGCCGGGCGGGCCGTACAGCGGCGCGTTGCGCCTGGTCGGACCGGCGGCGGCGTGGCAGGCGGGATCGTCCTCGCCGATGTAGGCCTCGACCTCGACGATCCGGCCCGAGGTCCGCACTCCGCCGATCTCGTGCGCCAGCACCGTGCCAATCAACGCCTCCGCCACGACACGAGTCGGGCGGGCGTAGAAGGACTGCGGGAGCGTTGAAATCACCGCCAAACGTGAATGAAGAAAAAGGGCTAGAAGGGCTAAAAGGGCAAGAAGGGCTAAAAGAGCGAGGAGGAGAGCGACATCGCCGCAAGGGCGGCGCAGGCGGCTCCTCGGGGTTCACTCCTCTTTCGCAGCTTTGAACTTTTCGAACTTTTCGAACTTTTCGCCCTTTCGCTGTGCCTATCGCGATGGGCTGCGCTTAGGCCTTCCGTAACCGCGCGATTGCCCGTTCGGCGGCCCGGACGACCCGGAGGTCGCTGTCGCTGCGGGCCCGTTCGAGCAGCCCGAGCGCGCGTTCGCCGCCGATGAACCCGAGGACGAGCGTGGCGCGCTCGCGGGCGGCGACGTCGGTCGACGCGAGCGCCTGGTCCAGGCCGGGGACGGCGCGCGGTCCGAGTTCGACGAGATAGGCCATCGCCTGTTCGTGGTAGGTGCCGTTGTCGAGGGCGGCGACCAGTGTCGCGACGCCGGTGCTGCCCTGCGGGCCGCCCATCACCGAGGCGAAGGCGCCGGCCAGCTGCACGTCGCGCTGCTTGTCGCCGAGGAGCGCGGCCGCCGCCTGCTGCGCCGCCTCGCGGTTGCCGCAGCGCGCCAGGCCTTCACCGGCGAGCCGCCGCAGGTTGGCCGATGAGGCCGTGAGCTGCGCGGTGAAGAGCGGCTGCGACGATGCGTGGGCGATGCGCGCCAGGGCGTCGAGCGCCGCTTCGGCGCGCGGGCCCTTGCCTTCGTAGAACGAGAACTGGGCGGTCAGCGCCTCCAGGGCCTGCCAGGCCTTGATGTCACCGAGAGACCGCATCGCTGCCGTCACGACGCGCGTGTTCGAGTCGTTCAGCGCCGTGACGAGCGCGTCGCCGGCGGTCGTGACGCGCAGTCCGCCGAGCACCCGGGCGGCCGCCTCGCGGATGTCGGCGTCGCCGTCCTGCAGCAGGCGCGGCAGCGCATCGGCCGCGTAGCCGTCCAGCGGCGGACGCGCCATGACGCCGAGCGCGTAGATCGCTTCGAGGCGCACGCGCCCGTTCTGGTCGAAGATCGCCTGGGCGAGCCCGTTGGTGAGTTCGACCGGCACCGGCTGCGGGATCAACCCGTACGGCCCCAGATCGTAGATGTGCCGCGCCGCACTGCGCGACCGCGTCTCGACGACCAGGCCGCGTCGTCGCTTGACGAACGTCGGCTTCTCGACGTGATAGAAGCTCAGCAGCGTGTAGATCGCTTCGAGCTGGATGTCGTCGACGGGGTCGGTCAGGAGCGTGCTGATCGGCGCGATCGCCTCGGGATAGGCGGTGGCACCGAGCGCCCGCAGGGCGTCGAGCCGCGCCTCGTCGTCCGGCGATTCGAGTTGCGCGACGACCTGGTCGTACGACGTGCGCGGCGCTGCCGGCGCAGGCGCCTGGGCCGCCACCATCGACGATGTGAAGAGAAGGGCAACGACGGCCATGCCGGTGAACGCTCGCATGGAACCTAAGTGTACCGGCCTTCGGTCACCCATGCGCCTGCTGGTGGCCGAGCAGCACGGCCTGCAGGTGCCGGCCGGTGTGCGAGGCCTCGACGCCGGCCACCGTCTCCGGCGAGCCGATCGCCACGACCTCGCCGCCGGCGTACCCGCCCTCGGGCCCGAGATCGATCACCCAGTCGGCCGTCTTGATCACGTCCAGGTTGTGCTCGATCACCAGCAGCGAGTGGCCCGCGGCCAGCAGCTTGCGGAACGCCGCCAGCAGCTTCGCGATGTCGTCGAAGTGCAGGCCGGTCGTCGGTTCGTCGAGGATGTAGAGGACCCGCTCGCCGCCCTGAGTCGACAGGTGCGAGGCGATCTTGATGCGCTGCGCCTCGCCGCCCGACAGCGTCGTCGCGGGCTGGCCGAGCCGGAGGTAGCCGAGGCCGATCTCGTCGAGTACCACCAGCCGGCGCAGCACCTTCGGCGAGCCGCTGTAGAACTGCAGCGCCTCGCGCACCGTGAGGTCGAGCACCTGGTGGATGTTCTTGCCGCGGTAGGTGACTTCGAGCACCTGCGGGCGGAAGCGCGTGCCCTCGCACACGTCGCAGGGCACGAACACGTCGGCGAGGAACTGCATCTCGACGCGGACCTGGCCCTCGCCCTCGCAGGCGTCGCAGCGGCCGCCGGGCACGTTGAACGAGAAGCTGCTGGCGGTCAGGCCGCGGGTGCGCGCTTCCTTCGTCGTCGCGAACAGCTCGCGGATCGGGTCGAACGCCTTGAGGTAGGTGACCGGGTTGGAGCGCGGCGTGCGGCCGATCGGGGCCTGGTCGACGAGCACGACGTCGGAGACCAGCTCGATGCCCTCGATGCGGCGGCAGGCGCCGACCGCCTTGTCCCACTCGCCCTTGGCGCGCTTGATGCCGGCGTGGATCACGTCGTGGACGAGCGTCGACTTGCCCGATCCGGACACGCCGGTGATCACGGTGAAGAGCCCGAGCGGGATCTCGACGTCGATGTTCTTCAGGTTGTGCTCGGTCGCGCCGAGCACGCGCAGGCGCTGGCCGGTCGGCTTGCGGCGCGTCGCCGGCACCGGGATCGCGAGGTCGTCCCGCAGGTACTTGCCGGTGAGCGAGCGCGGGTCGCGGCGCAGTCCCTCGAGCGATCCGGCATAGACCACCCGTCCGCCGAGTTCGCCGGCGCCGAGCCCCATGTCGATGATCTCGTCGGCCACCGCGATCATGTCGGCGTCGTGCTCGACGACGAGCACGGTGTTGCCCTGATCGCGCAGCTGCCGCAGGATGCCGATGAGCCGCAGGTTGTCGCGCGGGTGCAGGCCGATCGAGGGCTCGTCGAGCACGTAGAGCGTGCCGACCAGCGCCGATCCCAATGACGTGGCGAGGCTGATGCGCTGCGACTCGCCGCCCGACAGCGACGACGACAGGCGGTCCAGCGTCAGGTACTCGAGGCCGACGTTGCTCAGGAACGTCAGCCGCTTGACGATCTCGGCCTGGAGCTTGTCGGCGATCGCCGCCTCGCGCTCGGAGAGGGTCAACCCGCCGAAGAAGTCGAGCGCCTCGCGCACGGTCATGCCGCCGACCTTGTCGATGGTCAGCCCCTGCACCTGGACGTCGCGGGCTTCGCGCCGCAGCCGCGAGCCGTGGCAGTCCGGGCACGTCTGGTAGCCGCGGTAGCGGCTCAGGAAGACGCGGACGTGCACCTTGTACTTCTTGCGTTCGAGCACGGCGAAGAAACCGCGGATGCCTTCGTAGCCGCCGTCGCCGTCGATGACGAAGGTCCGTTCGGCCTCGGTCAGCTGATCCCAGGGCACGTCGAGGCGCACCTTGCCGTCGCGGCCATGCCGCCGCAAGTGCGTCTGGTAGCCGCGGTACTGCGGCTTGGTCCACGGATCGATGGCGCCCTGCGCAAGCGTCTTGCCCGGGTTGGGCACGACCAGCCCGAGGTCCAGTTCCATCACGTTGCCGAAGCCGTGGCAAGTCGGGCAGGCGCCAAACGGGTTGTTGAACGAGAAGAGCCGGGGCTGCGGCGCCTCGTACGGGATGCCGCAACTGCGGCACTCGAAGCGCTCGGAGAAGACGTGGCGGACGGGCTCGGTCGCTTCGGCGGACGATGGAGGCACGGTCGCAGGCTCGGGTGCCTCAATCGCGAAGGCAGCGCCGCCGCCTTCCTGATAGGCGACTTCGAGCGAATCGGTGAGCCGCGTCACGATGTCGGGGCCGATCTTGATGCGGTCGACGATCACCTCGAGCGAGGTACGGCCTTCGAGCGCCGACATCGGCACGTCGGCGAGCATCTGCAGCGTGCCATCGAGCCGGACGCGCGTGAAGCCGCGGCGGCGCAGCGTCTCGAGCGTCGACTCGAGCGACAGCCGGACGTCCTTCTTGGTGGTGCGGCCGCTGGTACCGCCCTCGTCCTCGTCGGCCCGGACCGCATCCTCGTCGGCGCCGGTCACGTGCAGGCTGACGACCGGCATCTCGAACCCGAGCAGCAGCCGGGTGCCGTCGGGCAGTGCGGCGAGGCGCTGGGCGACCACCTCGGCCGACTCGCGGATGACCTCGCGCCCGCAGTTGCGGCAATACGTGCGCCCGACGCGTGCAAACAGCAGGCGCAGGTAGTCGTGAATCTCGGTCGTCGTGCCGACCGTGCTGCGCGGATTGCGGATGCTGTTCTTCTGGCGGATCGCAATCGCCGGCGAGATGCCGTGGATGGCGTCGACGTCGGGACGCTCCATCCGCTCCAGGAACTGCCGGGCATAGGCCGACAGCGACTCCACGTAGCGGCGCTGCCCCTCTGCGTAGATCGTGTCGAACGCGAGCGACGACTTGCCAGAGCCGGAGACGCCGGTGATCACGATCAGCTTGCGGGCCGGCAAGGTGACGTCGACCTGCTTCAGATTGTGGGTACGGGCGCCCTTCACGACGATGTCGCGGATAGACGCGGTCGGCGGAGTCGACATCAACTTCTCAGCATACCAGCCGGGGCACTGTCAGGCGCGTCCCTGCCTGCTCCCTGTGCTAGAGTCCGGCGCCATGAAGATCTCGGTGCACGCCGACGCGGCGGCCCTTGGTGCGGCGGCGGCAGCGGAGGTCGCGGCAGCCATCGTCGCGGCCGTGCGCGCGAACGGCCGTGCGCGCATCATCGTTGCCACCGGCGCCTCGCAGTTCACGTTCCTCGAGGCGCTCGTCGCCCGGGACGACATTCCCTGGGCGCAGGTCGACGCCTTCCATCTCGACGAGTACGTCGGGCTGCCGATCACGCACCCCGCCAGCTTCCGCAAGTACCTGAACGAACGCCTGTTCAGCCGGGTGCCGATCGGATCGGCCTACCTGCTGGACGGCGAGGGCGACCCCGCGACCGTCCTGGCGGCGGCCAGCGCGGCCATCGCGGCGGCGCCGATCGACGTGTGCTGCTGCGGGATTGGCGAGAACGGCCATCTGGCGTTCAACGACCCGCCGGCCGACTTCGAGACCGACGCGCCCTACCTGGTGGTGGCGCTCGACGAGGCCTGCCGGCTGCAGCAGGTGGGCGAAGGCTGGTTCCCCGGGCTCGACGCGGTGCCGACCCACGCGGTGAGCATGTCGGTGCGGCAGATTCTCGCGAGCCGCGAGGTCTTCTGCATGGTGCCCGACGAGCGGAAATCCGCCGCCGTGCAGGCAGCGCTCGAGGGCCCGGTGACGCCGGACGTCCCCGCCTCGATCCTGCAGACGCATCCGCACCTGCGCCTGTTCCTGGACACCGCGTCCGCGTCGCGCCTGCAGGGCGACACGATCCCGCCGCAGGCCTGAGGCCGTGCCTTCCGAGCCGCGCAAGATCCCGCACCTGCGGTGGTACATCGCCATCCTGCTGTGCTTCGCGTCGGAGTTGAACTACCTCGATCGCCAGGCCCTGTCGGTGCTGGCGACGCAGATTCAGCAGGACGTCGGCTTCACCGACGCGCAGTACGGCCAGATCACGTCGGCCTTCCTGATGAGCTACTCGGTCATGTATCTCGTCAGTGGGCGGATTCTCGACGTGATCGGGACGCGGCGCGGCTACCTGTACTTCGTCGCGGCGTGGTCGGTCGCGGCGATGAGCCACGCGCTGGCCCGCACGCCGTTCCACTTCCAGGCGGCACGATTCGCACTCGGCGCCTCGGAAGCCGCGGTCATTCCGGGCGGCGTCAAGGCGGCCACCGAATGGTTCCCGGTGCGCGAGCGCGCGCTCGCGGTCGGCATCTTCAACGCGGGCACTGCCCTCGGCTCGACGATGGCCGTGCCCGTGATTGGCGCGATCAGCCTCTACTTCGGCTGGCGCGCCGCCTTCATCTTCTCCGGCGCCCTGGGTCTGCTCTGGCTGCCGCTGTGGGCCTGGCTCTATCACAAGCCCGAAGACCACCGGCACATCACCGCCGAGGAACGCGCCCTCATCACCGCCGATCGGACGCTGAGCGAGTCGCAGCCGCCCCCGCCGATGCGCGTGTTGATCCGGATGAAGGAGACGTGGGGCTGTGTGGCCGCGCGCGTTCTCACCGATCCGATTTCCTACCTGCTCAACTTCTGGGTCCTCAAGTACCTCGAAGACGTGTTCGCCATCCCCCGCACGACGCTGCTGGCGGTGGGCTGGCTCCCTTACGCGGCCCTGGCGACCGGCAACATCGCCTCGGGTGCGATCCCGCGGTACCTCGTGACGTCGCTCGGCTTCACCGTGAACCGCGCCCGCAAGCTGACGACGTTCGTGGTGTCGGCCACCGCGCTGGTGCTGTTCCTGGCGCTGGCCCGCATCGACTCGATCGCGCCGTACGCCGCCACCTTCGGGCTCGACATCACGACCCTGGCGCTCGTCTGCGTCACTCTCGCGATGTTCTGCCACGGCGCCTGGGGCAACGTGATCCTGCCGGCCGAAGTGTTCCCGGCCCGCGCCGTCGGCTCGGTGACCGGGCTTGGCGGCCTGCTCGGGAGCATCGCCGGCGTGATCACCCAGCGCATGATCGGCCAGGTCGTCGAGGGGGCCGGCTACGCGCCGGTGTTCCTCGTCTGCGCCTCGGCCTATCTCATCGCCTTCTTCCTCGTGGTCGTGCTGATCGGGGAACTCGGACGCATCCGCGAGATTCCCGATGCCTGAGCATGGCGGACCGGCGTTCGTGGACCTGCAGGTCAACGGATTCGCCGGGGTCGACTACAACGCCGCCGCGTCCACCGAGCAGATCGTCGAGTCGTTCGGCGCGATGGAACGCACCGGCGTCGGCTTGTGCCTGCCGACGATCATCACGTCCACCTACGAGCACTTCCGCGACTGCGCGCGGCGCATCCTCGCCACGCGCCATCCGATCGTTGCGGGCCTCCACATGGAGGGCCCCTACATCTCGCCGATCGACGGATTCCGCGGCGCTCACCCGAGGGCCTGCGTCGTGGACGCCTCGGTGGACGACTTCCGGCGCCGGCAGGACGCGGCCGACGGCCGCATCGCGCTGTTGACGCTGGCGCCGGAAGTGCCCGGGGCGCTGCCCGTCGTCGAATATGCGGTCGAGCACGGCGTGCGGGTGGCGCTGGCCCATTCCAACGCCAGCGGCCCGGAGATCGCCGCGGCGGTCAGCGCCGGGGCGACGCTGTCCACGCACCTGGGCAATGGCTGCCCGGCGACGCTGCCTCGTCATCCCAACGTCATCTGGGACCAGCTCGCCGACGACGCCCTGACCGCGTCGCTGATCGTGGACGGACACCACCTGCCGCCATCGACCGTCAGGGTGATGGTCCGGGCCAAGACGCCCGGGCGCTGCGTGCTGGTCACCGACGCCATCCAGGCGGCCGCGGCGCCGCCCGGCCGGTACCGGCTCGGCGACCTCGAGGTCGTCGCCGACCCCTCAGGCCGGGTGTCCGCGCCCGGCTCGTCGACGCTGGCGGGGTCGTCGCTGACGATGCCCGTCGCGGTCGGTAACGTCGCCAGGTGGGCGCCCCAAGATATTGCCGTGGCGTGGGATATGGGCTCGACTCAGCCGGCCGCATACCTCGGCCTCGAGCCCCGCGGGCGGGCCCGGGTCACCTGGACCGAGGGCTTTGCCGCGGTGAGCGCGGTGGCCTTCACGGCGCCCTGAGGCCGGTCTGCGGCGCAAAACCGCTTGTCTGTCGCGGATTGATGCGCGCACCATTGGGGTTCCCGCCGGTTCTCGCCGATATTCCGGCTGGAGCGTCCCGCGCGGACCCAAGTTGAACACGACCACGTCCCAGCGCTGGCTGGCCTTCTACGTCGGCACCGTGATTACGGCAGGCCTTGTCCTGCTGGTCACGGCGTTGCCGTCCGTGCAGGACAAGCCGATCGCCTTTGCGAGCCTGCTCGGGCTGGCCGCGGCGTTGTCTGCGCTGAAGATCCACGTCCCGCTGGCCCGCGGCTGGGCGACGATGTCGACGTCGTTCGCGGCGCTGTTCGTGGCGATGTTGACCGTCGGCTTCGGCCCGGCGCTGGCGATCGCCGCCGCGTCCGGCTGGGTGCAGTCGGCCTTCCACGCCAAGACCAGCCAGCCGCTCTGGCGCCACCTGTTCAACAGCATGATGCTCGTGCTGTCGGTGGCAGCGGCCGGGGCGGTGTTCCAGCTGCTCGGCGGCCGCTTCGGTCACTATGAAGAAGCCCTGAAGTACGGCGCGCTCGTCGGCGCCACCTCGGCCTACTTCCTCACCAACTCCCTGATCGTCTCGACGGCGGTGGCGATCTCGACGCGGCAGCGCCTGTGGCCCTGCTGGCACGACAACTTCCTCTGGACGGCGCCCGGGTACTTCCTCACCGCCGGCTGCGTCGCGGCGGGGACGTTCGTCTTCAGCTACGCGAGCCACCTCGCGACCGGCGATCTCTGGAAGATCATCGCCTTCGTCGTCCTGCTGATTCTCGTCCCGATCGGCCTCATCTACCGGTCGTACCAGGTCTACTTCAAGCGGCTCCAGGACGAGCAGGCGCTGGCGCAGGCGATGGCCGGCAAGGAGGCCGCGGCGCGCGAGGACCTCGCGGCCGAGAAGGAGCGGCTGGCCGTCACGCTGCGCAGCATCGGCGATGCGGTCATCACCACCGACCTGCAGGGCCGGGTGACGATGATGAACGACGTCGCCTGCCGGCTGACCGGCCGCGACGAGGACAAGGCGCTCAACAAGCCGATCGACGACGTGCTGTGCCTGTGGGACCCGGACGGCACGACGGTCCAGGAAGTACCGATCGCGCGCATCCTCGAGACCGGCCGCATGCCGGATGCCGAGGCCAACGCGTCGCTCATGGCCCCCGACGGCGCGTCGCTGTCGGTCAACCTGACCGGCGCGCCGATCTACGACACCGACAAGCGGGTCGAGGAGGCCGCCAAGCCGGCCGACGGCGCGGCCGCGGTCGTGGCGTCGCCCGCCCCCATCGGCGCCGAGGCGAAGACCGAGGACCGCAAGCCTCAGAAGATCGGCGTCGTGCTCGTCGTGCGCGACATCACCGAGAGCGTCCGGCTGATGCAGGAGCGGGTGCGCGCCAGCAAGCTGGAGTCGCTCGGCGTCCTGGCGGGCGGCATCGCCCACGACTTCAACAACGTGCTGACGGCGGTGGTCGGCAACATCGCCCTGGCCCGCAGCGACGAGACGCTGTCGCGCGAAACCGCGACCTGGCTCGAGGAAGCCGAGCGCGCCTGCCTGCGGGCCCGCACGCTCACCCACCAGCTCCTGACGTTCTCGCGCGGCGGCGATCCGGTGAAGCGGCCGATGCACATCGGCTCACTGGTCGACGCGACGACGCGGTTCGCAGTCAGCGGATCGAACGTCCGCTGCACGATGGACGTGGCGGCGGACCTGTGGGCGGTCGAAGCCGACGAAGGCCAGATCGAGCAGGTCGTGCACAACATCGTGCTCAACGCCAAGCAGGCGATGACGCGCGGCGGCAACGTCCATGTGACGTGCGGCAACGTGCGGATGGCGCCGCCGGCCGAGACGCTGGGCGGCGCGCGCCAGTTCGTGCGGATCTCGATCAAGGACAGCGGGCCGGGCATTCCGCCCGAACACCTCGAGCGCATCTTCGACCCGTACTTCACGACCAAGCCGTCGGGCACCGGCCTCGGGCTGGCGGTGTCGCACGCGGTCATCAAGAATCACGGCGGCCTGCTGCACGCCGAGTCGTCGATCGGCAACGGCACGACGTTCCACATCCTGCTGCCGCGGTCGATGAAGCGCGTGGCGGCGGTGACGACGCAGCCGACCGTGGCGATTCCGCACGGCCGCGGCCGGGTGCTGGTGATGGACGACGACCGCTCGATTGCCACGGTGACGGCGTCGATGCTGCGGTCACTGGGCTACACGTCCGACATCGTCTCGGACGGCGAGATGGCGATCGAGCGGTATCTGCAGGCGCGTGACGCGGGCGAGCCGTTCGAGGCGGTGGTGATGGACCTGACGGTGCCGGGCGGGATGGGCGGCGCCGAGGCGCTCGCGCAGCTGCGGGAGTACGACCCGCGCGTCTGCGCGATCGTGATGAGCGGCTATGCCGACACGGGGCTGCTCGCCGAGTACCAGAGCGTCGGCTTCGCCGGCCGGCTGGCCAAGCCGTTCTCGCTGCGCGACCTCGCCGTGACGCTGCACGACCTGCTGGCCGACGCGCGCCGGCGGGTGCCGCAGGCGTAGGAAGCTCGCTGGACGGGCGGGCTCCGCTTCGCAATGCGCAATTCGCAATGCGGAATGTCGAGAGCCGGGTATCGGGTATCGGGTATCGGGTATCGGGTATCGGGTATCGGGTATCGGGTATCGGGTGCCGGGTGCCGGGTGCCGGGTATCGGGTGCCGGGCCGGGCCGGATGCCGGGTGCCGGGTGCCGGAGACGACGTTCGGCGTTCGGCGTTCGGCGTTCGGCGTTCGGCGTTCGGCGTTCGACGTTCGGCGTTCGGCGTTCGACGTTCGGCGTTCGGCGTTCGGCGTTCGACGTTCGACGTTCGACGTTCGACGTTCGACGTTCGACGTTCGACGTTCGACGTTCG
>CBIHOS010000174.1:0-11085 GCA_966211945.1 uncultured bacterium
GTCAAGGCGCCGGGCTTCGGTGATCGCCGCAAGGCGATGCTCGAGGACATCGCGATCCTGACCGGCGGCCGTGCGCTGACCGAGGATCTCGGCATCAAGCTCGAGAACGTCAAGCTCGAGGACCTCGGCCGCGCCAAGAAGGTGACGATCGACAAGGACAACACGACGATCGTCGAGGGCGCCGGTGCGGGTCCGGCGATCGAAGGCCGCGTCAAGCAGATCCGGACGCAGGTCGAGGACACCACCTCGGACTACGACCGCGAGAAGCTGCAGGAGCGCCTCGCCAAGCTCGTGGGCGGCGTGGCGGTCATCAAGGTCGGTGCCGCTACCGAAACCGAGATGAAGGAGAAGAAGGCGCGCGTCGAGGACGCGATGCACGCAACCAAGGCCGCGGTCGAGGAAGGCATCGTTCCGGGCGGCGGCGTGGCGCTCATCCGGGCCGGCAAGGCGCTCGACAGCCTCAAGCTCGACACGCACGACCAGCAGGTCGGCGTCAGCATCATCAAGCGCGCCATCGAGGAGCCGATGCGCTGGATCGCGACCAACGCGGGCCAGGAAGGCACGATCATCGTGCAGCGCGTCAAGGAGAACGACACGGTGGAGTTCGGCTACAACGCCGGCGCCGAGAAGTTCGAGGACCTGATCGCGGCCGGCGTCATCGACCCGGTCAAGGTGGTCCGCACGGCGCTGCAGAACGCGGCCTCGATCGCCGGGCTGCTGCTCACCACCGAAGCAATGGTGTGCGACATCCCCGAGGACAAGAAGGCCGAGCCGATGCCCCCGGGCGGCGGCGGGATGTACTGACGAACGCACCGGGCGCCCGCACGGGCGCTCCGCTGTTCGGGTACCGGGTACCGGGTGCTGGTACCGGGAAACAACGAGGGCCCGCTGGAGCAATCCGGCGGGCCCGTCGGTTTTCAGGAGAACAGGAATTCCAGACATCAGGAACGGCAGGACTGGCCTCCTGTCTTCCTGCTGTTATCGCAGCGAGAACTCCATCTCCACGATGACCTTGACGGGCACCGGACTGCCCAGGCGGACACCGGGGCGGAAGCGCCACTGGCGCATCGCCTTGATCGCTTCCTCGTCGAGGCCGAACGTCCGGTCGAGGGACCGCGCGATGCGGATGTCGCCAGGACGTCCGTCGGTCATCACCACGACCTCGAGCCAGACCTTGCCCTGAATCTTGGCCCGCATCGCCTCGGTGGTGTACTGCGGCTTGACCTGCGACAGCAGGACCGGCGAACTCACGCCGGAGCCCGGTTGATACGCCCCGCCGCCAAAGCCGCCGCCCGAACCCGGACCGAGCCCGCTGCCCTGCCCCGGCCCGACGCCCGTGCCGACGCCCGTGCCAGCGCCTCCTCCGGTTCCAGGCCCCTGCGACGTGCCCGAGGGCACCGCGGTCCGATCGATCACGCCGGCAATCGCGACCGCACCGGAGGCCACGTTCTGGACCGGGATGTTCATTTGGGGCACAGGAGGCGGCTCGACCTCCTTGGGCGGGTCCACCTTGGGTGGCGTGAGGTTCACCTTCGGCGCGACCGGCACCGACATCTTGTCCCGGCCCGGCAGCTCGACACGACGCGGTGGATCGGGACTCTTGTTACCGCCGCCGCCACCGCCGCCGCCCGGACCAGGCTCAGCCAGGAACACGAGCTCATAGTTGGGCTCGGGTGGAGGCACCGTGGTCGCCTGCCCTTCCGGCATCGCTCTGATGCCGAAGTAGACAATCGCGACGAAGACCACGTGGGCGACCAGCGAGGCCACGGCCGCGCCACTCGACCGCTGACGTTTCATCCCGAACGTCAGGTCGATGCCCGATCGTCCCTCCAGAGGGACAGTGATGTACCCCTGGTGCTTGGGCTCCGGAGGTGTAGCAGTGGTCGCGTCGGGCATGTCCGGCCGAAAACGTGGAAGCGCGCTCATTCTGTCAGGTCTCTGACAGCCATCGCAACTTCCCGGCGGTGGCGTCCATCACCTTAGACGCACGACCCGTGCCGGACGGCCGACTCAACGGGCGAGATAACCGACGCGGGCGCGGACGGAGTAACCCGGACGACGCACCTGGACGGTCAGCCGACGATACTCGCCGGGCTTCGGGGTCGAGGTCGGCTGATAGCCGAGCAGGTACTGATGACGTAGCTCGGAGGCGATGCGCCGAAGTGCCGACGGCAGATCCCGCAGTCGCCGGACCCGCTGGGCTCTGCCACCCGTGGCCGCCGCGAGCTGCTCGAGCACGTCCGGCACCTTCCGCTGCAGCACGACCGGGTAGGCGAGCACGTCACTGGCACGGACGCGTTGCAGTACCTGCTCGTCCGTGCGGGTGCTGTTGCGCTCCAGCCCGTCGGACACGAGCACGAGGGCGCGGCGTCCCGGGGCCGGTTCGATGGCGTCGAAGGCGGTGACCACCGCGTCGTGCAGAGCCGTGGAGCCCCAGGCGTCCAGCGCTTGCAGGGCGGTGTCCACGGCGCGCCGGTTGTTTGTCAGCGGCGCCGGCACGTCGACGTCCGAGCCGATCGCCACGAGCATCACGCGGTCCTGGTCGCCGAGTTCGAGGAGCAGGTCGCGGCCGGCTCGCTGGGCGGCCGCGAGCGGCTCGCCCGCCATGCTCCAGCTGCGGTCCACGGCCAGCGCCAGCGCCACGGGCTGATCGCCGGCCGCAAACGTCGTCACTTCCTGCGGCTGTCCTTCCTCGCGCACGATGAAGTCCTGCTGCGTGAGGTCGGTGACCAGGCGTCCCTTCCGATCGGTGACCGTCGCATAGACCTCGACCAGGTCGGTCCGTGTCGAGAACAGCTGGTCGGCAGCGGCCACGAGGGGGCGATGGCGGCCCCCGGCGGCCAGCAGCAGACCGGCCGCGAGCACGGCGAGCCGGGCCGTGCGGGGGGCGAATGGTAGAATCACGGACAGTGGCAAATCCTCAAGGAGTCCACATGATCGCATTGGGCCTCGGACCAATCGGCATCCCCGAACTGGTCATCATCCTGTTCATCATCGTGCTGATTTTCGGGGCGACGCGGTTGCCCGAGATTGGCCGCGGCATCGGCAAGGGCATCCGCAACTTCAAGGAAGCCACCAAGGAAGGCGCCGGCAAGGACGAGTAAGTCATCACTTCCCCGCCAGCAGCACCCGCGCGTCGCCGTCACGGCGAGTGACGCGCGTCCGGTCGAGCCATTCCAGCAGCGGGATCGCCGTCCGTCTCGTGAGCGCGTAGCGTTCCTTGAACCAGCCGACGTCGATGCGTGCAGGCAGTCGTCCCTGCCCGGCATCGATCCGCAGCCCCCTCACCAGTTCGTCGAGCGGTCCCCGCCCGACGTACAGGTCTCCCAGCCGTTCGATCTCCGCGTGCTTGACGTGGCGCGCGAGCACCGCGGTCAGCGCCTTGCGGTCCAGGCGGCCGGCCAGCGCCGCCTCGAGATCGGCAAGCGTCTGCCCCTTGAGTCCAGCCGCGGCCACGGTCTCGCGGACCGCCCGCACCTCGGCGTTCTCGTCCGTCGCCGACGCCTGCCCGCCCGCCGTGAGGCGTGCGTCGCCGGCCACCTCGCCCGTTTGGTCCAAGCGATCCAGCACGTGGTCGATGAACGCCGGACGGTAACGGCGGCCGAACGCCTGACGCAGTTCGGCGCGTGAGACGCCGCCGCCCCACCGGTCGGCATTGCGCGCGGCTTCAATCCTCTCCAACACGGCGGCCGTGAGCGGCTCGGTCAGCGCCGCGCTCATCCAGTGGTCGCCGGCGCGCACGATGCGGCCGGCCTCGACGAGCCGGGCCGTCAGCGTCTCTGCCGCCGCGGCCGACACGCCGCACCGGGCGGCCACATCGGCAGCCGCGACCCCGGCGCCCGCTGCGTCGTCGATGCGTTGGGCCAGCCAGTCGATCGGCGCACGTTCCGCGTCGGCCGGCCGAGTCGCGACGCGTGTGAGCGGCCGGGGATCGTCTACGACGGCGCCCGCGACCGTCGTCATCGGCGAGTAGGCGCGAAGGACGAGCCGGTCGCCCCTGCGCACGGGCAACGGCGACTCCAGGCGGAGGCGCGCCTGCCGTTGGTCCCCGGCGCCGATCTCGCGGCCGCCCTTGCCATCCGCTGCCGGGGGGACGAGCAGGCGCCCGAGCACCGAGGTCGTGCCGAGATGGACGTGCACGCGAGTGCCGTGCTTCTGCGCCGGCGCGTCGGGCAGGACGCGAACGCGCACGGACAGCCGGTTGGAGACGAGCACCGCGCCGTCGCCCACGAGCAGGTCACCGCGTGCGATCTCGTCCAGCGACACGCCCGCGAGGTTCACGGCGACGCGCTGGCCGGCCTCGGCGTGCGCGGCCGGCGCGCCGTGCACCTGCAGGCCTCTCGCGCGGGCCACCGTCTCGCGTCCCCCCGCACCGATCACCGTCACCTGCGCATCGGCCTGCAGCGTGCCGCTCCAGAGCGTGCCGGTGACGACGGTTCCGAATCCCTTCACCGAGAACACGCGATCGATCGGCAGCCGGACCGGCCCGGCCTCGTCTCGCATCCGGCGCGTGTCGGTCTGCCCCAGCAGGGCTCCGCGCAGGTCGTCGAGCCCGAGCCCGGTGCGGGCCGACACCCGCACGACGGGCGCGTCGTGCAGCGGCGTGCCTGCGACCAGATCGCGGATCTCCGCTTCGGCGATGGCCTGCAATGTGTCATCGGCAGCATCGCACTTGGTGAGGGCGACGACACCGCGAGGCACGTCCAGCAGCGTGCAGATGTCGAGATGTTCGCGGGTCTGCGGCATCACCGACTCGTCGGCGGCGACGACGAACAGCACGGCGTCGATCCCGCCCACACCGGCGAGCATCGTCCTCACGAAGCGCTCGTGTCCGGGCACATCGACAAACGACAACACGGCGTCGCCGACGCGGGTATGGGCAAAGCCCAGCTCGATGCTGATGCCGCGTGCCTGCTCTTCCTTCAGGCGATCGGGGTGGGTGCCGGTGAGCGCCTGGACGAGCGCACTCTTGCCGTGATCGATGTGCCCGGCCGTCGCGATCGTGAGGTGCACGGTCAGCCCTTGCGGCCCTTGACCGCCTTCTTGATCGCCCGCTCGCGCTTGCCGGGCCGGCCCTTGGGCGGCGGGCGGTCGCCCTTCGGCGCCGCCTTGCTGGTGCGCGGCCCGCGGTTGCGTTCCGACTGACGGATACGCTCGAGGACTTCCACCACGCCCAGGTCCACCTGTCGCCGCTCCTGATCGACGCGGACCACCTGCACGCGGATGGGATCGCCGAGGCGGAAGACGCGGTGCGTGTTCTCGCCGCGCAGCTGGTGCACGCGCTCCAGATAGCGATAGTAGTCGTCGGCCAGGCTCGAGATGTGCACCAGGCCCTCCACGTAGTGCTCGATCAGCTGGATGAAGAGGCCGAACGGCGCCACGCCCGTGATGAAGCCGTCGTACTCCTCGCCGACCTTGTCGGCCATGAACCGCACCTTCTTCCACGCGACGAGTTCGTTCTCGGCCTCGTCGGCCCGGCGCTCCATCTCCGACGTGTGCCGCGCCACCTCCGGCAGTTCGTCGACGCGCTCCTCGTACAGCGCATCGGTCAGCTTGCCGTGGCGGTACTCGCGCAGCGTCCGGTGGACGATCAGGTCCGGGTAGCGGCGAATCGGCGACGTGAAATGCGTGTAGGCGTCGGCGGCCAGCCCGAAGTGGCCGAGGCACGCGGTGTCGTACCGCGCCTTCTGCATGGTGCGCAGCATCAGCGAGGCGATCGGCCGCTCCTCCGGCTTGCCGCGCAGCTTCTCGACCAGCTTCTGGAAGTGCCGCGGCTTGACCGCGTTCATCGGCGCCCCCAGCGAGTAGCCCAGCGTCGCGATGAACTCCTCGAACTGCTCGACCTTCAGCAGGTCCGGCGCCTCGTGTACGCGATACACGGTCGGCACGTCGTTGGCCTCGAGGAACGCCGCCACCGTCTCGTTTGCGACGAGCATGAACTCCTCGATCAGCCGGTGCGCGACGTTGCGCTCCGCAACGAGGATGTTCTCGATCTGCCCTTCCTCGTCCAGGACGATGTTGGCCTCCGGCAGGTCGAAGTCGATCGAACCCCGCCGGTGGCGGCGCTGGTTGAGGATCGCGAACAGCTCGCCCATTCGCTCGAAGTGCGGCACCAGCGCCTCGTACTTGCCGCGCTGTTCCTGATCGCCGGCGAGGATCGCGTGCACCTCGTTGTAGGTCATCCGCGATCGACTGACGATGACGCCGTCGTGCAGGGACGCCTCGACGACGCGCCCGCGGCCGTCGATCTCCATCACGCACGACTGCACCAGCCGATCGACGTGCGGCCGCAGGCTGCACAGCCCGGTCGCCAGTTCCTCGGGGAACATGTGGACGGCGCGTTCAGGGAAGTACACCGACGTGGCCCGCTCGGCCGCCTCCCGATCGAGCGCACTGCCCTCGTGCACGTAGTGCGCGACGTCGGCGATGTGCACCTTCAGCAGGTAGTTGCCGTTCCCCAGCCGCTCCACCGACACCGCATCGTCGAAGTCGCGGGCGTGCTCGCCGTCGATGGTGACGACCACGTCGCCGCGGAAATCGGTCCGGCCGTCGATGTCCTTCGGGTCGATCACGACGCCCAGGCGCGTGGCCTCGGCGATGCTCTCCTCCGAATGCCGATCGGGAATCCCGTGCTTGCGGATGATGATCTGGGTGTCGACGCCCGGCGTGCCGAGGTCGCCGATGATCTCGACGATGCGGCCGAGCGCACTGCGGCCGCCGGTCGGCCACCGGATGACTTCGATGACCACCATCTGGCCGGGCGACGCTCCCAGCTCGTCGCCCGCCGGGATCTGCACGTCCATCAGCAGCCGCTTGTCGAACGGCGTCACGTACTGCAGGCCGTGTTCCTCGCGGTCGTAGCGGCCGACCGTGGTCGCGGCGCCGCGCTCGAGGATGCGGACGATGCGGCCCTCGGCACGGCCGTCGCGTCCGTGCCGCTCGACCCGCACCAGCACCCGGTCGCCGTGCATGGCGTCGTGCAGGTTGTGGCCGGCGACGTAGATGTCGCCGGTCACCTCGTCGATCGGGTGATCGAGCCTCACGAAGCCGAAGCCATTGGGGTGGACCGTGATCCGGCCGGCCGCCAGGTCCATCAACTCGGGGACCCCGAAATGACGGCCGCGTGTTTCAATCAACGCACCGCGATCGACCAGGGTCTTCAGCGCCCGCCGGATGCCGGGCGCCTCGGACTTGGGCAGCTTGAGGGCCCGCATCAGCTCCTTGACCGTGGAGGGATGCGAGACGCGTTCGCGGATCCGGTGCAGCAGTTCGTCTGGTGTCATGTCGCGTTCAACTTTCCCAACCCTTGGCGCTCGCGGTCAGTCTACAGGCTCGGTGACCGACGAGGAGCTCGTGGCCCGGGCACGGGAGGGCGCGCCGGAGGCGTGGACCGAGCTCGTGCATCGGCACCACGCGGCCGTGTTCCGCACGGCGCACGCGGCGCTGGCCTCGCGCGACGATGCGGCCGACGCGGCGCAGGACGCCTGGGTGGCGGCGTGGCACCACCTGATCGACTTTCGCGGCCAGTCCTCGGTTCGCACCTGGCTGCTGACGATCGCATGGCGCAAGGCGCTCGATCGCCGGCGCAGCATGCTGGGCTGGCTGCGGGCGCTCCGGCTGGACGCGACGGCAGAGGACGAATCCGGGCCGGCACTCGAACTGGTGGCGCCAGGCCGCTCACCGGAGGGCGCGTCGATCGACCGGGAGCAGCGGCGGCGGATCCTGCGTCTGGTGAAAGGGCTGCCCCGGGCGCACCGGGACGCCCTTCTGATCGTGGTCGCGGGCGACCTGCCCTACGCCGAGGCGGCAGACCTGCTGGGCGTGCCGGTCGGCACGCTGAAGTGGCGCGTCAGCGACGCCCGGCGTTTGCTGAGGGAGCGCCTGACGGATCGGCAGGCGGCACCCGGGCGGACCGGTGGGCGGCGGGCAGTCCGGCCTGGGGCGAGCGAGACGAAACGATGACGCGCCATCACGACCCGACCGACGCCGGCCTCGACGCGACGCTCGAGGCGATCGCCAAAGAGGGGCCGCCGGTGGGGCACCTGGAGCAGGTGCTGGCCGCGACCGGCCCTCGGACCGGACCCGCAGATGGCCCACAGGCCGTCCGCGGCGTGCTCCGTCCGCGCTGGGCGCTGCCGATTGCCGCGACGGTGCTGCTGGCGGCGGGCCTGACCTGGCACGTGAGGCGTACTGACGCGCCCCAGCTGCCCTCCGTCGTCGCGCCGTCGACGCAGGCGCGCTGGGGATCGCCCATCGAGATCGACCGGCCGGTGCTGCCGCCGGAAATGTACTGGGCCATGGACCCCTTCGCGGAATTTGCGACGCTGCGCCCGCCGTCTGGAGCGCGCCGTCGGCGGTCGGCGGACACACCGGTGATGGCGATGTCGTTCGCAGACGACATGCCCGACGCGAGCGAACTGCCGATACCGCGACTGCCCGACGACGAGCACGTCCTGCCCGAACGGCCATCCGACCTGCCCGAGATCAGATTGGCGACGATCATGCCGGCACCTCTGGTGATGCCGCCGCTGCCGCGCCCGGCGGCGATCGAGTTGCCCGCGATTGCCATGGCGCCGATCACGATGGCGCCCATCGATATCCAGACGCTTCCAGAAGAGGAGAACCCGTGACCATCGCCACTGCCGCCGTCGTGTTGACCACCCTCAGCCTATCGATGCCCGGACTCGCCGGGCAGGCGCCTGCGCCCGGCCCCTCTCCGGCCGATCCCGGCGTGATGACCATGAGTCCGGAACGCCGCCCAATACCCACGCGGAACGTCAAGGTCGATGTGACCATCACCGACCAGACCGGATCGGGCACGCCGATGAAGAAGGTGGTCTCGCTGGTCGTCGCTGATGGCCGCTCTGGCAACGTCCGCAGCCACTCGAGCGTTCCACTCTTCACCGGCGGACCCAATCGGGAACTGCCGCTCAACGTCGACGCGACCGCGCTCGTCACTCCCGAGCAGCGGGTGCTGCTCGAACTGAAGTTCAACTATTCGAGCGTCAGCGTCATGGCGCCCGTAGGGGCCGGCTCCCGTCCAGCGCCGGTGAGCGACGTAGAGAAGGCGCGCGACCGCGAGCTCTCAGCCCCGCGGCCGACGGTTGCCAACATCACCGAGAACCTGTGGGTGCTGCTGTCGCCCGGGGTGTCGACCGTCGTGGCACGATCGGCCGACGCCGCCGCCGACCGGATCGTGACTGTCGAAGTGAAGGCGGACATCGTGAAATAGACCGGGTACCGGGTACCGGGTACCGGGTACCGAAATGCGGGCCCAGGTAGGGACGCGCCGCCGGCGCGTCCGAAAGGCAGCCGGAACGGCATGTCGACGTCGGACGGCTCGGCGAGCCGTCCCTACCTGACGTCGTCGCGCAGGCTGTAGGCTGCTGCTTACTCGTCAGACAAGTCGCGATAGAAGATCGTCGTGCCGCCGAGCCCGCCGTGGGGGAACAACGCGTACTTGGGCACGACGCCGGCGCGCGTCCATCCGAGCCGCTCGTAGAAGCGCTCCGCATCGCCGCCGGTGAAGGTGTCCAGCGTCAGCAGCGTGCGGCCGGCGCCGCGCGCGGCGGTTTCGGCGGCGCGCAGGAGCGCCGAGCCGATGCCGCGGCCACGCCACGCGCGACCGACCAGCATCTTGCACACCTCGCCGCGATGGGGCGCGTTGTCCTGCCAGGCGAGGGCCACCTGCACGGTGCCCAGCGTCCGTCCCGATTCGCTGTCCTCGGCCACCAGCAGGATGCGATCGCTCCGCGCGAGCCCGGCGATCACGCCCTGCCAGAACGACTCGGCGCGCGCACGCGCGAGCGGCGCCATGAAGCTGACGCCGCCGCCATCGTCGACGCACTCGATCAGGATCTGCGCGAGTTCCGGCAGCCTGGCGCTGGCGGTTGCGGCGTCGAGGGTGCGAATGGCGATCCCGAGGGCGTGATGGCTCGCGGCGTTCATCGGACGGTCTCCCCTGCATGAGTGTCACCGGCCAGCGCCACGAGATAGCGCGCGGCAGTCCTGGCCGGATTGCGGAACACGATCGGCCCCTCGAGCCGCATCGCCAGGCAGTCGCCCGCTGTCAGGCGGTGCATCGCCGCGCCCAGCGTCAGTTCGAGCGTGCCCTCGATGATCCAGATCTGCTGGGCGATGCTGCGTGCCGCGACGGTGTCGTAGGCCACACGCGCGCCGGCCGGCAGCGACACCTCCACCAGTTCGAGCGGCGACCGGACATGCGGCGGCGACAGGTTGCGCCGCACATAGCCGCTGGCCGGATCGCGCCATTCGCGCTGGTCCTTCCGCCGCGACACCGGTGAACCGTCCTCGCGCACCTCGTCGGCGAACAGCGAGGCCAGCGTGACGCCGAGCCCCGCTGCCAGACGGTCGAGAACCGCCGCGGTCGGCGAACTCTCGCCGCGTTCGACCAGCGAGATCATCGAGCGCGAGACGCCCGACCGCTCGGCGAGCGCGTCCAGCGTCAGTTCGCGCGCGGCGCGCAGGCCGCGCAGTCGCGCGGCGAGCCGTTCCTGGACGTCGGCGACTGCGCCTGATTCCATGATCGTAGAATTTCATTCCATCATCATGGAGTCAAGCGCAGTACCCTCTTGGCATGACTCGTGGACGACTGCTGGCCTACTACGCGGGGACGGCGGCGGTGGCTGCCCTTCTGGGATTCATCCTGGGCTGGTCCCAGGCCTACCCCGCGCAGCACTCCCGCGACCGCGCGATGCTGCGGCTCCGGCTGTCGGAGGCGCGCTCCCGCACGCTCGACGCCCGTGTGGCGCTTGCGCGCAGCAACTACGGCGAAGCGCGCACCCACCTGGACGAGGCCGTCCGGCTGCTCGATGCGTTCAAGACGACCGACCAGGCGCATCTGCCGCCGACCGAGTCAGGGAGGGTCGATCAGGCCGTGACGCTGTTGCGGGAAGCGAGCGGTGGTATCTCGGATGCACCGTCGCCGGAGAGTGCGGCACGCACCGAACGAGCGACGCACCTGCTCGGAGAGGTCTATCGCGCGACGCCCGAGCCGTAGGTATCGGGTATCGGTATCGGGTATCGGGTATCGGGTATCGGGTATCGGGTATCGGGTATCGGGTA
>CBIHOS010000175.1:0-11043 GCA_966211945.1 uncultured bacterium
GCGCTCAGTCCTGATCGCGCGGGCCTGGACCACTCGCATCGAACAAGCCGCCTGATTCGCGCGCGCGACCGGCCTATTCGTCGCGACCACGACCGCCTGGGCTCGCATTCCCTCTCGACCGGCGAGCCACCACGCTCACTGGCCACTCTCACCGCCCGCTGGCCTCGCGGCCAAGTCCACTACGGTGGCGCCGCCGGCATCCGTCCTGCCTCGTTCCCACCTGGTGCCGTCGCTCGGCCTCAGCCATCCCGGACTCTCACGACTCCCGAGAGCGCAGTGCACGAGAGCGAGGATGGTGGCGAGGGAAGGATTCGAACCTTCGAAGGCGCTTGGCCGACAGATTTACAGTCTGCTGCGTTTGACCGCTCCGCAACCTCGCCGAACGACTGATCGGGCCGAAACCCGTTGGACTCGGATTCGGGCGCGTCGAGGCGCCCGTGGACATCAGGCTTGCTACCGTTCCCTGCTCGAAAATCGTGTGGAGCTGGCGAAGGGATTCGAACCCCCGACCGGCTGATTACAAATCAGCTGCTCTACCGGACTGAGCTACGCCAGCCGGACAAAGGAGGAAAGTGTAGCATGCCGTCCGTTGGCACGCAATCGAGTCTGGGCATCAACCGGCTGCCTGCCGCTGCCGGAGCGCCTCGTAGAGCACGACACCCGTCGCCACCGACACGTTCAGGCTGCCAACGTGCCCGCGCATCGGCAGCGCGGCGATGAAATCGCAGTGCTCGCGAACCAGGCGCCGCAGCCCTTCGCCCTCGGCGCCGACGACCAGCGCGGTCGGAGGCCTGAAGTCGATCCTGTCGTACGGCTGCGCTCCTTCGGCATCCAGCCCGACCACCCAGACGCCGAGCGCCTTGAGCGTGTCGATGGCTCGCGACACGTTGACCACGTCGGCGATGCGCACGTGCGCCAGGGCACCGGCGGACGCCCTGGCCGCCGCCGGCCCCAGCGCCGCGGCGTGCCGCTCCTGACGCACGACACCTGTCGCTCCCACCGCATCGGCCGTTCTCAGGATGGCGCCGACGTTGTGGGGATCTTCGACGCCATCCAATATGACGATCAGCGGTTGGGGGTCGGCGGCGACCAGTTGTTCGATGGTCCACTGACGCGGCGCGTCGCCGAGCGTGGCCAGCACCCCCTGATGGCGTTCGCCGTCGGACAGCCGGTCGAGTTCGGCGACGTCGACCCGGCGCACCGGCACGCCCTTGACCTCGGCCAGCCGCACGATCTCCGCCACCCGCGCATCGGATCGGGGTCCGATGCGCACTTCGCGCACCCCACCCGCGCGAAGGGCTTCCCGCACCGGGTGAACGCCGACGACGAGAATCGGAGCCATGCGCTAGGCCTCGATCAGCGCCGCGGCGCAGCGGGCGGCCCGCTCGCGGCAGCCGGCAATGGCGCCGACGCCCGCACCTGGCGGCAGTTCGGCCCCGAGGTCGATGGCGGGCACCAGCAGGTCGAGTTCGGGGCCGCTGTCGGCGCCGGTCAGCGCGAGCCGCACCGGGTGGAACAGCGCCCGCCCCTTCTGCCCGGTCATCTGACGTACCTGGTGCGCCGCGTCGCGGAACGTCTCGCGCGTGAGCCGCGACCGCGCGCTCAACGCCTGTGCGAACGCGACGATCACCGCGCGCGCCGCAGCGGCGGCCTCCGGCCCTTCCCTGTCGAGATGCGCGAGCACATCGGCCGCGACCGGCGCGTCGAACACCGGCCGCAGCCGGGCCGGCGCATCCGCGAGTTGATCGACGGTGCCAGCCACGACCGGCACGCAGGCGACGAGAAACGCCCGCAGCGCCTCGCCGAGCACCGCGTCCGGCGCAAGGTCGCCGGACGCCCGCAGGTGCGGCACGAGCAGCGACGCCACCCGCTCGGGCGCGGCGTCCTTGACGTAGTGTCGGTTCATCCACGCCAGCTTGTCGGGGTCGAACACACCGGCACTCTTCGTGACGTCCTCGACGCGGAAGCGCCGCGCCAACTCGTCGATCGGCACAATCTCCTGGTCCTGTCCCGGCGACCAGCCGATCAGCGCGAGGTAGTTGCGCAGCGCCTCGGGCAGGAGGCCACGCGCGCGGAAGTCGGCCACGCTCGACGCGCCGTGCCGCTTCGAGAGCGGCGCGTGGTCCGGCCCGAGCACGAGCGAGAGCTGCGCGAAGGCCGGCGGCCCGGCGCCGACCGCACGGGAGATCAGCACTGGCCGCGGCGTGTTCGGCACATGGTCCTCGCCACGCACGACCACCGAGATCCGCATCGCCACATCGTCGACGACGACTGCGAAGTTGTAGGCCGGCAGACCGTTCTGCCGGAGCAGGACGAAGTCGCCGATCTGCGCGATGTCGGTCGTGATCGTGCCGCGCACGAGATCGCTGAAGGTCACGGCCTCCACCTGCGGCACGCGGAACCGGATCGCGGCCGGCTCGCCGGCGCTGACGCGGCTGGCCGCCTCGGCGGGATCGAGTTCGCGGCAGGTGCCGGAATACTGCGGCGTACGCCCGGCCTGTACCGCCGCCTGCCGGGCCGCCTCCAGCGTTTCCGGCGAGCAGAAGCAGTAGTAGGCGTGCCCCTCGGCCAGCAGCCGCGCGGCCTGGGCCTGGTAGTGCGACAGTCGCTCGGTCTGCCGGTAGGGCCCGTACGGCCCCCCCAGATCGGGCCCCTCGTCCCAGTCGATCCCGAGCCACCGCAGGTCCTCGAGGATGCCCTCGGCCGACGCCCCGGTCGACCGCGCCGCGTCGGTGTCCTCCAGCCGAAGCACGAAAGTACCGCCCTGGCCCCGCGCGAGCAGCCAGTTGAAGAGCGCCGTGCGCGCGTTGCCGACGTGGAGGTGCCCCGTCGGGCTCGGGGCGAATCGAACGCGCATCAGGCGATTCTACCGGGTGACGGGCGCCGGGTGACGGTCTTGGGCCTTGGGCCTTGGGCCTTGGGGCTTGGGGCTTGGGGCTTGGGCCGTCGCGCCGCCCGTCCCTTGCCGAGCCGGGCAGACACGTACTGCCCCGGCCCGCCGCGCCGAACCCGGGTCTGACCAGCGATTCACCGTTCGAGGAGCGCGACGGCGTGAACGATCATCGCGTCTTCGAGCGCCGCGGTGCCTTCCGGCGTCTTGCCCTTGATGCTGATCCGATCCGGAGCCGCATCGAGCGCGGCCGCCAGCGACGCGCTGATCTGCTCGGCCAGGCGGCCGATCTTCGGACGGTGGCAGATCACCACGATGTCGAGATTGCCGAGGCGCCAGCCGGCCTCGTGGGCGCGGCCGAACGCCGTCCGCAACAGCGCGAGGCTGTCGGCATCCTTCCACGCGGGATCGGTATCCGGGAACCATCTGCCGATGTCACCGAGACCGGCGGCGCCGAGGACCGCGTCGGTGACGGCGTGACAGACGGCATCGCCGTCGGAGTGCCCGGCCAGTCCGCGCTCCCCGCGGACGATCACGCCGCCGACGACGAGCCGGCGGTCGTCGGCGAAGCGATGGGAGTCGTAGCCGAGTCCGATGCGCACGGCGCCGTGCGGGCGCTCGCCGCCGAGGGCGCGCCTGGCCCTCGCGAGGTCCGCCTCGGTCGTGATCTTCACGTTGTCAGGGTGCCCGTCGACGGCGAGCACGCGGTACCCGAGACGCTCCGCGAGCGACGCTTCATCTGTCGCATCGTCGGAGGCCCGCATCGCCGGGAGCAGGGCGTCGATCACGTCGCGACGGAACCCTTGCGGCGTTTGCGCGAGCGCGAGCGTCTCGCGCGGCACCGTGCCGACGATGGTGCGCGGGCCTGCCGTCGCCTCGACGCGCTTCACGGTGTCGTGCACCGGCGCGGCGGCGATCGCGGCGCCGGCCGCGTGGGCCGCGTCGATCACCCGATCAATCGTCTCGACGTCCACGAACGGCCGCGCCGCGTCGTGGACGAGCACGACGTCGGCATCGCCCGGCAATGCCGCGATGCCGGCGGCCACCGAGTCCTGCCGCCGCACCCCGCCCGTCGCGACACCGAGCAGCTTGCTTCCCGCCGCGGACCGGGCCAGGACCTCCGCGGCCGCGATGTCATCGGCCGGCACGACCGCGACCACGCCGCGTACCCGCGGTGACGCAGCGCACGCCGCGATGCTGTGTTCGAAGATCGTGCGATTGCCGAGCGCGAGCCACTGCTTCGCGATCGCGCCGCCGAGCCGTCGGCCCTGGCCACCGGCGGCGACCACCACATCCACGATCACGAGGCGCGCTCCATGCGAGTGGTAAGGTACACCGCCATGCGGCAGGCCCCCTCCGGCGCAACGCCCGACGTGCGCCGCGCCGCCGGGCGTGCGGCCGCCGTCGTCGTCCTTGCGCTGCTCGTCGCCGCGACGTGGACGCTGTTCTCGGGGCTGACGCGGGTGGACCCGCGCGGCCGCGAGTCGTGGCGTCCGGCACCGCTCGCCTTCGATGCGACTCCCCGCGACGTCTCCGTGTTCGTCCCCGGGTGCGACATCGATGCCCTGCGGCTCCAGGCGCAGTCCAGCGCAGGCGCCGGCGGAGCGACGGGCGGGCGCGTCGCGATCGAGACGTTCGTGGCCGCTGCCGACGGCTCCGCGACGCGCACCGGCCAGACGCTCGTCCTGACACCCGGTCGCGATGGCGCCTACACCCTGCCGCTCGGCGCCGTGCGCCCACCGTGGCGAGCGCCGCTCATCCTGCGGATCCGATCCCTCGACGGCGTGCTGACGCTCGCCGCGCGTGCACCGATCACGCTGGGACCGGCACGACAGCTCGGCACGCTGACCTGCGCCTTCGATGGGCAGCCACGTCGTGCCTGGACGGCGATCATCGTCGTCGGGTTCGTGATCCTGTCGACTGGCGGGCTGGCAGCCGCGTGGCTCGCACGCGCGCTGCATTCACGCGACCTCGCGCCCCCCGCGCAGACGGCGCGTCGTACCGCGACGGCCGGTGCCGCCGGCGCGGCGACCGCGCTCTCGGTGCTCGCCGTTGGCGGCACAGTGCTGCTCTATCAGCTCGCCGTGCCGCCGTTCGAACCGCCAGACGAACTCGCTCATCTCCAGTACGCGCGGTATGTCGCGACGACCGCGTCGATCCCGGCCGCCGTTCCTCCGCCCGACAGCGAGTGGCGCGCCTCGTCGTACGAGTGGGTTCAGCAGCCGCTCTACTACCTGGGCGCCGCCGCCGTGTTGCGCTCCGCGGGGCTGCACACGCCGGGACCGCAGCTGACGCTCAATCCGCGTTCGCGGATGCACCCGCGCGGCACCGAGCCGACGATCTTCCAGCACGATCGGCCGACCGGCGATCGCACCGGCCATCGAGCGCTGGCGCTGCTGCGCGGCATGTCGCTGCTCATGACGATGGCGACGGCATGGCTGGTCGCGCGCCTCGTGCGGACGGTCACCGACGACCCGTTGATCGTCGCCACCGTCGCGGGCGGTCTCGCGCTCGTGCCGCAGTGGTGTGCCGTGATGGGCGCGGTGTCCACAGACCCTCCCGCGACCCTGCTCGCGGCGGCTGCGACGCTGGCCATCGGCCACATCGCGCTCGGGCGAGTCACGCCGATGCGGCTGCTCGCCACCGGAGCGGTGATTGGCGCGGCCTACGCGTCCAAGGCGACTGCCGCGTTCCTCGTCCCCATGGCCGTGCTCGCCTGCCTGATCGCGACGTGCGACCCGGGCGAGTCGCGTCGCCCATCTGGCGCCGCACCGCCCAGCCCGGTGCGGTCGTTCCGATCCGTCGTCTGGACCACGGTGCGGCGACTTTCCTGGCTCGGCGCCGGCGTACTTCTCGTGGCCGGCTGGATCCCGCTACGCGCGTTCGTGTTGTACGGCGACCCGCTCGCGTTCGAGTTCAAGCGCGCGATTCTCGAAGCAGGCGGGTTCGTGCCGACGCGTGGCCCGATGCCGTGGACCTCGGCATTCTGGGCAGAGATGCGCGTGATGGTGTTCGAACCGTTCTGGGCGCGCTTCGGCTCGCTCGGGGCCGGCCCCTTCGCGGGCAGCAAGGTGTGGATGCCGTACGCAGCGGCCTCGCTGCTCCTCGCAGCGCTGGCGGCATGGGCGGTGCTGACATCGGCGGGCGCTGTCTTTCCGCCGCGGCGGCGCGCAGTCACGTCGCCCGAGTCACGCGGCCGTCTCTACGTCGTCGCGCTGAGTGCGGTGGGGCTCGCGCTGGGGCTGGCTGGCTGGATCGGTGTGAATCTGGCGCCCCGGGCCGACATGGTCGTGCACTGGACGCCCCGCCACATCCTGCCGCTCACTGCACCGGCCGCGGTGCTCGTGGCGGCGGGACTTGATGCACTGCGCCGGCGCGCCTGGACGCCTCGCCCGGCGGCCGGCCTGGCCGGCCTCACGCTCGTCGCGTTAGCGCTGGCATACCTGTCGGTGCTGCGGGCCACGCTGCTCACGCTGCACTTCGGGTACTGACCTCAGAGGTCAGCCGCGTCCTCGCTGCCGCCGGCGTAAGTCGCGAGGCGCTGGCGCGTGATCGCCAGCGCGTGCTCGGCGGCGGCGCACGGAGCGTCGGCTGGCACGAAGAGCACCACCATCACATCGGTCGTCTCCGGCGTCGTCATCGTGCGCGCCGAATCGGATGTGGGATTGCCGAAGGGCCCGAGCGCGTCGACGAGGCACAGGCGTCCCTCGACGTTGACGCGGTCCTTGCGGATGCCGTCGTAGCCCTCCCCTGGGCCGCCGAGGCGCAGCGTGATCGGCCGCTGCACCTTGCCGAGATCGTAGAGGCCGAACGAGATCTGCGTCTCGGCCGAGCACCAGTTGATGATGTCGACCAGGCCGTTGACGCGCGGCAGCGGATCGCCCTTGCGCACGCGCCGGAGCAGCGCCTCGCTCGAGGGTCGCGTCTTCGTGGGATCGATGCCGCACCGCTTGTACATGGTCCGGGTCGCGGCGGTCGCGGCCTCGAGCCCGGTCGCGGTGCGCAACGACGCGGCCGCCTCCGCCAGCGGTCCATCGAGACGAGCGTCGTGTGCGTGGGCGACCACGCCGCGCCGCACGATCACCGCGGGCCGCACCAACCCTGCAACCTCGCCCGCGACGTCCAGGATCACGAGCCGGCCGCCTGCGCCTGCAGCACCTCGACGCCGTCGCGCACCTGGCGTTCGATGACGCCCGCCAGTTCGCGGGCGCGTGACGCGTCGTACCCGGAGGTCGAGACCGGCGGCAGCACGCGCATGCGGACATGTCCGGGGCAGGTCATGAGGCGATCCTTCAGCATCACGTGCCGCGTGCCTTCGACGGCAACCGGTACGATCGGCAGCCCGGCTTCGATGGCGAGCATGACGATGCCGCCGCGGAAGCGCGCGACGCGACCGTCGGCGCTGCGCGTGCCCTCCGGGAACACCAGCAGCGAGACACGCTGTCGCATCAGTTCCTTGATCTGCACCATCGTCGAGTTGCCGGGATTGCTCCGGTCGACGAGCACGTGACCGGTCCGGCGCAGGTGCCAGCCGAGGAACGGGACGCGCCCGAGCGACGCCTTCGCGAGGATCCGCACCTGGTAGGGAAGGTGCCAGAACAGCACCGGAATGTCGTAGATGCTCTGGTGGTTGCTCAGGAACAGGTATGGCGTGTCACGCGGCAGCGTGTCGAGCCCCGACACCTCCACCGTGACGCCGGTCGTCCTGAGGATCAGCCACGACCAGGCACGTGCGCACGTGTGCGCCAGGTGCCCCTGACGATCGACGATGGCGGAGAGCAGCGAGAGCGTGCCGAGAACGATCGTGTAGACGCTGATGGCGGGGATGAGGAAGCAGACAGTCCGCCACCAGTGGTACGGGGGCACGGCCATGCAGAAACGTCAGGACTGGGACACGGCGCGCGGCCGACGGAAGGACGATGTCTGCGTCGTGGGCACGGCCTGGCTCTGGGTGCTCGGCGTGGCCGGTGTCGCCGCAGTCGTCTCACCCTCGACCGGATGCCGGCCGGACTCCCCGGCCGGATCGATATAGCGCCCGAAGATCATCTTGCCGGCGGTGGTCTGCAGCACGCTGGTCACGACGACGTCGATGTTCTTGCTGATCATCTTGCGGCCGTTGTCCACGACCACCATCGTGCCGTCGTCCAGGTAGGCAACGCCCTGGTTGTACTCGCGGCCTTCCTTGAGGATGAAGACCTTCATGTACTCGCCGGGGAGCACGACCGGCTTCAGCGAGTTGGCCAACTCGTTGATGTTGAGCACGTGGACGCCGCGCAGCTCGGCCACCTTGTTCAGGTTGAAGTCGTTGGTGACGATCTTCCCCTCGAGCGAGCGGGCCAGTTCGATCAGCTTGAGGTCGACTTCCTTGACGTCCGGGAAATCGACGTCGGAGATGACCACGTCGAGGTTGGTCATCTTCTGGATCTTCTGGAGGATGTCGAGGCCGCGCCGGCCGCGATTGCGCTTCATCGCGTCGGAGGAGTCGGCGACGAACTGCAGTTCCTTCAGCACGAACTGCGGGATGACCAGCGTGCCGTCGAGGAAGCCGGTCTCGCAGATGTCGGCGATGCGGCCGTCGATGATGACGCTGGTGTCGAGGATCTTGTAGTGCTTCTTCGGCGCGGTGGCCCTGAAGACGCTGATCAGGCGGGCCGGTTCGAGCCACTCGCCTTTCCTGCCGCCGATCACCAGCCCGAGGTAGGACAGCGCCAGCAGGGTGACCGTGTGGAGAAATGCGACGCGGCTGTCCGTCGTATCAGCCCAGAAGAGCGTGGTGGTGACGGTCTGGGCGAGGCTCAGGCCGATGGTGCCGCCGAGCACGGCTCCGAGCATCGACGAGACCGCGGTTTCACGCAGTTGCGACTCGAAGACGACGACCAGGCCCGCCAGCCCCGCCCCGAAGAGGACGTTGACGATGGCCAAATCGTGGACCGGCTTGACCAGCGCGGCCGAATAGGCCACCGCGGCTACGAAGAGCACGCGGGCAAATACGAACCACGTCATGCACGTCCCCGGAATGAATGCGCACTGAACACAAGGATTCGCGTCGAGACCGGACCGGTCGGTGACGGCCTTGTAACGCCACCGCAATCATACCCCTTCAATCCCAGCCGATCACTTCGTCGAGCGCCTCGGCCACCGTCCGGACGCCGACCACCGCGCAGCCGGCGCCTCCCTCCTCGGGAGAAACGTTGCCGGACGGCACGACGCACCGCTCGAACCCCATCTGGGCTGCTTCGCGCACCCGCAGCATCGACTGTCCCGTCGCGCGCACCTCGCCGGCCAGGCCGACCTCACCGAAGATAGCGGTGCCGGCGCGAACCGGACGGTTCCTGAGGCTCGACACGACCGCGGCGACGATGCCCAGATCGGCGGCGCGCTCCTCCACCGTGAACCCGCCGGCGACGTTCACGAACACGTCCTCGCCGGCCAGATTGAGGCCAGCGCGCTTCTCGAGCACCGCCAGCAACAACGCCAGCCGCTGCTGGTCGACGCCATTGGTCATGCGCCGCGCGCTGCCGTAGATGCTGGTCGAGACCAGCGCCTGTACCTCCACGAGTATCGGCCGCGAGCCCTCCATGCAGCAGAGCACCGCCGAACCCGGCGCGCCGGCCTGGCGTTCGGCCAGGAACAGAGCCGACGGGTTGGCCACCGGCTGCAGCCCGGCGCCGGTCATCTCGAAGACGCCGAGTTCGCTCACCGCGCCGAAGCGGTTCTTGACCGCACGCACCACTCGATGGGTGTGATGCCGCTCGCCCTCGAAGTACAGGACGGTATCGACGACGTGCTCGAGCACCTTGGGACCGGCCAGACCGCCGTCCTTGGTGACGTGACCGACGAGCACGGTCGGCAGGTTCTGGCCCTTGGCGGTGAACAGCAGCTGCGTCGCCGCCTCGCGGATCTGCCCGACGGTGCCGGGCGCCGAGGTCAGCTTCTGCGAGTAGACCGTCTGGATCGAGTCCACGATCAGCAGCGCCGGACGAAGGCGCTGGACCTCGTCCAGGATGCGCTCCGTGCACGTCTCGGCCAGCAGGTACAGCGGCGCGCTGCCGACGCCGAGCCGCTCGCCGCGGCTCTTCACCTGGTGCTCGGATTCCTCGCCCGAGCAGTACAGGACCGGACCGCTGGCCTGGGCGAACAACGCCGCCGCCTGCAGCAGCAACGTGCTCTTGCCGATGCCCGGTTCGCCGCCGAGCAGCACCAGGCTGCCCGGCACGAGGCCGCCGCCCAGCACGCGGTCGAACTCGCCGATGCCGCTCGAAATGCGCTCGGCCTGCACCATGTCGACGTCGGCGTAGAGCCGCGCCTGGCCGCCGGGCGTGCCCAGGCTCGGTCGCGCCGCGCCGGCCGCAGCCGGCGGCGCCACCGACTCCTCGGCGAACGTGTTCCAGGCGCCACAGTCCGGACAGCGCCCGAGCCACTTGGGTGACTGCGCGCCGCAGTTGGTGCAGGCGAAGACAGTGCGCGGCGCCTTCGACATCAGCGCTCCGCTCTCGGAACACGCCGAACGCCGAACTCGAAACGCCGAACGCGAACACAATTCGTCACGCCCTCACCTTAACGCAGGCCGGCACCTTCCGCGGAGCGTCGTGGCTTGCCCAACCCGGACGCACGGGCGTTGCGCCGGATGGCGGTGACGATGGAGGCCACTTCATTGACCTCGTCGCGCAACGCTTCAAGGTCGGAGTCCTCGAGATCGACTAACAGCAGGCGCGCCCAGAAATGGGCCTCGAAGGCTTCCTTCCGAGCCACCGACACCTTGTGGATGAAGTCGGCCCTGGTCTCCGCCCCCCGGGCCTCCTCGAGGTGTGCGCCAATCGAAGTGACCGCACGCGCGAATTGACGCACGAGGTCACGGTCGATGTAAGTACCACGGAAACGACGCGCCCACCGCACAGTGTTGGCGGCCAGTTGGAAGACGCGATCCTCGATGTCACGGCGTGTACGCATCACCACTGCACTGGCACGCGTGATGCCACGTCTGACCTATCGGGATCGCCCATGAAAGCCGGGGAGCGGCAAGACCGATCGAGATTCTGACCATCGCCGCAGCCGATTCGTTCGTAGAATCCACAAACTGACGGCGAACCGACTTCAGTCGGGGCGCTCTCGTGAGGACGTACGTACCGTTCCGTTCCGACGTTCCGACGTTC
>CBIHOS010000176.1:0-10787 GCA_966211945.1 uncultured bacterium
CGTCGGGCGACAGCCGCATCTCGCGGGTGTCGAACTGGCCGAACTCCATCCGCCCGCGGCCGGTCGCGTCGACCAGCTGCAGCGTCCGCGGCGCCGGCGCCGCCCCGACGAAGGCCACCGTCCCGGAGGTCGCGGCACTGGCTGGAAGCCCCGGCTGGCCGGCCACGGCCACCGACAGATCCGCACCGCCGAAGCCGTAGGGATTGACGCTCACGCCGTCGGCCACGCGGACGGCGTCGCCGCGGAGCCGGCCGCCATTCAGGTCCAGGTGCTGCGCCTCGAGTTCGCCGCCGCTCGTGTAGAACAGCCGTCCGGCCACGACCAGCGGATTGGAGTCGTTCTCGAGCAGTTCGCGGTCGTCCGCGTTGGGGCCGTCGGCGAGCCGGGCCAGGTACAGCATCCGCCGGCCGGTCCGCGCGCTCACCGCGGAGTACACGAAGTGCACGCCGTCGCCAGCATGCACCGGCCACCACAGCACCGTGCGGACGCCGGGGCGCTGCGCCCGGAGGATGCGCGGCGTGCCGCCGCCGGAGGGCACGCCGACGATCGACGTGCCATGCTCGATCGAATAGAGCAGGGTTCCGTCCGCCCCCCAGGATCCGGTGGACGGCCGCCGCGCCGGTGCGATCAGCTGCGGCTCGCCGCCCGAGGCGTGCACCTTCCACACCGACACGCCCTTGAAGAAGCCGACCCACTGGCCGTCCGGCGACCAGAACGGATCGTGCGCCCCCTGGGTCTGATCGATCTCGACGCCGGCCACGTTGGTCATCCGGCGCAGGTGCAACCGGCCGGCCGACGTGTAGGCGATCCGTGACCCATCCGGCGACAGCGCGACGCTCTCCACCTCGTCGAGCGGACTGGCGGGCTGCAGCGCGAAGCGCACGACCGGTGGCGGCGCCGGGCGCGACGTCCACCACCACGCGAGGCCGGACACAGCGACGAGGAGGCCGCCCAGCACCGCGCCGCCCACCAGGGCAGCGGGCCAGCTGACGCGCGCCCTCGCGCCGGGTTCGACCGGCGCCAGCACGCCGGCCAGCGCCATCTCCAGCGCCCCGGCGCTGCCGTAGCGGTCGGCGGGATCGATCGAGAGAGCCCGTTCGACCACGCGCGTGAACGCCAGCGGCAGGTCGCTGCGCACGTCGGCGATGGGCGTCCGCGTGCGTGCGAGGTGGGCCGCCTTCAGCGACGAGGGCGAGTGGGCGTCGACCGGCACCGAGCCGGTCACCAGCCGGTACAACAGCACGCCGACGCTGTAGATGTCGCTGCGCACGCTCGCCTTGCCGCCCATGAACAGCTCGGGCGCCATGTAGAGCGGCGTGCCGACCTCGTCGTGCACGAACGCACCGGCGCTCGGCGTCGCGTCCCGGCTGGTGCCGAAGTCCATCAACACGAGCCGGCCGTTGCGGTCGCGCATCACGTTCTGCGCCTTGACGTCGCGATGCAGGAGGCCGGCCGCGTGCACGGCCGACAGCGCCGAACAGACGTCCAGGCCGATCAGCGCCGCCTCCCGCGGGTTGAACCGCCCCACCCGCATGAGCGTCGACTCGAGGGTCTCGCCCTCGATCAGCTCCATCCAGATGCCGACCATGCCGGCCCGGCGCTCGGCGCCGTACACCGTGGCCACGTGCGGATGCTTCACCTTCGCGAGCAGCCGCGCCTCTTCGATGAGGTCCTTGCTCTCCCGCTCCTCGCCGCCGTCCACCGTGAGCTTGAGGGCGACTTCGCGATCGAGCTGCGGGTCCCAGGCCCGGTAGACGTGCCCGCGAGCGCCGCGACCGAGCTCGCCGCGAAGCGTCAGATGCCCCCAGGCGTCGCCGGTCCGCACCGTGGGCGGCGGCAGGAGGCCTGGGCCGGAGGGATCGGGCAAGGTGTCTCGGTGCAGGCGGGCCACGTCCGACAGCACGCGCAGCTCGTCGATCAGCCGCCGCGTCTCCTCGTCCACGCCGTCGGTCAGCGCGGTCCAGTCGATGGGGGCGCCATCGGCGACCGCGCGCGACACCTGCTCGAAGACGGCCTCCGGATCACGCGCCATTGGTGTAGCGGCTTAGTCTACCAAGGTCAGCGCTGCCCGTCCGGGTCGAGCAGTCGCACCGGCAACGTGATGGCCGTTGCCAGGCGTTCGAGGTAGTCGGCGCGCGGGATCTCCACGCCGCCAAACTGCGCCAGGTGCGGCGTGACCCACTGCGTGTCGAGCAGCACGAAGCCGCGGTCCCGCAGCCGCTCGACCAATGCGACGAGCGCCACCTTCGAGGCATCGGTGGCGGTGTGGAACATCGACTCGCCGAAGAAGGCGCCGCCGAGCGCCACGCCATACAGCCCGCCGACCAGCTGATCGTCCTGCCAGGTCTCGACGCTGTGCGCGAAGCCGAGGCGGTGCAGCGACACGTAGCTGGCCACGATGTCCTCGGTGATCCAGGTCTCGTCACGATGGGCGCAGGCCCGCATCACCGCTTCGAACGCCGTGTCGATCCGGATGGTGAACCGCGACTGCCGCACGACGCGGCGCAGGCGGGACGGGGCGTGGAACGTCTGGATGGGCAGGATGCCGCGCGGATCGGGCGAGAACCACTCGATCCGGCCGCGGCGGCCGGTGCCCATGGGGAACCAGCCGAGCGCATAGGCGCGGAGCAGCAACTCGGGATCGATGGTCTGCTTGCCGCGGGATCGCATCAGGCCTCGCGCTACGATACCCGTGGATGGCGTCCACCGCGAGGGCCGCGATGACCGTGCTGCTCGTGGGCAGCCTCCTGCTGATCGTCGCGGCCACCACCATGCCGTGGTCCGCCTACTACGTCGGCCATGCCCACTGGACCAATGTCGAATGGGTGCCGTTCTCCCGCCGGGTCCGACCGGCGGACTTCCTGCTGAACGTCCTGCTCTTCGTGCCGTTCGGCTACGCCGGCCTGCGGGTGTGGGCGGGGGGCGCCGCCGGTGCCGTTCCGCCGACCGGCGACCGGCGCACGGTCGCCACGGTCATCGTCGCCGGCTGCCTGCTGTCGACGGCGGTCGAGGTCTTCCAGGTGTACTGCCACGGCCGCATCCCGACGACCGTCGACGTGATCTCGAACACGCTCGGCGCGTGGATCGGCACGCGGTTGGTCCGCAGAAGGTAGGGCACGTCACCGCATCACGTCGCTCATCTTCGCGCCGCTGTAGCCCGTCATCTCGAGGTAACCCACACCCGTCACCTCGCGCGGCGAGCCGGGGCCGGCGGCATCCTCCCCCGCCACCCTCACACTCCCCTCCCAGTAGGTGACGTTCGTCGACCGGCGGGTCCGCAACTCCTGCGCGTCCACGGCCGCCGTCACCTGGAGGTGCAATCGGGCGACCGGCACACGCACGTCCCAGGCGACCGGGTAGCTGGCGCCGCTCGCCGGCGACCGCCATTGCCGCCCGGGCGTCAGGCTGAAGTCACCCGGCCCGAGATGCCGGCTGCGTCCATCGCGTTCGACGAGTGTGCCGGCCGAGAACGGGCCCTGCGTCCCATCGTCCAGGCGCAACCGATACAGCATCAGGTCGCGGCCGTCGCTCAGTTGCAGCGCGAACCAGTCCCAGCCGCGCGTCCCGGCGTCCAGCGCGCTGGTGCCGAACTCGTGATCCATCCAGCTGGCGCCGCGAACGACGACGCGGCGGCCATCCACGGTGAGACTGCCCGTCGTCGGCATGCGGGTCAGTGAGTAGTAGTGGGAGGCGTTGCCGGCGTCCCGGCCCTTGCGGCTGTAGCCGCCCTCGCCCTGGAGGACCACCGGCTTGCCCGCCTCGAGCGTCAGATCCAGCGCGAACGTGCCTGCGTCGGCCACCACGCGATGGCGGCCCTGGCCGTCGAGGCTGGCTCGCCATGTCTCGTTCCACACCTCGTAGCGATCGGGCCGGGCGCCCGCCCACTGCGGCCCGGCGCGGTTCAGGCGGTCGGCGAAGCGGTGGTGCTTCGCCTGCAGGTCGGTGATTGCCACGTGCGTCATGTACAGGTCGCGCACGGCGAAGATCGACGGATTGACGGGCGCGGGATCGACGCCCACCCGGAAGAACGTCACCTGATAGCCGTAGCTGCGGCCATCGCCCGCCTGCAGGTTGCCCGTGTAGTACCACCATTCGAGACGGTAGGCCGGGTGCGCGGCATGGTCCGCAGGCAGCGTGATGACCCGCCCTGGTGCGGCCCGCTGCCAGCTGCCTTGCGCTGGTGCGGCAGAGCCCGCTGTGGTAGCCGGCTCTGCCTGGACGGGTTCGGCGTGCCCTCGCGGCTGGAATGTGCTCAGCGCAACGACGATGACGAGCGCGAGCCCGGCGCAACCATGCCGCGCGGCGTTCATTCGTCCTCCAGCGGCGCGGCCTGCTCACGCATGGCGCGACGGGCCGGGTAGAGGCCGGCCAGCACCGTCGTGACCACCACGAGCGCCGACATCTGCGCGAGCGACCACCACGGAATCGACAGGTGAATCGTCCAGCCGAAACTCTGGACGTTGACGACGTAGACCAGGATCAGCGCCAGGAGCAGACCGATGCCCAGGCCGGCGACCTGGCTGACGGCGCCCAGCATCGCGGCCTCGGCGACGACCATCGCGCGAACCTGGCCGCGGCTCGCACCCAGCGCCCGCAGCACACTCAATTCGCGTCGCCGTTCGATCACGAGCGTCATCAGCGTCCCGACGATGCCGAGGAGCGCGACGACAATCGCGATGGCCTGGAGTGCGTAAGTGATTGCGAACGTACTGTCGAAGATGTTCAGCACCTCCTGCCGGAGCGCGCGGTTGGTGAAGATGAAGACGCCGGCGGCACCATCGAGCTGCTGCAGCAGATCGGCGCGGACCGCGGCGGCGCGGCGCCCATCCGCCAGGTACACGGTGAGACCGGTCGGCCGCTGTTCGCCGAAGTGGCGGAACAGCGTCCCGTTGTCCATCATCACCACGCCGCGATCGCTCGAGTAGTCGAAGTACACGGCGGCGATCTCGAAGGCAGTCGGCCCGGCCGGCGTGTTCAGCGTGACCCGGTCGCCCGCCGTCTTGCCGTACCGCGTCGCGAACGGCTCGGACACCAGCACGGCGCCGCGGTCGCGAGCCGCGTCGAGCACCGCCGCCACCGCCGTGCGGTCGCGGGTCGGCCCCTCAGGGGCCACGGCCTTCAGCCGCAAGCCGCCAACCCGTCCCTGCAGGCCGAAGTCGCCGGATCCGAGGTAGACGAGGCTGCGCTCGTACGGGACCGTCACGGATCGAAACGCGTCGACGGCGGCCACCTCGGGGTGGGCGCGGACGATCGCCTCGACGTCGGCGCCGATCGTCGGCTGGCGCGCGCCGCTTCGCCGCGACGCCGGCCCCACGAACAGGTCGGCCTTCAGGCTCTGCCCCACCCAGTCGATGACTGTCTGCCTGAAGCTGCCGACCATCACCGTGATCGCCACCATCATCGCGAGGCTCACCGCGAGCGCCGCGACGCTGACCGCCACGCGCGGGATGGCGCCGCCGAGCGCCGCGTGCGCCAGCCAGCCGCCGACCCGGAAGATGCCGAACCAGGCCATGCGGCCGTGACGCGCGGCCGCCTGCAGCACGGCCGGCATCAGCAGCGCGGCGCCGAACACCAACGCCACGCTCGCGATGTAGCCGGCCACCGGCAGGCCGGCCACCAATGGCAACCGGCTCGACGCCGCTGCCACGGCCAGGAGGCCGGCAGCGAGCCAACGACGCGGCGTGTCGCGCGACGAGCGGGCCTGCACACGATCGGCGCCGCGCAGGACTGCCGTCGGCGGCACCGCGGCGGCTTCGCGCGCGGGCAGCCACGCCGCCAGCAGCGACAGCGGCACGCCAACCAGCAGCGCCACCACGACGTCGGCCGGCCCCAGCGCGATCGGCGCGGCGGCCGCCGCGACGTACAGCGTCGACACCGTCCGCGACGTCAACGACACCGTGAGATCCGCGAGCAGTCGCGCCAGGGGAATGCCGATCGCGACGCCGAGGCCGCCAAAGAGGGCGGCCTCACCGAGGAACAGCGCCTGCACCTGCCGCCGGGTGACCCCGAGTGCTCGCAAGGTGCCGATCTCCTGGCGCCGCGCGAGAACCGACACCGACACCGCGTTGTAGACGAGGAAGAGGCCGACGAGCAGCGCAATCGACGACAGTGCCGTCAGGTTCAGGTGGAAGGCCGCCAGCATCTGCTCGACCTGCTCGCCGCGCCGCGACGGCCGCTGCACGGTGAGGCCCGGCGGCAGGCGCGCCGCCACTGCCTGTTCCGCCTCGCGGACGTCGACGCCCTCGTGCAGCTTCAGATCGAGGCGATCGATGCGGCCGAGCCGTCCGAACGCCCACTGCGCCGCCGCGATGTCCATCAGCAGGAAGTTGCCATCGAGCAGCTTCGCCGGCCCCTCCGCGCCGAGCAGGCCGCGTATCCGCAGCGACAGGCGGCGGTCGCCGATGATCACCGGTAAGGGATCGCCGACCTTCAGACCGTGGCGCTGCGCGAAGGCGCGCGTCGTGACGACTGCGTCCGGGTCGGTCAGCAGGGCGAGGATGTCGGTGGCCGCGCCCGGGGTGGACGTCTCGGCGATCGGGTAATCGCGGATCGGGAAGTCGCGCAGGATGTCCACGCCGAGCACGCGCGCGAGTTCCGTGCGCGGGCGGGAGGACGAAGGGTTGTAGGGTGCGGGGGGCGCGACGGGTAGGGACGCCCCGCCGGGGCGTCCGCCGGTCGGACGCGTCGGCGACGCGTCCCTGCCTACGAGGACGTCGCCGTCGATGACCGGGCTGCTCGTGCCGTAGGCCGACAGCCACGTCAGCTCCGCGAGGCGCTGCTCGTCGATGCCGAACCCGGCGCCGACGATCTCCAGTCCGGCGCGCCCGGACGTCAGTTCGAGGGCCGCCTCGAAACCGCGTACCGCGCTCGCATTCGTGAGGCGGATGGCCAGCACCACCGCGATCCCGGCCGCTACGCCGACGACGGTGATCGCCGTGCGCAGCCGTTCGGCCAGGAGCTGGCGAAGGACGACCTGCTGGAAGAGCCGACGCATCAGACGATCGGCCGCAGATCGGCCATGCCCTCGCGCCGCACCTCGTGCACGACCCTGCCGTCGCGCATCTGCATCGTCCGATGGGCGGCGCTGGCGATGTCCTGGTCGTGCGTGGCCAGGAGGATCGTCAGCCGCATCGACGCGTTGAGTTCCTGCAGCAGGCCGAGGACGCGGGCGCCGTTGGCCGAATCGAGGTTGCCGGTCGGCTCGTCGGCGATGAGCAGGGCCGGTTCATGGACGATGGCTCTGGCGATGGCGGCGCGTTGCATCTCGCCGCCCGACACCTGGGCTGGGTAGGCGTCGAGGCGGGACGACAGCCCGACCCGCTCGCCCAGCGTCCCGGCCGTTCGGGTCGCATCGGCCGGCGATCGGCCGGCCAGCAGCAGCGGAACAGCGATGTTCTCGACGAGCGTCAGGGTCGGCAGCAGGTTGAAGAATTGGAATACGAACCCGATACGCTCGCGCCGGATCCGGGTCAGCCGGTCGTCCGAGAGCCCGGCCAGGTCCGTTCCGTCGAGCCGGATGGCGCCGCTCGTCGGACGGTCCATCGCGCCACACAGGTGGAGGAGCGTGGACTTGCCGCAGCCGGACGGACCCATCAGGGCGATGAAGTCGCCGGCAGCAGCCGTGAACGACACGCCCGCCACGGCGTCCCGGTCCTGCCCTTCGTAGCGTTTCGTGGCCTCGACGACCGTCAGCATTCCTGAAGCCTAGGACAGCCACCGGGCCGGCATGGTCGCACGACGAACATCAGCGGCCAAAAAGTTGGCCGATCTGAGTGCGATAAAGTCAACCTCATGGTAGTCTTTGTTTGCCCGTCCGTGCGCTTTCGGATGGCCGCCCGTTGTTCAAGTGCAGAGAAACACATGGGGTTTCCTTCGACTATCGAAAGGCAATCGGGCGCCGATTACCCCAGGGTGACGCATGAAGGGCGTCACGCGCACATAGCGACAGGCATGAAGAATCCAGAGACGGCACAGCTCATCGGCGTGAGCACTCAGATGGTGGAGCTCAAGCTGGAGATCCAGCGCATCGCCCGTTCCGACGCCAAGGTGCTTGTCACCGGCGAGAGCGGCGTGGGCAAGGAACTCGTGGCGCGAGCCATCCATGCGCACAGCAACCGGGTCGACCGGCCGTTCATCGCGATGAACTGCGCCGGGCTGCCCGAAACGCTGCTGGAATCCGAGCTCTTCGGCCACGTCAAGGGCAGCTTCACGGGAGCCTACCGCGACAAGCCAGGCAAGCTCGAGACCGCCGACACGGGGACGATGTTCCTCGACGAAGTCGGCGAAATGACGCTGCGCATGCAGGGTCTGCTGCTCCGCTTCCTCGAGACGGGCGAACTCCAGAAGGTGGGCGCCGACCATCGCGGCCGGCTGGTCAACGTGCGGATCATCGCCGCGACCAACCGCAACCTGCAGGATTTGATCGCCAAGGAGCAGTTCCGGGAGGACCTGTTCTACCGGCTCAACGTCATCCACTTCATGGTGCCGTCGCTGCGCGAGCGCCGCGAAGACATCCCGCTGATGATCGAGCACTTCCTGCGGCGCTACACGTCGATGGGCAGTGGCCACGTCGTGCGGGGGTTCGAGCCGGAGGCGTTCCAGTCGCTGGTCGAATATTCCTGGCCCGGCAACGTCCGCGAGCTGGAGAACGTGATCGAGCGGCTGGTGGTGACCGGCCGGCACGAGCTCATCCGTCTGGACGACCTGCCGCTCGAGGTCAAGGCGCAGCGCGGCATGTCGCTCCGGCCGAGGCGGGAGCGCCGTCGGACGGTGGCCGACGATTTGTATAGAAAGCTGGTCGAGGACAAGCAGTCGTTCTGGACTGCCGTCTACCCGCTCTATATGGAGCGGGAAATCACCAAGCAGAACGTGCGCGACATCGTGCGACGCGGGCTGGAGGAGGCCCGCGGCAACTACAAGATCGTTTGCAGAATGTTCAACATGGACCAGAACGACTACAAACGCTTCTTGAATTTTTTACGCAAGCACGATTGCCAGCTGCCGTTCAAGGAGTTCCGCTGAGGCCATGACACGCGTGATCCTGAGAAGTTTCGTCGTTCTTGCGCTCGCGGCGCTGGTCCCCGCCAGCGCGTCCGCGCAGGCACCGGGCACCGCGCCAGTCGGCACCGCCGTCCAGCAGCCGGCGACCGCCGCGCCCGTCGCCACCCAGGTTCCGCCCCCCGCCGGCGACCCGGCCGCCGCGGCGACCGCAGCCAGCACCGACCCCACCTACACGATCGGTCCAGACGATGTGCTCTCGGTCCTGCTGTGGCGGGACAAGGAAGCCAGCACCGACGTCCGTGTGCGGCCCGACGGCATGATCACGCTGCCGCTCCTCAACGACGTGCGCGCGGCAGGGCTCACGCCCGATCAGCTGCGCGTCAACCTGCAGAAGGCGTACGAGAAGTACTTCCAGGATCCGAACGTCTCCGTGGTCGTCAAGGACGTCAACAGCCGCAAGGTGTTCGTCACCGGGGCGGTCGCCAAGCCGGGCGCCTATCTGCTGACTGGCCGGACGACGATCCTGCAGATGCTGGCGCAGGCCGGCGGTCTCGGCGACTTCGCGAAGAAGAGCAAGATTGCGGTGATGCGCACCGAGAACGCCCAGACGCAGCGCTATCCGTTCGACTATGACGACGTCATCGAGGGCAAGAAGCTCGAGCAGAACATCGAGCTCCGACCTGGTGACACGCTGATCGTCCCGTGACGGGTCTTACGGGTCGTCTCGTTGCGCCGCTGTCGCTGGCGACGGCGATGATGGTGCTCACACCGGTCGGGGCGCAGGCGCAGGTGCAGGGCACCGAGGCTCCGCCGTCTGGCAGTCCCGCCGTGTACGGCGGAGCGCGGCGGCAGGAGCCCGGCGCCAACAACGTGTCGGTGTCAGCCAATGCCTTCGGGGGGTTCGACACGAACATCCTGTCGGGCGACAACGGCCAGGGCGGCAGCGGCGTCGGCGGCTTCGGGTCGACAGACCAGACCGACAGCACGTTTGCCGGCACCTCGGTGTCGCTGCAGTGGAACCAGCCGCGCCGGCGCGTTCACTATTTCGGCAGCGTCGGCGGGCAATACCGGACGTTCTTCGACGTCGATGATTTCGACGTGACGTCGTACACCGCGAATGGCGGTCTGGCGGCGCAGGTGTCACGGCGGTCCACGCTCGCCATGTACGGCAACGTCGGCGTCCAGCCGTTCTACCAGTTCGGTGTGCTGGGCGGTTTGGGACGATCGCCGATCGACGGGGTGGCCACCGGTCCAGGAGCCGCGTTCGTGCCGGACTTCCAGGCGGCCCGCGAGCAGGTGCTGCGGTACAGCGGCGGCGCGGACTACAGCTACCGGCTGGGGCCGCGGACGACGTTCAGCGCCGGCGTCGGTCGATCGGGCTTCCGGCCGCTCAACGACGAAGCGGACACCGCCGGGCTGACGAACCTCGGAGGCACGGCGGGCCGGGCGACGCTGACGCGGCAGTTGACCGAGCACCTGTCGGCGCGGGCGGGGTACGGCTACACGCAGTTCGACCGGCTCCTGCTGGGACAGGCCAACGACGACGAGACGCCGGCGGTGGTGCAGGACCGTTTCGGTGTGCACAACATCGACGTCGGCGTGAACTACGACCGGGCGTTCCAGTTCGCGCGGCGGACGACCTTCAGTTTCGGCACCGGCACGAGCCTGATGCGCCGCTCCGAACTCGACGGGCTGGAGAACGGGCGCGGCACGCAGTTCGTCGTGACAGGGTTTGCGACGCTGCAGCGAGCGTTCCTGCGGACGTGGTCGGCATCGGTGACTTACAA
>CBIHOS010000177.1:0-10782 GCA_966211945.1 uncultured bacterium
CTCACCGACGTCGCCAAGGCCAACGACACGGTGAAGCTGGTGACCGGGATGAACAACAACATCCGCGTCGGCATGGATCTCGTGGTCCGCGATCTGATCCAGGTCGGGCAGGGCCTGCCGACCGGGCGGGTCATCGCGGTCCCATCAGGTACCGGAGCGCAGCCGATTGTTCGGCCGGGACCGGCCGGCACGAACTACACCTTCGACCCGAACGCCACGTCGGTCTCGGCGGTCACCGTCGGTGCCGTACTCGGCCCGACGATCAACGGCCAGCCAACCGACATGATCACGACGATCGCCGCCGACAACGCCTTCGATCACGTGCGCCTGTCGGCGCTCACCCAGACGACGATGACCGTCGACCCGGCGCTGGACATCTCGACGATGCCGGACGAACCCGGTGACAACGTGCGGGTCGGCGACCTGATCATGCTGACCAAGCAGTCGCTCAGCGTGCTCAAGTACGTCACGTCGGTGCAGGGCAACGTCGTCACGTTCGAGCAGGGCGACCCGTTGCGGCTGAACCAGATTGGTGCCGAGGACGGCACGCTCGCGCAGTACGTGGCGGCGGCGCCTCTCGAACAGCAGGGGCCGCAGTGTGCCACCCGGCCGGAACAATGTTTCGTGCCGAGCCAGGCGACCCGCATCCGCATGATCAGCTACTACCTCGAGACGCCCAATGCCGGCGACCGTGAGTTCAGGCTGATTCGTCGCATCAATGCCCATCCGCCGACCGTCGTGGCGTTCTCGATCGAACAGTTCACGATCACGTACGACATCGTCGACGGCACGCTCGATCCCGTCGACGTCGCGATGAACGACGACGACCTGAGCGGGAACGGCGCGTGCGACAGCGCCCACGGAACCGCGCCCGACGTCGCCTGCTCACCCAACCAGGTTCGCAAGGTCAACGTGCGGCTCACCGGTCGATCGGCCCAGCGGTCGCGCGCCACCGGGCAGTTCTTCCGCAACTCGCTGCGCACCCAGGTGAGCCTGCGCAGCCTCGCCCTGGTGGATCGCTACTCATGACGGCCGTGACGAGGGTCGACAGGGCGGCAGCACGGTTCCGGGACGAGAGCGGCGTCGCACTGCTCTCGACCATCATGGTCATGATGCTGATGACCGCGGTGATGGCCGGCTTCGTCGCGGTGGTCATCTCCGACCAGCAGAGCGGTGGCATCAATCGCGATCAGACGCAGACCTATGCCGCCGCGCACGCCGGACTCGAGAAGCTGACGGCCGGTCTCGGCGATCTGTTCACCGGCGGCAACTACAGCCCGACCGCGAGTCAGTTGCTCGTGCTCGAGAACGATCCGCCTGAGATCGACGGCTTTGCCTTCGAAGGTCCCGGCGGCAGCGCCGGCTACGACATCGCGGCGGGCGCGACCTTCTCGGGTCAGGTGCCATCCGGCCCGCGACAGGGGCTGGTCGGTCTGATCACGCCGTACGACATCACCGTCACCGCCCGCTCGCGATCGGGCGGCGAGGTCCGCATGCGCCGCACGATGCAGACGGTCGGCATTCCGGTCTTCCAGTTCGGCATCTTCTCGGAGAACGACCTGGCGTTCTTCGCGGGGCCCGACTTCAACTTCGGCGGCCGCGTCCACACCAACCAGAACCTGTTCCTGAAGCAGGATTCAGGCAACACGCTGACCCTCTCCGATCGCGTCACCGCCGTGCGCGACGTGGTCCGGACCGAACTGCAGAACGGCTTGTCGGGCAGTCACACAAGTCGCGTGCGCATGACGCAGGCGCCTGGCACCACCCGTTACCGCAACCTCGGGACACCCGGCTGTGGTGGCAACGGTCCCGACCGCACCTGCGAGGGCAGCGTGCTCGGCGGCCCGGGCTCGGCGCCCAATCCCGACTGGGTCGGCATCTCGGTGGGGCAGTACAGCCGTGCGATCACGAACGGCGAGACCGGGGCCCGCCGTCTCGATCTGCCGCTGGTGAGCGAGGGCGCCTCGCCGATCGACATCATCCGCCGGCCGAACCCCACCACGCCGGACACGGCGCAGGTGTTCTCGCAGCGCTTCTTCGCGCTCGCATCGGTGCGCGTGCTGCTGTCCGACACGGCTGCCGACATCGCCTCGCTGCCGACGGTGACGGCCACCGCGCCGGTCTCGTTGTCCGACTACGCCGCCGCCGTCGCTGCCGGGTATGACCCATCGGGCTCGCTGCCTCGCTTCGCGCTCTCGGCCGGCAATCTCGCGCAGGGCTACCGCTCGAGCGCCGACACACCGCTGCTCGGCGGGTTCCTCAAGATCGAACAGCGTACCGGCCCGGACACCGACGACTGGCGCGACATCACCGTCGAAGTCCTCAACCTTGGCATCGCGGGACGCAATCTCTCCAACGGGACGCTGAACACCCCGTCACTCACCGGGCTCGGCTGTCCCGAGATCAACCCCGACGCAGTGATCCGGCTGCAACGCGTGCGGGACGTGCCGACGACGGGCGCCGGCACCGCCTGCGCGACGACGCATACCGCGGCGACGGAGTTCTGGCCGAACGTGCTGTACGACGCCAGGGAAGGACTGCGCCGCGATGCCGAATCGGCGACGCAGCACGAGGTCTACCTCGGCGGCGTGATGCACTATGTCGAGCTCGATGTGCTGAACCTGAAGCGTTGGCTCGACGGCGCCATCGGCGTGTCTGGCCCATCGACGTGGCAGCGCACCGGCTATGTCTTCTACTTCTCCGACCGCCGCGGCAACCGCGATCTCGGGCCCGACGGCACGCGCGATACTGCGGACGATCGCGAGACCGGCGAGTACGGCTGGGAGGACATCGTCAACACGAACTCGACGAGCACGCCGAACGGCGTCCTCAACCCCGGTGAGGACTTCAACGGCAACGGCACCCTCGACACGTACGGGCGGTTCTCGCGGCCGGTGAGTCCGATCGCCCCGACCGGCGCCGCGCCGACGCTGCCCTCCGTGAACAACCTCGGGAGCGGCGTCGAGCCGATCCATCGCGTGCCCTGGAACATCGCGCGCACCAACCGCGCGGTGCTGTTCCGCCGCGCACTCAAGATCGTGAACGGCCAGGCTGGCAACATCCCGTTCCCGCCAGGGACGCTGCAGGGGCTCACGGTGGCTGCCGAGAACCCCGTGTACGTGCAGGGGAACTACAACGCCGACGGCAGCGGGTTCGCCAACCACGCCCCCGGGGCGCCGGACGACCATCGCTCCGCCGCGGTGATCGCCGATGCGGTGACGCTGCTGTCCAACAACTGGAACGACATCCGGTCGTTCAACCTGCCGCACGACATCAACGGCCGCTGGACCGGCGGCCACACGCACAACGGCCAGCTCGCGCACGGTGCCGTCACCACCTGGTTCCGTCTCGGCGTGATCGCCGGCAAGGGCCTCGCGTTCGCGAGGTCGGGCGTGTCGGCGACCAGCGCCGACCATGCCGACTTCGGCACCGATGGCGGCGCCCACAACTTCCTGCGCTACATCGAGGACTGGAGCTCGGGCAACGCGCAGCTCAACTATCGCGGCTCGATCGTGAGCTTCTTCATCAGCCGGCAGGCCACCGGCACCTACAAGTGCTGCGACAACGTCTACACGGCGCCGGCGCGTGGCTACAACTTCGACGTCGAGTTCCTCGACCCGTCGCTGCTGCCGCCCGAGACGCCGATGTTCCGCGACGTCAACACGCTCACGTTCCGGCAGCTGCTGCGTCCCACGCAGTAGCGGCCCGGCCCGGACCCGCCGGCCCCGCCATCGTGGGAGCGCGGACGTCGCGCCCGCCCATCGAGGCGCGACTCGGTACAATCGCGCGATGCGCTGGGCGCCTGTGCTCGCAACGGCTGGGCTCTGTGTGCTCGGCGCCGTAACTTCCTTGCGCGGGGCGCCCGAGGACGCCGCGCCGCGCTCCTGGCAGGCGCTCTACGAGGACGGCACCACCGCCCTGGCCCGGGGCGACGTCGATGCGGCCCTCGCCGCCGCCGATCGCGCCTCGCGGATCGCGCCGCCCAATCATCCGCTCGTCGTGTACCTCCAGATGCGCGCCTTCTCGCGTGCCGGCCGCTTCCCCGAGGCCTTCGCGGCCCTCGGCCTGCTGGTCGAGAAGGGCATCGCCACCGACGTCCTGGTGTCGCCGGCGTTCGAGGCGCTTCGCGACCACGCGCGCTGGCCGGACTGGCAGGCCCGACTCCAGGACCTCGTCGCGCCGACCTCGCGCAGCGTCGTCGCCTTCCGGCTGAACGAGCCGGACTTCATCCCGGAAGCCATCACGTACGACCGCGGATCGCGCCGGTTCCTGATCGGCAGCATCTACAAGCGGAAGGTCGTGGCCGTCGACGAGGTCAGCGGCCGCGCCGCCGACTACGCGACGTTCCGCGAGGCGGCGTTCCTGAGCGTGCTCGGCCTGGAAGCCGACAACACGCGCGGCGCCCTCTACGTGCTGAGCGCCGGCAGCAAGGAGATGCAGGGCTACACGCCCGAGAGTGAAGGGCAGTCGTTCCTGCATCGGCTGCAGCTCTCGTCGGGCCGGCAGGTGACCAAGATCGCCCCGCCCGCGGTCGAGGGCGGCCATCTGCTGAACGATCTCGTCCAGGCCGCCGACGGCACGTTGTACATGACGGACAGCCAGGCCGGTGTCGTCTATCGCTGGAAGCCTGGCGCGCGCGGGCTGGAGACGGTGGTGACCCTCGGCCGTCATCTCTATCCGAACGGCATCACGCCGAGCGCCGACTGGCGCGCGCTCTACGTCGCGCACCTCGAGGGCGTGTCGCGCGTCGATCTGCGCACGCGCGAGGTGACGCCGGTCGGACACCCGGCCTCGATGACGCTCGTCGGCATCGACGGCCTCGACCAGTACCGCGGCGATCTCGTGGCGGTGCAGAACGGCCTGCCCGGCGTGTCGCGGGTCGTTCGCCTGCGCCTGGCGGCCGACGGACGCAACGTCGTCGCGATGGACGTGCTCGACGCCAACCTGCCCGACCACGACATCCCGACGACCGGTGTCGTCGTCGGGGACGGCTACTACTACATCGCCAACAGCCAGATGCGGCGCTTCACGGCGCCCGGCGTCGCCGGACCGCCCGAGTCGCTGCAGAAGCCCGTCATCCGCCGCGTCAATCTCGCGGCGCCGCCGCCACCTGGCCCCAAGGCCGCTTCATCGAGGTGACCGCCGTGACTCGCCGCGTCGTCGAAGCCGTTCTGATCACGGTGCTCGGGAGCGCCGCGGTCCAGGCCCAGTCGCTGCGCGTGGCGACGTACCTCACGGGTCTCGATCAGCCAGTGGGCCTGGTCGCCGATCCCAGCGACGACCATCGGCAGTTCGTGGTGGAGAAGGCGGGCCGCGTCCGGCTCGTGATCGACGCCGTGCTGCAGCCCGGCCCCGTGCTCGACCTGCACACGCAGGTGGCGTCCGCCGGCGAACAGGGCCTGCTCGGGCTGGCCGTCGACCCGCGGTTTGCGACGACCGGACGGATCTGGATCAACTTCACGCGGCAGCCCGACGGCGCGACCGTCGTGGCCCGTTTCACCCGCGCGCCGGGCCCGCCGTTCCGGTTCGATCCGGCGACGCGGCTCGACCTGCGCTTCTCCGCCCAGCCGGAAGAGCGGTTCATCGCCCAGCCCGCGACAAATCACAACGGCGGCAAGCTGCTGTTCGACACGGAGGGATTCCTCCTCGTGGCGATGGGCGATGGCGGCGGCGCCAACGACACGTACCGCAACGCGCAGAACCCGCAGAGCCTGCTCGGCAAGCTGCTGCGGATCGACGTCGCCGTGCCCGACGAAGCCGACGCGATGCTCGAGCAGCGGGAGGACGCCTCGCGCGGCTATCGCGTGCCGCCGGCCAACCCGTTCGTCGACGGCGTGCCGATCGCCGCCCGCCCCGAGATCTGGGCATTCGGCCTCCGCAACCCGTGGCGCGTGACCCTCGACGCGCCGGCCCTCGGCGGCACCGGCGCGCTGCTCATCGGCGACGTCGGCCAGGGCGCGCGCGAAGAAGTGGACTACGAGCCGTCGGGCCGGGGCGGCCGCAACTACGGCTGGCCATTGCGTGAGGGAACGCTCACCAATGGCGCCTCTCCGCCTGGCGTCGCACCGGCCTACCTGCCGCTCGTCGATCCGATCCACGACTATCCCCGGTCCGACGGCGTGTCGATCACCGGCGGCTACGTGTACCGCGGCCGCCTGCTCGGCGACGCGTTCGCCGGCCGCTACGTGTTCGGCGATCTCGGCAACCGGCTGCGCAGCGTCGGCTTGACGGTCGCCGATGACGGCACGGCCAGCGCTGCGGACGTGCGGGACCACACGGCCGAGGTCGGCGGGCTGGCGGGAAGCCTGGTGTCGATCGACGCCGATGCGCACGGCGAGCTGTACCTCGTCCTGCTGTCGGGCACGATCCTGCGGCTGACGATGGCCGGTGACGCCGACGGCGACGGCATCGAGGACGCCTGGGCCAACCGGTACGGTCTGTCTGGGCTGGCCGCAGCCGTGCGGGGCCCGTACGGCGACCCGGACGGCGACGGCCTCGTGAACGCGCGCGAGTACCGACAGGGATCGCATCCGGAAGGCGGGCCGGTGGCGCTGTTCGGCGAAGGCGCGCAGGGCTTCTTCGCGACGCGCTTCGGCCTGATGAACGATCGCGATGTCGACGAAGCGGTGGCGATCCGCTTCCTGCCGGCGGCCGGCGCGGCCATCCACCGCGATGTGGTGATCGGCGCCGAGCGCAGCGCGCTGGTCGACGCGGCGTCGGTGCCAGGGTTGGCCGGGCAGGCGTTCGCCACGGTCGTCGAGGCGTCGCGGCCGCTGGCCGTGCAGCGGACGATGATGTGGCCGGCCAGCGGCGAACCCTACGGAAGTCACGGCGAGCGTGGCGTGCCGGCGCCGCGCACCGAGTGGTATTTCGCCGAAGGGGCGACGACCGCGTTCGAGTTGTTCCTGCTGATTGGCAACCCGTCGGCCGGTCCGGCGCGGGTGCGTGTGGACTACCTGAGACAGGGCGCGCCGGCCGTGTCGCGCTCGTACGAGGTGGCCGCTGCCTCGCGGCTGACCATCTGGGTCAACCAGGAACCGGGACTCGACCAGGCGGAACTGGGCGCGGTGGTCGTCTCGGAGAACGGGGTGCCCGTGACCGCCGAGCGCGCGATGTACACGCGCGGTGGCGCCCGGACGTTCGCGGCTGGCCACGCCGCGGCCGGCGAGGCGTCGCCGGCGACACGCTGGGTGTTTGCCGAGGGCTCGACGAGCGCATATTTCGAGACCTTCCTGTCGCTCATCAATCCCAACGCCACGGCCTTGCCGGTCGAGGCGGCGGTCCGGCTCCAGGACGGATCGACGAGCGCCGCCCCGCTCCGGCTCACGCGCGTCGTGCCGCCTCGTTCGCGCGTGACCCTGTGGCTCGATCGCGAGATCTCCGACGAAGGCGTGGCGATTGGCGGCCAGGACGGCGTGTCGGTCGACCTCACGGCGCCGGCCGGCTTCGTCGCGGAGCGCGCGATGTGGTGGCCGGGCTCGTCGGCCAGCTGGCACGAGGCGCATGCAGCGGCGGGCTTCAGCGACCCGCCGCGGGCGACGTGGCGGCTGCCGGGCGGTGCGCTGCACGCCAACCCGGGCGGCGACGCGTTCGTCGAGACCTACGTGTTGATTGCCAACGTCGGCACTGCCTCCGAGTCGGTGGCGCTGACGGTGTACTTCACCGATCGCGCACCGGTGGCGCAGACCGTGGCGGTGCCCGCCAACAGCCGCGTCTCGGTGCCGGTGACGGAACTGCTCGCCGGCGCCGGCGCGCTGCCGGCAGGGCCGGCCGACATCGCCGTCATGGTGGCGGCCGCGTCGCCGGGCGCGCAGCTCTATGCCGAGCAGGCGACCTACGGCAGCTCGTCGGCCGAACGCTGGGCTCGCGGCAGCGCCAGCAAGGGGGTTCCGTAGACGAACGCCGACCTGTCCGCCGAAGCCTTGGCGTAGGCGGAACGCCGAACGCCGAACGGTATCGGGCTTGGGCCGTGGGCCTTCCTCATCGCCGCGGCATACCCGATACCCGATACCCGATACCCGATACCCGGCACCCGGCCCTTACGGCTGCCCGATCGGGTCGCCTGGCGGCGGCGCCAGCGGCTTCTGCGGCGTGTAGGGCGAGTACGGCCGTTGCGCGTAGCGCTTCACGTCGCGATCGATCGCCGCGAGATGCGCGCGCCAGGTCTGCCCCTGTGGCGTCGCGCCCGCCCGGACGAGCAGCGCCGGCAGGTCGGCGACCATGCTCTGGGCGACGGCCCGCACGTCGGCCGACGCCGCTTCGTCGACCCCGAGATCCATCAACCGCATCACGAACACCGACTGGGCGGCGCGCAGCGCGTGGGCGGCCGCCGGACCGGTCTGCGCACCGGGCCGCAACGCGCTGGCCGTGTCCCGGATCACTTCGGCCAGCCCGAGCTGCTTCGGATCGCGCGATTGGAACTCGAGCAGGCGGGCGGCGCGCTCATGATTGAGCAGCGCCGAGATCGTCATGTCGGCGGCAATCGCCGCGGCGGCGGCCGGATCGAACGTGAGGCCGGTGCGGCGCGGGAACATCTCGGTGTTGAAGCCGCCAAACGCATCGGTCCGCGGCTGGAGCAGCGCCAGGACTCGATCCGGAACCACGAGCACGTCCGGCGACAGCGTCTCGAGCACCGCGGCCAGTGCGGCCCGCTGCGCCTCGGGCGCCACGACCGAGGTCGGGGCCGGGCTCGGCGCCGTGCCCTTGCGCACCGCATACGTGTAGTACTGCCCGCCGATCGACTTGACCGCCGCCTGCAGCTGGTAGCGGTGATGGAAGTACAGCGGCAGGAACTTCTGTTCGAGGAAGCTCAGCGATCGGCCTTCCGGAATGCGGGTGACGTCGAATCCGGTCATCGCCAGCTTACGGACGGCGAGCTCGTGGCGGAGGGTGGCGACCGGATCGGCGCCGTTGTCCCAGAGGCTCGCGAGCGGATGCGCCGCGCCAGCTGGCCTGGCGTCGGTGTCGGCGATGAAGAGCAGCTTGTCGGCCGTCGCCTCGTCGACGATCCGCGCCAGCTCCTCGGCCTCGTTGGCGCCGCCGGGAAACTGGCTGTAGGCGTACTTCACCGCGAAGAGGTCGAACGCGCCGACGCCGACGCCATACGCCTCCGAGAGGTCGATCGTGCCGGCGGTGATCTTCGCCATCGGCGCCGGGTAGTCCATCACCGAGGCGCGGCCATACGTGCTCGCGGCGAAGTTGTGCGTCAGCCCCAGCGTGTGTCCGACCTCGTGCGCCGACAGCTGGCGGATGCGGGCCAGCGCCATCGCCGTCGCGTCGGTCTTCGGATCGGCGTCGGCCAGGTAGTCGGCGTCTGGCGCGTCGCCGGCCATGCAGCGCCACGGGTCCTGATCTGTCGTCGCCGTCGAAACCAGGCCGGTGCCGATCATCACGTCCTGCCGCACGCGGAGCGATCCGAGGCTGACGTTGCCCTTGAGGATCTGCCCGGTGCGCGGATCGACGACGGCGGCGCCGTACGACCAGCCGCGGGTCGACCGGTGCACCCAGTTGATCATGTTGTAGCGCAGGTCCATCGGATCGGCGTCGGCCGGCAGCACCTTCACCTGATAGCCGTTGCGGAATCCCGCCGCCTCGAACGCCGGCGCCCACCACTGCGCGCCCTCGATCAGCGCACTGCGGATCGGCTCGGGCGTGCCGTTGTCCACGTAGTAGACGATCGGCTCGACCGGCTCGCTGATCGCCGCCGACGGGATGCGCTTCTGCAGGTGATGGCGGACCGCCCAGTGCTTCTCGATCGGCTCGGTGATCGGCGAGGCGTAATCGTGGAACATCAGGTCGATGCCGCCGGCCCGCGGGTCGGCGACGCGCGGCTTGAAGGGGTGTGTCGCCAGGTCGGGCAGCTGCACGAACGAGTGATGCTGCCGGACCGTGACGGCCGCGGGCGTCGGCGTCACCTGGCTCACCAGCGGCCCCGGCGGGCCATCGGTGACCAGCGTCACGATCGTCTCGATCTCGCTGTTCTTCGGGAACGCCTTGGTTCGGGGCAGGTGGAACGCCGTGCGGTTGGCGTCGACCCGGTAGGTGCCCTGGTTGGTGCTGCGCAGGCGATCGCCGACGCCGTGCGCGTCGCGCAGCAGGAACTCGGTGGCGTCGACCAGCACGCGGCCGTCCTCTGCCGCCTCGACCCGGAAGCCCCACAGCACCGACCGCGCGAACGAGTCGGCCACCGCCTGCCGTTCGGCGGCATCGGCACTGATCGCGCGGAAGCGGTAGTTGCCCTGCGTCAGCAGCACGCGCGGCCCGACCCGCTGGAAGGTGACGACCGCCGTCGTCCCCAGCTGGCCGCGATCGAGACCCACCGGATTGGACCCGATCCCGGCCGGCAGCGACACCTGATAGAGCAGTTCCTGATCGAAGCGCGCGATCTCGAGATACAGCTTGCCGGACAGTTCGTCCCAGTACATCGGCACGAAGCCGTCCATCTTCGTCCACTGGCGCGTGCGATCGCCGATCTTCAACGGTTGCGCCTGGGCGTGCGCCACGTCGGGAACGGCGGCCACGGAGGCCAGCAGGGCGGCGAGCAGGATCGTCGACGATCGCAAGGCGGATCTCCTCGGCGCGCCGCCGGCACGGGCCGCGACGCGTGCTGTGGGTGGCCAGCACCGCACGCCGCGCCCGTGGCAGCTGGTCTGACTGCTGCCGCCCGCGAGCGTCGGAAGTGGCCTCCGGAAAGGCCGGGATTGTAACATCCGCCTCATGCATCGACGACGGTTCCTGCAGCAGGCGGCGCTGGGCAGCGCTGCCCTCGCCTCGTCCCCGGCC
>CBIHOS010000178.1:0-10634 GCA_966211945.1 uncultured bacterium
CCGGACGGCTCGGCGAGCCGTCCGGCCTACCTGCTGCGTGAGCATCGGCAGTCGTCGACGCGGTCTCGGTGGCGTGTCCACTCGCGGCCGGCGCGTGGCTGCCGGCGACGGCCGGTCCGAGCACGGAGGCCGGATGGAAGCTCGGATGCAGGAACGTCTCGATGGCGTTGCTGCCGCCGAGCGCGTGCGGCACGCCGACGTAGCCGGCCGCGACCGATCCCAGTGCCAGCAGGACGAGCGGCAGCGCCATCGCCCACGGCGACTCGTGCGGGGCGCCGTGGTGGCCATGGCCATGGTCGTCGTCGTGATCGTGATCGGCCGGGCTGTGAGAGCCGGCCCCCCCTGCGTGGGCGTGGTCGGCGTGGGCGTGACCGGCGCCGATCTCGAAACGCTCCGGACCGTGGAACGTCATGAAGATCAGCCGGAACATGTAGGTCGCGGTCAGCAGGCCGGTGAGGGCGCCGATTGCCCACAACCAGGTGTGGCCCGTGTAGAAGGCCTGGAAGAGGATCTCGTCCTTGCTGAAGAAGCCGGCGAGGCCGGGCACGCCGGCGATCGCGGCCGCGCCGATCACGAACGTCCAGTACGTGACCGGCATGTACTTCTTCAGGCCGCCCATCTTCCGCATGTCCTGCTCACCGGCCATCGCATGGATGACCGATCCGGAGCCGAGGAACATCAGGGCCTTGAAGAACGCGTGCGTGTAGAGGTGGAAGACGCCGGCCGAGAAGGCGCCGACGCCCATCGCCAGGAACATGTACCCGAGCTGCGACACCGTCGAATACGCGAGGACGCGCTTGATGTCGTTCTGCACGAGCCCGATCGTGCCGGCCATCAGCGCCGTGAGGGCGCCGATCACCGCGACGACCTGCATCGTCTGCGGCGCGTGCGCGAAGAGCTCGGCGTTGCGGCCGATCATGTAGACGCCTGCCGTGACCATCGTCGCGGCGTGGATGAGGGCCGAGACCGGGGTCGGGCCCTCCATCGCATCGGGCAGCCACACGTACAACGGAATCTGCGCCGACTTGCCGGTGGCGCCGACGAAGAACAGCAGCGTCGTCACCGACAGGATGCCCCAGTGGACCTCCACCGGCAGGTTGGCGACCTGTTCGGCAATCGCCTTGAAGTCCAGCGTGCCGAAGGTGACGAAGGCGGCGAGCATGCCGAGGATGAAGGCGAAGTCGCCGATGCGGTTGACGACGAAGGCTTTCTTGCCGGCGTCGCTGGCCGACTTCTTCGTGAACCAGAAGCCGATCAGCAGGTACGAGCAGAGACCGACGCCCTCCCAGCCGACGAACATGATCGGGAAGCTGGCGCCGAGCACCAGCAGGAGCATGAACGCCGCGAACAGGTTCAGGTACGCGAAGTAGCGGGCGTACTCGCTGCTGCGCTCCTCGGCCATGTAGCTGGTCGAGTAGAGGTGGATCAGCGAGCCGATGCCGGTGACCACGAGGATCATCAGCGTCGACAGCGGATCGAGCCGCAGCGTGAACGGGATGCTCAGGTCGCCGGAGGTGAACCAGGTGTAGACGGTCTGCTCGATGACGCGGTGGTCGGCCGGCGCGCCGAAGATCTGCGCCGCCGACGCCAGCGAGATGCCGAAGGCGACGACCATCGCCGCCACCGCGACGGCGCCCGACACGCCCTTGGACAGGCGCTTGCCGAACGTCGCGTTGATCAGGAACCCGATGAGCGGGGACAGGATGATGTACAGCAGCATCGCGGGTGGTCGCCCTACCACTTGAGGGAGGTGAAGGCATCGGGACTCAGCGTCTCCCGATGCCGGAACAGGGCGATCACGATGGCCAGGCCCACTGCCGCCTCGGCGGCGGCGACGGTCATCACGAAGAAGGTGATGATCTGCCCCTCCACCGAGCCGTTGAAGCGGCCGACCGCCACGAAGGTCAGGTTCACGGCGTTGAGCATGATCTCGATCGACAGCAACAGCGTGATCACGTTGCGCCGCAGGAAGATGCCGGCCGTGCCGATGCTGAAGAGCACGGCGGAGAGCAGCAGGAAGTGATTGAGGGTGATGGGCGTCATCGCGAGTCCGGCCTCACAGCGTCTTCTTGGCCAGCACGACCGCGCCGACCATCGCCACGAGGATGAGGATGGAGGTGACCTCGAATGCGAAGGCGTGGTCACGGAAGATCATGATGCCGATTTCACGCACCGAGGCGACCCTGGCGCCGACCTGCGGGTCCTGGGTGAAGGGCGTGGTGGCGAACTTGCTCAGCGCCCAGGCCAGCGTCGCGGCCATGCCGACGGCCAGGACGGTGCCGTACGCCTTGACGCCGCCGGAAATCGGCACGTGGGCGCCTGGCGCCACGTCCTCACGCGGCGCGTTGAGCAGCATCACGACGAACAGGAACAGCACCATGATGGCGCCGGCGTAGATGACGATCTGGGTGACGGCGACAAACGGCGAGTCGAGCCCGACGTAGAGGCCGGCCAGCGCGATGAACGACCCGATCAGGAACATCACGCTGTGCATCGGGTTGCGCTGCCCGACGACGGCCAGCGACGAACCGACGATGATCACTGCGAAGAGATAGAAGAGCCAGGGCGTCACGGTCTCAGCTCCAGTAGAGAACGCCGGCCGCAGTCACCAGCAGATTGACGATGGCGAGCGGCAGCATCCGCTTCCAGCCGAAGTCCATCAGCTGGTCGTAGCGGTAGCGCGGCAGGGTCCACCGCAGCCAGATGTAGATGAAGAGCAGCACGGCCACCTTCATCAGGAACCACAGCGGCCCCAGCCAGTCCGGCAGGAACGGCATGTAGAAGCCGCCGAGGAACACGCTCACCGTCACCGCCGATGCGGTCACCATGTTGACGTACTCGGCGAGGAAGAACAGCGCGAAGGACATCGAGCTGTATTCGGTGTGATACCCGGCCACCAGTTCCTGCTCCGCTTCCGGGAAGTCGAACGGCGCCCGGTTGGTCTCGGCGATGCCGGCGACGAAGAAGATGAAGCAGGCGACCGGCGTCAGGAAGACGTACCACTGCGGCACCGGAATCGCGCCGAACAGCCACCACACGCCCGCCTGCTGGTCGACGATCTCGCGCAGCGACAGCGTGTTGGCGATGACCAGCACCGAGGCCAGCGACAGGCCGTAGGCGAGTTCGTAGCTGATCATCTGCGCCGAGCTGCGCAGACCGCCGAGCAGCGAGTACTTGCTGTTGGAGGCCCAGCCGGCCAGCACGATGCCGTAGACACCCATCGACGTGATGGCGAAGACGACCAGGATCGCCACGTTCAGATCGGCGACCTGCAGCGGCACCGGCCGGTCGAGCAACCCGAACAGCGTGGTCGGCGGCCCGAACGGAATCACCGCGAAGGCAGCAAACGCCGTCGTCGCCGACAGGATCGGCGCCAGGTAGAAGAGCCAGGTGTCGGCCGCCTTGGGCCGCAGCTCCTCCTTGAAGATCAGCTTGACGATGTCGGCGAGCGGCTGGAGCAGGCCGAGCGGGCCCACCCGGTTGGGGCCGACACGCTGCTGCGCCCAGCCGGCAATCTTCCGCTCGAGATAGACGAGCACCGCTGCCGAAATCTGCAGCGAGAAGAAGACGACCAGGATGAGCGAGATCTGGAAGACGAGGGCGGAGTCGATCGTCGGCACGGGCGTCGCTATCGGTTAGTGGGCGCCGACCGGTTCGGTCGCGCGGAAGTCGCTGTGCACGGGCGACTCGCCCGTCCGGATGTACGTCTCGTACTCGTCGCGGAAATGCTGGATGGTGCTGATCACTGGCGCGATCTCGGCGTCGCCGAACGGGCACAGCGTCTTGCCGCCGATGTTGTCGCACACGCTGAGCAGCAGCTCGACGTCGCGCAGCTCACCGTCGCCGCGCTCGATCTTTTCGAGGATCTTGTACAGCCAGTCGACGCCCTCGCGGCACGGCGTGCACTTGCCGCAGGACTCGTGCTTGTAGAAGTGAATCAGGTTCTTGGCGACCCACACCATGCTGGTGGTCTCGTCCATGACGATGACGGCGGCCGAACCGAGCATCGAGCCGGCCGCGACCATGCCGTCGAACGACAGCGGCGTGTCCAGCTTGTCGGGGAGCAGCACCGGCGTCGACGATCCGCCGGGGATGATCGCCTTGAGCTGCCGGTCCTCGCGGATGCCGCCGGCGTGGTCGTAGATCAGCTCACGCAGCGTCATCGACATCGGCCCTTCGTACACGCCCGGCTTCTTGACGTGGCCGCTGACGCAGAACAGCTTCGGGCCGGTGTTCTTCTCCGGACCGATCGCCGCGTACCACTCGTGCCCCTTGTCGATGATCACGGGCACGTTGCAGATCGTCTCGACGTTGTTGACCACCGTCGGGCAGCCGTACAGGCCGACGACGGCCGGGAAGGGCGGCTTGAGCCGCGGCTGGGCGCGCTTGCCCTCGAGCGACTCGATGAGGGCGGTTTCCTCGCCCGCCTCGTAGGCGCCGGCGCCGCGGTGGATCCAGATCTCGCAGTCCTCGCCGCTGCCGAGGATGTTCTTGCCGACGTAGCCGGCGGCGCGGGCCTTGGCCAGTTCGACCTCCATCTGCTGCTGCAGGTGGAAGAACTCGCCGCGGATGTAGATGTAGCAGGTCTTGGCGCCAATCGCCCGGCAGGCGATGACGCAGCCCTCGTACAACAGGTGCGGGTTGCGCTCGAGCAGCACGTGGTCCTTGAAGGTGCCCGGCTCGCTCTCGTCGGCGTTCACGCAGAGGTATTTCGGCTTCGGGATGTCCTTGGGCACGAACGACCACTTCAGGCCGGTCGGGAAGCCGGCGCCGCCGCGGCCGCGCAGGCCCGACTTCTTGACCACGTCGACGATGGCGTCGGGCGTCATCGCCAGCGCCGAGCGCAGCGCCTGGTAGCCGCCGTGCTCGACGTAGAAGTCGAGCGTGTGGCCGTTCGGCTCGTCGACGTACTTCGTGAGGACCGGTTCGAACATGGTTACGCGCGCTCCTTCACGAGGTGGCAGCCGGCGAGCGACGCCAGGCCCTGGGTGCGCAGCCCCTCGACCAGGGCCGGGACGCGGTCCGGCGTCTGGTGCTCGGCCCAGTGCTCGTTGTTCACCATGATCACGGGGGCGCGATCACAGGCGCCGAGGCATTCGAACTCCATCACCGTGAAGACGCCGTCGGCGGTGGTCTCGTTGGGCTGCACGTGCAGGTGCTTGCACAGCTCCGCGGTCACCTTCTCGGCGCCGTTGAGGGCGCACGACAGCGTCCTGCAGACCTGCAGAACGTAGGTGCCGACCGGCTTGGTGAAGAACATCACGTAGTAGGTGACCACGTCCTCGACGTCGGCGGCGGTGCAGCCGATGACCTCGGCGACGTGCCGCATCGCGTTGCCGGTGATGTGGCCCTGCTGCTTCTGCACCATGTACAGCGCCGAGATGATCGCCGACTTGCGGCGCTCCGGCGGGTAGTGCGTGCACAGATCCTCGAGCTGGGCGCGGTGCTCGGGCGTGAAGGTGAACGCGGGTCCCGGCTCCGGCGTGAAGCGCTCGCTCTTGTGCCAGCCCTCGCCGTAGGGCATCTGCGGGTGAAAACTCATCGATCCGAATCCCCCATCACGACGTCCACCGATCCGATCACCGCGATGACGTCGGCGATCAGGCCGCCGGCAATCAGCCGCGGCAGCGCCTGCAGCGCCAGGAAGGTCGGCGGCCGCGACTTGACGCGCACCGGCCTGTTGGTGCCGTCCGACACGATGTAGAAGCCCTGCTCGCCGCGCGGCCCCTCGACCGGCACGTAGGCGTCGCCGGCCGGAACCGTGAACCCCTGCGAGTAGATCAGGAAGTGCTGGATGAGCGCTTCCATCTCCGAATAGACCTTGTCCTTGGGCGGCGGCACGATGCGCGGATCGTCGATGCCCCAGTCGCCGGTCGGCGTGATGCGCGCGATCGCCTGCTTGCAGATCTTCCAGCTCTCGCGCATCTCGGCGACGCGCGTGAGGTAGCGCGCGTAGACGTCGCCGTCGGGCTGGGTCGGGACGTCGAAATCGTAGGTCGGGTAGTTCAGGTACGGGAACGCCCGGCGCACGTCGTACTTGACGCCGGAGGCGCGGCCGATCGGTCCGAGCAGGCCCCAATCGAGCACGTCCTGCTTCGTGAGCACGCCGATGCCCTTGGTCCGGCCGATCCAGATCGAGTTCTTGGTGAGCATGTCCTCGTACTCGTCCATCTTCTTGGGGAAGCGGTCGAGGAATGCGTTGACGGCCTCGTGGAACCCGTGCGGCAGGTCCTCACGCAAGCCACCGACCCGCAGGTAGCTCGGAAACAGGCGGAAACCAGCCAGCATCTCGTTGATGTTGAGCAGCAGCTCCCGCTCGCGGAAGCAGTACATCATCATCGTGATCGCGCCCACTTCCATGCCGTGGGTGCCGAGCCACACCAGGTGACTCGAGATGCGCTGCAGCTCCGCGATCAGGACGCGGATGTCCTGCACGCGCTCGGGCGTCTCGACGCCGAGCAGTTTCTCCACCGACAGGACGAAGGCCAGCGCGTTGGACTGCGGCCCGAGATAGTCCATGCGCTCGACCAGCGGCACGATCTGCTGCCACTTCTTCTGCTCGGCGGTCTTCTCGATGCCGGTGTGCAGGTAGCCGATCGTCGGCTCGGCGCTGACGATCTGCTCGCCGTCGAGTTCGACCACGAGCCGCAGCACGCCGTGAGTGGCGGGGTGCTGCGGTCCCATGTTGACCGTCATCGTTTCGGTGCGGATTTCTGCCATACGGGCTTCAGGCTTCGGGCTACGTGAGCCGGTTCAAGTCAACACGCCGGCGACAGGTCACGGGCGCCACCGCGTCGGGGCGCCTCGCGTGACCGCCGCGGCGTTCTACGGCGCGTCCTGCACCAGCGCGCGCTCGATCTCGTCACACAGCACGTGAAGCAGGGTGAGATGCACCTCCTGCACGTGCGCCGTCACCGGTTCGGGCACCGCCAGCGTCACGGTGGCGAGCTCGCCGAGCCGTCCCGGATCGGCGCCGGTCACCGCGATCACCGCGAGTCCCGCGGCCCGTGCCGCCTCGGCCGCCTGCACCACGTTGGCCGACCGGCCGCTCGTGGAAATCGCGACCAGCGCATCGCCGGGCCGTCCGAGCGCTTCGACCTGCCGGGCGAACACGCGCTCGAACCCGTAGTCGTTGGCGATCGCGGTCAGCGCGCTCGTGTCCACGGTCAGCGCCATCGCCGGCAATCCCCGCCGCTCACGCTGGAACCGCCCGGTCAACTCCGACGCGAAGTGCTGGCTCTCTGCCGCACTGCCGCCGTTGCCGCACACCAACAGCTTGCCGCCCCGCGCCAACGTCCCGCCGAGCAGCGCCGCCGCCTCGGACAGCGCCGCGCTCAGCGCCGGCGCCGCGCGCCGGTGGGCCGCCGCCGCCGCCTCGAATGCCTGCCGGCAGCGGTCGGCGAACGTCTCGGTCACTGCACCCCGTGGCCGGCGTTCTTGTCGGCGACCCGGCGCTGCCGCTCGATGTTGCGCACGAACTCTTCTTCGGTGACCTGGAGCGGCGTGCCAAGGTCGACGGCCTTGTGGATCTGCACCGGGTAGTCCTTGCGGGCGGGATACCCTTCCCAGTCCTCCGGCATGAGGATCCGCCGCAGATCCGGATGTCCCGTGAAGCTCACGCCGAACAGGTCGAAGACCTCGCGTTCGTACCAGTTGGCGTTCGGATAGACGTGGGTGATGGTCGGCACGCGCGCCGCGTCGCCGCCGACCCGCACCTTGACGCGCAGGCGCTGCGGCGGCAGGGCACCGGCAACGGCGTCGGGCCCGAGCGAGATGAAGTGGTAGACCACCTCGAAGCGCGGCTCGACCGGCCAGAAATCGGCCGCGGTCAGTTCGGCCAGCACCTGGAACTGCAGCGACGGGTGGTCGCGCAGCTGCCGGGCGACCCGCGCAATCGCCTCGGCCGGCACGACGATCGCCGGCTGGTCGACCGCCTGCAGTTCCTCGATCGGCTCGTCGGGCAGGGCCTGCCGGAGCGCTTCCAGTCGGGTCGCGTGATCCATGCCTCAGCCCAGGTTCACGAGCGGCTGCGGCGTCCGCGCCATCTTCCGCTGCAACTGGATGATGCCGTAGATCAACGACTCGGGCCGGGGCGGGCACCCGGGCACGAAGACGTCCACCGGCACGACCTGGTCGACGCCCTGGACGATGGCGTAGTTGTCGAAGACGCCACCGACCGACGCGCACGCGCCCATCGAGATCACCCACTTGGGCTCGGGCATCTGGTCGTAGACGCGGCGCAGCGCCGGCGCCATCTTCCGCGACAGCCGTCCGGCCACGATCATCAGGTCGGCCTGGCGCGGGGAGCCGCGGAACACCTCGGCGCCAAACCGCGAGATGTCGTAGCGCGAGGCCGCCATCGCCATCATCTCGATGGCGCAGCAGGCAAGTCCGAACGCCACCGGCCAGATGGCCGACCGGCGGGCCCAGCCCACCAGCTTGTCGACCGTGGTCGTCAGCACGGGAATTTCGATGTCAGCCATGGTTCTGCGGTCCTTCCGTCGCGTCGCGAGCCGCCAGGCTCAGTCGCGCGTATTCCAGTCCAGCGCGCCCTTCCGCCACACGTACACGTAGCCGGCGACGAGGATGAGGAAGAACACGAAAATCTGCACGAATCCGGTCCACTGCAGCTCGCGGAGCGCGACGGCCCAGGGATAGAGGAACGCGACCTCGATGTCGAAGAGCAGGAAGATCATCGCCACCAGGTAGAAGCGGACCGACATCCGCTCGCGGGCGTCGCCGACCGGCGGCATGCCGCATTCGTACGGCGCAAGCTTCTCCGCCGTCGGGTTGCGCGGGCCGAGGAACTGGGAGATGAAGATGTTCCCCGCGGCAAACGAGAACCCGAAACCGGTGAGCAGGAGTATTGGAAGCCAGCCGTCCATGCGAGTTCGGCGCCGCGTGTGCGGCGTGTGGTGGCGCTTGTGAAAGTTTGCGCAAGCGCGGACGCGCGTGCCCATCACACGCCCCCGGCTCACATCGCCTCGGCCGGTCAGGGGGCGAGGCTCGATCCCGTAGATGCTAGCCCGCATCTCACTCATCTGCAACGCGGACTCTATTGGTCGCCTATCGATCAAACGCGCGGCAACGCTGACCTTCGGGCACAATCCCCGTGATGCGGATCGCGTGGTTCTCGCCGCTGCCGCCTGTCCACTCGGGCATCGCCGCCTACAGCGTGGATGTGCTCGACGATGTGCGCCGCGGCCACCAGGTGCACCTGTACGTGGACGATCGCGTCTGGGGCGCGGCGGGCGGCGGCCTGCACGCCGGCCTCGGCCCGCTGATCCTGCCGCTCGCCGGACCGCACGGGCTGCCGCTCTATCGCGCCTACGACTTCGTGGTGCGCCACGAGCAGGCGCCCTACGACCTCATCGTTTATCAGCTCGGCAACGCCGCCTGTCATCGCTTCATGTGGCCGTACCTGTTGCGCTGGCCCGGGCTCGTCGTCCTGCACGACGGGGCCCTGCACCACGCCCGCGCGCAGGCGCTGCTCGCCGACAGGCGGCCGGCCGACTACCGGGCCGAGTTCCGCTTCAACCACCCCGGCGTGGACCCGCGCGTCGCCGATTACGTGGTCGCTGGCCTGCAGGGATCGCCGTACTACCTGTGGCCGATGCTGCGCACGGTCATGACGCGGGCGCGCGGCGTGGCGGTCCACAGCGGACCGCTGCGCGAGGCGCTCGCCGAGACGTACCCGGCCACGCCGGTAACGACCTTCGCGATGGGCGTGCCCGATCCGTGGGACGCGCCGGGTGCCAGAGACCGGGTACCGGGTACCGGGTACCGGGTACCGGACCCCGCTATCGTGGCCGACGCCGGAGTCTCGACCGCAGAGACCGCCTCCCCCGTCATCACGCTGTCGGCGTTCGGCCTGATCACGCCGGAAAAGCGCATCCTGTCGATTCTGCGTGCTCTGGCCGCGCTCCGTGACGATCTGCCACCCGTCCAGCTGCGCCTCGTGGGCGAGATCGGCGAGCACTACGCGCTCTGGGAGGACGTCCGGCGCACCGGTACGCGCGACCTCATCGAGGTGACGGGCTACGTCGACGACACCGCCCTGGCCGCTGAGCTGCGCGATGCCGACATCTGCCTGTGCCTGCGGTGGCCGACGGCGCACGAAACGTCGGCGTCGTGGCTGCGCTGCCTCGCGGCCGGCAAGCCCACCGTCATCGCCGATCAGCTGTCGACGGTGGACGTGCCGACGGTGGATCCGCGGCACTGGCAGCTGAAGCACGTGCGCACCGATGCCGCGGCGGTGCTGCAGCCGCCCGGGCCGTCGCACGCCGTTGCCGTCTCGGTGGACATCGCCGACGAGGAGGCGATGGTGCGCCAGGCGCTGCGGCGTCTCATCACTGACGCGGATTTGCGTGCCGCGCTGGGCACTCGCGCGCGCGAGTGGTGGGAAGCGCACCACACGCTGCCGCGCATGCATCGTGAATACGAACAGGCGCTCCGCTGGGCGTCTGCCCTGCCCGACCCCGTGTGGGCCGAGGACACCCCCGCTCACCTGCGCTCCGATCCTGCGGCGTGGGCGCGCGAGCTGACCGATGCGTTCGGCGTCGAGGTCGACCTGCTCAGGCCGCGGTAGCTGGGCCCGCGGGCGCGCCGGAGTTGATATGCTCGAAGATCGGGTA
>CBIHOS010000179.1:0-10546 GCA_966211945.1 uncultured bacterium
ACGAGTTCCACGTCTCGCCCGCCGACATCGTCGCCGACGAGTTCTGAACGTGCGGCCCGCCGGCCGGTTCCGCTCGGTGACGGGCCGGCTCGCAACAATTCACTGCGCTCGCGTCGGCCGTCGCGGCACGCTTGCGGCATGTCGACACTGCCGTTCCTGCTCCTGCCGCCGGCGATCGGTGCCGCGGTCGTCATCGGTCTCGCCTGCGGCGCCGTCGCATCGGCGCAGACGACCCCGGGCGCTGCGGATCGCGTCTACTTCGATCGCGCCCACGGCGAAGGCCCCGTCCCCGAGCCGATGGCGGCCCTGGCGACGCGGCTCGGCTTCGCCATCCACGAAGGCACCGGGCCGATCGATGCAGCGACCCTGCGCGGCGCCCGGCTCGTCTACGTGCGGGCGCCAGTCGCCGAATTCACCGACCCGGAGCGCGCCGCGCTCATAGCGTTCGTCGAGGGCGGCGGCTCTCTGCTCGTCGTCGTGGATGAGGAGCAGCGGCAGAAGCTCGCGGTCACGCGCCTCAACGACGTGCTGGCCCCGTTCGGCCTCACGCTCACGGGCGACACGCCCTACCTGCACAACACCGGCGGGGTCAGCCGGGCCGGCGAGGTCGCCAAGGGCGCCTACGAGCTTCCCTACAGCGGCGGTCGCGCCATCGAGGGAGGCACGCCATTCGCGTGGCAGCTCGATGCCGAGGGCAGGCCTGCCCAGCCGTTCGCCGCGTATGCGACCGCGCAAGGAGGCGGCCGCGTCATCGCCATCGGCGAGGGCATGGCCACGGTCTTCCTGGGCACACCTGACGGCAAACGACTGACTGGCCAGCCTCGCGATGCCAGGAACACGGTCTACTGGGGCAAGGACAGTGAGCTGTTCATGGCGGACGTCTTCAGCTGGCTGCTTCCCAAGAACTGAACAAGTCAGAAGTCAGAAGTCACAAGGCAGAAGTCAAAAGGTCGAGGCGACTTCTGACTTCTGACTCTTGCCTTCCGACCTTCTCCTCTTCACAACGCCTGACCCAGGATCGCTTCGACATGCGATCGGTAGGTGCGGCTGAGGCGGACGCGGGTGCCGTTCCGCAGGACGACTTCGAACTCGCCGTGCGTCAGCGCATCGAGCCGCGCCACGCGCTGCAGGTTGACGATGGCGGAGCGGTGGATGCGGACGAACCGCCGGGGATCGAGCCGCGTTTCGAGCTCGCTCAAGGCGATCCGGTGCAGGACCTCGCGCGTGCCGACGTGCAACGTGACGTAGACGCCGGTCGCTTCGATCCAGTCGATCTCGTCGACCTCCAGCAGCCGCGCGCTGCCGCCGGCCTTGACGACGAGGCGATCGAGCCGGCGGGCGTCCTGTACGAGGAGGCGTTCCAGCCGATCCCCGAACGCGCGTGAGGCGCGTTCCTCCAGCCGCTGGCGCACCCGCGCCAGCGCCGCCTCGAAGCGTTCGTCGCTGAACGGCTTGAGCAGGTAGTCGAGCGCGTTGGCCTCGAACGCCCCGATCGCGTGCTGGTCGTACGCGGTCACGAAGACGGTGAGCGGCATCGCCTCGACGCCGATCGCGGCAATCACGCCCAGCCCGTCGAGCTCGGGCATCTGCACGTCGAGGAAGACGAGCTGCGGCGACAGACTGCCGATCGCGTCGACCGCGGAGCGCCCATCGGAGGCTTCGTGGAGCACGATGCCCGGATCGCGCCGGAGTAAATCGGCGATCCGCTGGCGGGCCGGCGCTTCGTCGTCCACGATCAGCACCGTGAGCCGTGTGGCCTCAGGCATGGGCGACCTCTCGCGGGGCTGCAGTCCCGTCGACGACCCGCAGCGGCACGCGCATGGTGACGACGGTGCCGCCTGGCGGACGTCGTGCCAGGACGAGTCCGTGCGGCTCGTCGACGTACAGGCCGTCGAGGCGCTGCTGCGTAATCGACAGCCCGCGTCCCGACGAGGCCGCGAGCGTGAATCCAGGCGGCAATCCGTCGCCGTCGTCCTCGACGGTCAGCTCGAGGGCGCGACCGCTCACTCGCGCGGCAATCCACACGGTGCCACCCGAGGCCCGCGCCGACAGTCCGTGCCTGATCGCGTTCTCGACGAGCGGCTGCAGCGACAGCGACGGCACGAGGGCGCGGCGCGCCGGCCCGTCGATGGACTGCTCGACGCGCAGACGGCTGCCGAACCTGATGCGCTGAATCGCCAGGTAGTGATCGAGGAAGCTCAACTCGTCGTCCAGCGGCACGAAGGTACGGCCGCCGGAGTCGAGCGTCAGCCGGAGGAGATCGCCGAGGTGCTCGAGCATCCGGCGCGCCAGCCGCGGGTCCGCCTCGAGCTGCGCCGAGACGGTGTTGAGGGCGTTGAAGAGGAAATGCGGATCGAGCTGCAGCCGCAGCGCCTCGAGCCTGGCCTCGCTCGAGAGGCGCTCGACGCGCTCGCGCTGCAGTTCGCTCCACAGGTACCGCTGGTAGTAGCGATACGCCGTCCAGACGCCGACGATCACCCAGTAGATGATCAGGCTCCACAGCGCCATGCCGCGCAGCGCGATCACGAGCAGCTCGCGCGACCACACCGCCTGCCACGGCCCGAGGCCGATCGCCGCGCGGATGCCGGCCGCCACGTACATGTAGGCGATCGTGAACGCGACGCCGAGCGGCACGTGCGCCAGGACGCGCAGGGCGATCTGCTTGTCGCCGAACGGCAGGCGGCGATCGACGGCGACGATGACCAGCGACACCAGTCCCCAGGCCCACCACTGCACGATCGCGTCGGCCAGCTGCAGCCGGAAGCGGCCGGTCTCGTTCAGGCCGGGCAGCGCGAAGAGCACGCCGAGTCCGGTCCAGAAGGCCAGCAGCAGGCCGGCGGTGCGAAGCCGATGGACGATCGGAGCGGGAGACATGCGGGCGATCGATCGTGACAAATGGTCAGCGGCCTCGCCCCATGATGTTCCAGGACGGCCCGGCGGCGGCATCAAGCGGCCAGCAACAGGGTCAATCGCGGATCTCGAGGTTCCTGTACCAGACGATGGTGTCGTGGTCCTGGAGGAGGATGGGCGTGCGGATCTTGTCGGCGTAGCCCTCGACGTCCTTGAACTTGCTCTTGGCGATGCCGGCCATCGACTCCGGATCGGTGATGCCGTAGCGCAGGACGAGCGTGCCGTTGAGCCAATGCTCGACGGTCGTGCCCTTCACGACGAGGCGTGAGGTGTTCCACTCGCCGACCGGCCGGGCCGCGGTCTTCGCCGGCGGTCGCACGTCGTACCAGGCACCGGTCTTCTGCAAGTCGTTCAGTGCCATCGCCACGTAGTGCTCATCGTCGATGGTCTGGTACTCGTGGCCGATGGCGCCACCGGCGTTGCCGCGCCGTTCGTCGACGAAGTACTTGACGCCGCTGTTGCCGCGGAACGACAACCGCCAGTCCCACTGGAACTCGAAGTCGTCGAAGGACGCCGTCGTGATGATGTCGCCGCCCTTCTTGCCGAGCCCCTTCAGCGTGCCGTTCTCGACGACCCAGCCGGCAGCGGGGAAGCCCGGCTTCGCGAAGCCCTTCCAGCCGGTGGTGGTCTTGCCGTCGAACAGCAGGCGCCAGCCGTCCTTCCGTTCCTGCGCAGTGAGCGTGTTCTGAGGGACGGGTGTCGCGGCCAGGCGCTCGTCGACGTCGGCGGCGATGCGGCGCCAGGTCGCGATGTTGGCCGCCAGGTTCTCGCGCGTATCGCCGGGGACGTTGTAGGCCTGCAGCCCGATCGGCCCGTCGTAGCCGGCCCGGCGCAGCTTCACGAGATAGGCCACCAGATCGACGTCGCCCTGGTCGAGGCGCGTGATGTAGGTCTTCGACGCAAGGTCGGCGCCGTTGATGCTCACGCGCGTGGCCTTGGGGGCGACCGCGCTGACGCTCGCCTCGAGATCCTGGCCGACGCCGCTCATGTACTCGTGACAGAGGTTGATCGTCGCGCCGAGATTCGGCCGGCCCGCCTTGGCGACGATGCGGGCCGAGTCGCGGGCATGCTCCACGAGGAAGCCGGCGTGACCGTAGAGGGCGACCTGCACGCCGTGCTCGCGCGCCAGGTCGGCCACCTGCTGGACGATCTGCACGGCCCGGGCCTCGTGGTCGCCGGGCGTCTTCGGCTTCTGGACGGTGATCCAGAGCACCGTCGGCGTGTTCTTCAGGAGCCGGATCGCTTCAGGCAGCCGCGCATCGTACGGCGCCGGTGCATCGACGGAGGTGTGAACGTAGAGGCCGTAGATCTTCAGACCGACGGCGCCAAAGGCCTGCTGCCACTTCGCCAGATCCTCGGGCGTCGTGTAGTTGTAGCTGATGCCGTCGTAGCCCAGCTCCTTCAGCGTGCGGGCCTGCTGCTCGGGCGTCCACGAGCCGCGGCCGACGCCGTTGTCGAACACGAAGAATTCCGGGCGGGCCTGCGCGGTGCGGGCCCCGAGCAGGAGAAGAACGGCAACGGAAAGGGCCCGCCATATCTGTGACACCGGGTTCATTCCGTCCCCCATGGTTTCCGCGGGGGCGGCCCCTGCAGCAGCGCGTTGGCAGCCTCGTCGTTCGTGAAGCGCTCCCTGGCCGGGTCCCATTTCAGCACCGCACCCTGCCGCTGGATGCCGATGTGGGCCAGGTGGCAGATCGAGATCGTGCGCTGCCCGACCTCGGCGTCCTCCATGGTCTGGCCGCGGCTCTTCACCGCCTCGATGAAGTCGACGCGCTCGCTCCTGAGCGGGAACCGCGTATCACCGTCGCCGAAACGCGCGTTCAGGATGTCGGGGCTGCTCGCTTCGAGGAACTCCGGATGGGCGGCCGACTTCGAGTAGTGCACCTGCAGCCAGCCCTTGTCGCCCTCGAAGCGGATGCGCGGCTGGTCCATCGTGTAGAACATCCGCACGCCGTTGGCAAACGTGTAACGCGCGTCGAACGTTTCGAGCACGTTCCAGACCGGGTCGTCGTGGTACCTGCCGGTCGCCTGTACCTCGACGGGACCGGTGCGCTCGGTGTCGTTGGCCCACTGGCAGATGTCCACCAGGTGCGCGCCCCAGTTGGTGAGCATGCCGTCGGCGAACAGCTTGCTGCGGAACCAGCCGGGCCGGCTCTTGATGTCGCGCGGTGCGTGCAGCCGCTTCTGCATGTACGGCACCTTCTCGGCCGGGCCGAGCCACATGTCGTAGTCGAGGTCGGCCGGCGGCGGCGCCTCGATGGCGGGTTCGGCCGGGAACTCCTCCTTCGGCGACGACACGCGGATGGTGTGCAGCCTGCCGAGACGGCCGTTGCGCACCAGTTCGGCGGCGCGATGGAAGCGTTCGAGCGAGCGGAACTCGCTGTCGACGCGGAACACGCGCTTGTGCGTGGCTACCGTGTCCACCAGGCGGCGGCCCTCGCCGATGAAGCGCGAGATCGGCTTCTCGAGCGACACGTCCTTGCCGGCCTGCAGCGCCAGGAGCGCCATCGGGATGTGCCAGTGGTCGGGTGTCGAGATCATCACGGCATCGACGTCGCGGCGGGCCAGCACCTCGCGGAAGTCGCGGTGCGTCGCGCAGCCCGTGTAGCTGCCCGACGAGGACTGCGCCGCGTAGGTGCGCTCGACGAGCCCCTTGGCTTCGTGCATCCGCCAGGCATCGACGTCGCAGACCGCCACGACGTGTACGCCAGGCACGGCGATGAACTGGGGGATGTTGAGGCCCTGCGCCTGCCGGCCGGTGCCGATGAAGGCCAGGTTCACGCGATTGCCCGGCGCCTGCGCGCCGAACAGGCGCGACGGCAGGATGGTCGGAGCCGCGGCCGCGGCGGCGGCGAGCCCCGCGGACTTCAGGAACCGTCTGCGTTGCATGGTGCGTCCAGCGTAGTCCGAACGGTTTCCGGCGCAATGTCCTTGAAGTCGCTGCAGCATTTGGGTGAATGTTGCGGCTATGCCCTCGTCCGAGCGCCGGCACCTCTACCTTCCGGCCCGCGATCGCTCGTTCTGGAAGGCCGGGGACACGGCCGCTGCGCCGCTCCTGTACCTCGCCTGGGGCACGCGCGACTTCCATCGCCAGCCGATTCCCGTGAGCCGTCACGAAGGCTGGGTGTGCGTCCTCATCGAAGAGGGCAGTCCGACGATGGTGGTGCGGCGGCAGGCGGTGCGGATGCGGGCCGGGACGATTGCGGTGATCGGGCCCGACTGCCCGTTCGGCTGGAGGGGCGCCGCTTCGGGGGCGTCACGCTTCCGCCTGTGGATGTGGCGGGAGTCGGCCGCCGCGGGCAACCGGCCCGGGCTCCAGGCCTCCTACGTCACACGCGTCCTCGGGCGGCACGACCGGCAGCCGTTCGTGGTGCTGCACGACCTCTGTCGCCGGGAGGTGCTGCGCCTCGAAGGGCCCGACGCGTCCTATCTCGAGGGCTGCCGCATCCTGTTCGACGCGACGGTCACGCGCGAGGTCCTCGAGCCACGCCCCGGCACCGAGCCCACCGATCTCGCGGCGCTCGCCCGCACGTGGCTTGCCGCACACCTCGACAGCCGCGAGCCGATCGCGCGGCTCTGCGACTACCTGAACGTGTCGCAGTCGACGCTGTACCGGGTGTTCACGACGGCTGAAGGGATGAGCCCGCTCGCGTTCTTCCACCGGAGCCGGATGGCGCGGGCCCGCGACCTGCTCGCGACGGGCACGCTGTCGGTGAAGGAAGTGGCCTACGCGCTCGGCTACGAGCACGCCAACGATCTGAGTCGCGCGTATCGTCGCCATTTCGGCGACGCGCCGACGCGCGCGTGAGCCCCAGGCGTGCGGTCGGGCGCCGGCGCAGTACGATGCCGGCCATGTCCAACCCGTCCACCTCTCCTCAGCGCTCGTCGCTTCGTCGTCCCTCGCGTCGTGCGGCCATGACGGCGGGCCTCGCGACGATTGCCGGAACCGCCGGCGGGGCCGCGCCTTCGGTGGCTTCTCAGGCTGGGCCCGCGCGGCGTGTCGCGCAGGCCGGCGCCGGAGGACCGAAGAAGGTCGCGATCAACAGACCCGACCGCACGCCCAATCCGCTGCTCTCGCACTGCGTCCGTTCGGGCAACCTGCTGTTTCTTGCGGGGATTGGCGGCTGGTATCCGCAGGATCGGAAGGAGCCCGGCGACGCCAGGGTGCAGACCGAGAGCGCGCTGAAGGCGATGCGGATGATCCTGGACGCGGCCGGATCGTCGATGGCCAACGTGCTCAAGGTGCACATGACCGTCGCCGAACCCAATCGCAATCTCGCGCTGGTCAACGAGGGCTATCGGGGGCACTTCCCGGACCCGCCGCCGGCGCGGTCCTACAGCGGGTGTGGCGTCGACCAGATGGGCCGCGACCACGTGCTGGTGCAGATCGACTGCGTCGCCCACGTCGACTGAGCCTGCGCCAGGGGCCTGGCGCAGGCGGTCGGGCCCGCGTCATCGCTAGGTGCCTTTCGGCGCCCAGCCCGGGGCGTACTCGCGGGCCCACATCTTCATCGCCTCCTCGTCGTCCTGGATCCGGCCGGTGGCCGGGTCGCAGGTGAGGGCGCGGCCGGTCTTCCAGGCGATGTTGCCGAGCAGCGCCATCATCGTGCTGGTGTGGCCGCCGTCGATCGGCGTCGCGAGCGGCGACGTGCCGCGGATGCCCTCGACGAAGTTCGTCGTGTGCAGCGCGTCGAGGCGCACGGCCGGCCCGACCTGGCTCGTCACGGCACCGGGATCGGTCTTGACCTCTTCGACGACCGCGCCCTTCAGGTCGTAGATCGTGTATCCGTCGCCGTCGATCAGCAGCGACCCCTGGTCGCCGTGGAAGGTCACGCCGACGCCGCGGCCCTGCGGCTGGAAGCCGTTGGCGCTCATCGACTCCCACGTGATCAGCTTGCCGCCCGGATAGTCGAGGGCGATGACCTGCGTGTCGGGAAACTCCCAGTCGTCGGCGAACTGGAAGCGGCCGCCCGAGGACGTGACGCGCGACGGGTGTTCGACCTGCAGGCCCCACCGCGCGAGGTCGAACATGTGCGTGCCGTTGTTGGCGGCTTCGCCGGTGCCCCAGTGCCAGCGCCAGTGCCACTCGTAGTGCACCAGGTTGTCGATGAACTCGCGGCGCGGCGCCGGGCCCTGCCAGAGTTCGAAGTCGAGCCACTCGGGCACCGGGACCGGCTTGCCCTTGCCGATCGACGGCCGCGTGTTGGCGTACCAGGTGCGGGCGTTGTAGACCTTGCCGATGCGGCCGCCGTGTACGAGGCCGATCGCCTTCTTCACGTTCGGCCACGAGCGGCGCTGGTTGCCCATCTGGACGATCTTGCCGGTGCGCTTCTGCGTCTCGACGAGCAGTTCGCCCTCGCGGGGGTTGTGGCTCGCGGGCTTCTCCACGTAGACGTGCTTGCCGGCATCGCAGGCCAGGATGGCGGCCGGCGCGTGCCAGTGGTCGGGCGCGGCGATCACGAGCGCGTCGACGTCGGGCGACTCGAGCACCTTGCGGATGTCGGCGATCACGACCGGCGCCTTGCCGGCGGCGCCGACCGCGGCCGCGGCCTTGGCGGCGGCGCGGCTGTCGACGTCGCAGATGGTCGTGACGACGGCGCCCTGGGTGCTGAGGAACGCCCGCGCGAGCTGCGCGCCGCGCGAGTTGACGCCCATGATGGCGACCCGCACGCGATCGGATGGCGCACCCGCCTGCCGCCAGACGGCCGGCGCGGCGGAAGCGGTGGCTGGCGCGATCAGCCCGGCGCCGAGGGTGGCGGAGGCCGACTTCAGGAACGAGCGGCGATCGAGGGGGAGAGGCATGTCGCCCCTACAATACGCCCGTCCCGGAGGAAAGTGTGCCCCTGCGCGCCCTGCGACCCCAGTCGCCGCCCTACCAGCTGTTCATGCTGTTCCTCTGCCTGTTCACGCTGGCTGCGGTCGGCGCCCAGGTGCTGCTGTCGCCGGCCCCGGAGGTGGCCCGGATCATCCAGGGGGCCGACACCATCGCCTGCGCGATCTTCTTCGTCGACTTCTGCGTGTCGTTCCGCCGGGCCCCCAATCGCTGGCGGTACTTCTATACGTGGGGCTGGATCGATCTGCTCTCGAGCATCCCGGTGCTCGACATCACGCGATGGGGCCGCTTCGCCCGCGTCGCGCGGCTCCTGCGCATCCTGCGCGGCGTCCGCGCCGCCGCCATCGTCGGCGACGCGCTCCTGGAGCGCCGCAAGCAGAGCGCGTTCCTCGCCGCCAGCCTCATGCTGCTGCTCCTGCTGGTCACCTCCAGCATCCTCATCCTGATGGTCGAGACCAACGCCGCGTCCAACATCAAGAGCGCGGAGGACGCGATCTGGTGGGCCGCGACGACGATCACCACGGTCGGCTACGGCGACCGCTTCCCGGTCACGACCGAGGGCCGGATGATTGCGGCGCTGCTGATGGCGGCCGGCGTCGGCGTGTTCGGCGTGCTCTCCGGGTTGCTCGCCGCCTGGTTCGTCGAACCGGCCCAGGCCGCGGAGAAGCGCGACGAGGCGATTGCCGAACTGCGCGCGCTGCGCGACGAGGTTCGCGCGATCCACGCGCGGCTCGACAACCGGTCGTGAGCGCTGACGTGTCCGCCGAAGGCTCGGCGAATGCTGAACGTCGGAACGTCGGAACGTCGGAACGTCGGAACGTCGGAACGTCGGAACGTTGGAACGACATCGGCTGGCGGAACCGGTGCTATTCTGGGCCAAACTCAGCCGTGACACGTACGTGCGTGCGACGCCTGCTCGTCGCCGAAAGGGCCGTATGTCCGACACTCCTGCTGCGCGTGCCGTCGAATCCGATCGCCTGTTGCGGAACGCGTGGCAGTACTTCGCGCGGCACCTGCCCGGCGGGGGCGTCGTGTCGCTGCCAGGTCTCGTGCTCGCCGACGGCCGATCGCCGTTGCCGTTCATGAATGCCGCCATCCTGACCGACCCCGTTGCAGGCGCCGACGATCTGCGCGGGCGGCTCGCCAAGGCGCGCCGTCATTTCGAGCGGCACGGCCTGCACTGGATTCTGATGTATGCCGCCGACAGGACGCCGCCGGCGCTCGACACCGCCGGCCTCTGCGCGGAGGCGGGCCTGCAGTACATGATGCCGATGACGGGCATGGTCGCGGCCACGCTGGCGCCGCCGGTGCGCCGCCTGCCCGCGCTCGACCTCCGCGCGGTCGACAGTGCGGCGACCCGGCAGGCGGTGGCCGACCTCAACGCGGCCGGCTACGACATCCCGCCCGAGATCGTCCGGCCGGCCACCGCGCCCGAGTCGTTCTGGTCGAACGTGACCGGCGTGGTCGGCTACGTGAACGACGTGCCCGTGTCGACGGCGTCGGTCGTCGCGGTGGACGACATCGCCTACGTCGCGCTGGTCGCGACCCGTCCCGATCGCCAGGGTCGCGGCTACGCCGAAGCCGTGATGCGCCACGCGCTCCAGCAGGCGCGGGCGGACTGGGGCGTCTCGCGGACGATCCTCCATGCGACGCCGGCCGGTCAGCCGGTCTACGCGCGCATGGGATACGCCGAGGCCGGCGGCTTCCACGTCTACGTCAGCGGATAGAGCCGGCTTCGTGGGTCGGCAGTGCAATGGGTGAAGGCGGTTCAGGCCCGGCCGGACAAGTCCGGCCGCTACATCC
>CBIHOS010000180.1:0-10517 GCA_966211945.1 uncultured bacterium
ATTCGCGTTGCGTCGCCCCATGTAGCTCCGCGCACACGGCGGGGGTTGGTGCGCCCCGGCTCCTTGCCGTGAAATCGCAGGCGAGCCCGCCGGCCACATGGCCAGCGGACTCGCCTTCGTCATGTGCGGATTACCAGCCGTGCTGCGGCAGTCCCGGCGCCACCCGCAGCGCGTTGGCGTGGTACACCTTCTTCAGCACCTGATCGGGTAACTGCAATCCGTAGAGTTTCCAGAACGCGTGGTAGCCGCGGTAGTAGTCGAAGTACTCGTCGCCGGTCTCGAACACCCGCCAGTAATACGGATACTCGCTCGGCTCGTAGGCGTCCTTGCCGAACAGGATGCGGTCCTGGTAGCGCGTGAAGAAATCGCGCGCCGCCCTCGGCTGGCGGCCGAACTCGTAAAGCACCGCTGACACTTCCAGCACGACGTTGGGCATCCGGTCCAGCGCGGCCGCGGCCCGCGCGAGGTCGTGGCCGTAGTAGCCGAAGTGGGCAGCGATGTAGCGCGTCTTCGGGTTGGCCGCAAACATCCGGTCGCGCTCGGCGAGCAGCTGATCGAAGGTGGGCTGGCCAGGGGCGTTGTTGCGGCGGCTGGGGAACAGCGCCAGCTCGAGCCAGCGCTCGTTCTTGTAGTCCATCGGCGAGAAGAACTCCATCGGCTCGGCCGTGTGGATCAGCACCGGGATGTTCAGGCGCGCGCAGGCCTGCCAGACGGGTGCGAGCGCGGGATCGTCGACGGCCAGGCGGCTGCCGTCGGCCTTCTTCGCCGTGAGTCCGAGGTTCTTGAAGACCTTCAGGCCGATGGCGCCGCGCTTCACCGCGGCCTCGAGCCCGGCGACGGCATTCTCCGCCCAGCCCGGCCCACCGGCGCCTTGCCAGTCGACGTTGGCGAACACGCGGAAGCGATCCGCGTACCGCGTCGAGCGGATGAAGTCGACCTTCTGCCCGACCGCATCGGCGCTCCCCCCGCCACTCAGGTTCACGAGGACCCGCACGTTCAACGCGTCGAGCTCGCCGACCAGCCGCTCGAGCGTCTCGGGCGACGGACCGGTGTGGCTGTGGATGTCCACGACCGGGAACTTCGCCTTCGGCACCGCGTGTTGCACGGTCACGAGCGTCGATCGCGGCCGGTAGTCGAGGATGCTCGGCGGCGGGTACTCCGGCTTCTGGCACCGCCCCGGTCTCGTTTCGGTCGTGCCCGGCGGGCACTCACCGCTGGCGTCCTTCGGGACGCTCGAGCCGGGGCCGCGCGGCTGCGCGAGGACACCGTACGTGACGACGACGAGGGCGATGGCGATGAGGCCGGTGATCGGCGGTCGGGCCATGGACATGGCCAGACTGTACTCCTCGCCGCGCATCGGGGACGAGCGCCGCCGTCGGGCGGCGCGTGCCTGCATGGCCGTCCCGGCCTTCTGTGCGCATGCCGGGGTGGCTCCATGGCTCCGCACCACACCGATCACGACAGGCACGGTGTGGCCGCCTCCTGACGTCTGGCGGTCGTTTCCGGTCAGCGCCGTGGCGCGCTAGGCTGGAGGTCGTGGAAACCCATGATCCGATGAGCGTGTCGCGGCGGCTGCGCGAGATTCGCGAGGCGCTGCTCCGGCTGCACCGTACGCTGCTCGACTGGGAGCGACGCGGCTACGAGCGCGTGCATGGCCGGCTCTCGGCCAACGAGTTCCTGCAGGTCGTCCTGCACGACTCGGAGTTCGCCTGGCTGCGGCCGCTGTCGGAGTCGGTGGTGCGCATCGACGAGCTGCTGGCAGCCGAGGGCGAGCCGGACGAGGATGCCGTCCTCGTGCAGGTGCGGGCGCTGGCGTCGCCGGATTCGGAAGGCACACCTTACGCGCAGCGCTATCTCGAAGCCATCCAGCAGTCGCCGGACGCGGTCCTCGCGCACCGCGACCTGCTCGCGCTGCTCCGCCGCCGCCGCGCCCCGCGGTAGTGGCTGGCACCATCCTGTGAAGAAGGCAGGACCGGTTGCCTTGGCGCGCCGAAGCCCATGGCGCAGGCGGGTCCCAACCCGGCCGCCCGACGTGGACGAGCGGAGGGACGGCTCGGCGAGCCGTCCCCACCCCGTACCCCGTACCCGGTACCCGGTACCCGGTACCCGGTTCCGGTTCCGGTTCCGGTACTCAGAACAGGAACTTCACGGTGACGAACCCCTGCGCTCCCGGATCGAAGAGGTCGGCCTTGCCGTAGCGCGGGTCGTACGCGTTGAGCCGGTCCGGCGACGCCTCGATCAGGGCGCGGTAGTCGTAGCCCTGCGACAGGTCGATGTCGTGGAGGTCGACGGCCGACGAGGCCCGGGCGACGCCGGCGCCGCGGTTCAGGAAGTTGAACACGTGTCGGGTCGACTTCTGGTTGAAGACGTTGAGCACGTTCAACTCGAAACGCAGGCGCTTGTTGTTGCCGCCCACCGCCAGTTCGTGCGAGACGAGCAGGTCGGTGCGCGAGAGGACCGGCGTCCGGCCCATGTCGCCGCGGCCGTTCACGAACAACTGCGTCTGGTTGGTCGAGACGACGTAGGTCGTGAGCGGCGTGCCGCTGCCGGCGTAGAAGAACGCGCCGAGCTGCGTGCCGAAGGGCAGCATGTAGCTGCCATACAGCTTCACGACGTGCGGACGGTCGGTCGGCAGGCGGCCGAGCACGTCGAGCGTGCCGTTGCTGTCCCAGAAGATCTCGTCGATGTCCCAGGCGCGGTTGGCGTTGCCGCCGGGACGGGCGATGCTGCCGCCCTGCTGCTGCGCCGTGGCCGACGACACGCCGGTGGTCGGCGTGCTCACTTCTTCTGTGGCCGCCAGGCCCGAGTAGTTGCCATAGAGGCGGCTCCACACGTAGCTGGCGCTCCAGAAGTAGTTGTTGGCGAACCGCCGGTTGACCGTGAACTCGAGCGCGTCGTACTGCCGCTTGGGCTCGGGCACCAGGAAGCCGACCGGCGTCGCGCCCGACGGGAACTGCACCCGCGCCAGACCGCGGCCCGGGTTGCCGATCACGTAGGTCTCGTTGCCGTCGGCGTCGACGGCGCCGATGTCCTCGATGGTCTGCGACAGGTTGTTGTGGACGAAGTGGACGCCGACCGACATGTTCGTACCGAGCTGGTATTCGGTGCCGATGCTGGTGCTGTCCTGGCGCATCGGCCTGATGTCCGGATCGGTCGACTCGAAGTTCGGCACGCGGCGGTCGCGGAAGCTGCCGGGATTCACCCAGAGGTCGGTGCCCGGCATGTTCGACAGGTTGAGGCTGCCGACGTCCAGCGTGTCCAGGCCACGGTAGAACACCTGCCACGTGTCGCCGCCGTAGGAGCCGCGCGACAGCTCGTACTTGGTCCAGTCGTAGTAGCGGCCCCAGCTGCCGTAAATCTTGAAGCGGCCGTCGCCGCGGACGTCGTAGCTGGCGCCGAGCCGCGGCGCGATCTTGTCGGCGAAACCGAACTCCATCGCCGCGACGCCCTCGCGGAACGACGGCACCGTCTCCCGCTCGGTGCGCAGTCCGAGATTCAGCGTCAGCCGGTTGTTCAGCGTCCACTGGTCCTGCACGTACAGCGAGTAGATGTCGGCGCCGGCCTGGCCCTGCACGCCGCGGTTGTTGACCTCGTAGTAGCCGTAGGTGCCGCGGCCGCGGTCGCCCTGGAAGTTGAAGTTGCTGTTCCAGTAGATGTTGACGTAGCCGCCGGGGTACGCCTGGTTGGCGTCGTTGATCGTCTTCTGCCAGCCGAAGCCGCTCTTGAGCGTGTGGGCACCGAGGGCCGAGAAGGCGACGTTGTAGTCGGCGTTGACGAAGCCGCGCTTGGTCGTGTCGTTGGCGACGATCAGCGCGCGCGGCGTGTTCTGCGTGCCGATGGCGCCCTGCAGGCCGGCCGGCACGCCGGCCAGGCCGATGCTCGACGTCTGGTAGATGTAGTTGGTGGTGTCGGGGATGCCGGTGTCCTTGTAGTCGTCGTAGAAGTAGCCGCCGCGGACCGAGAAGAACGAGGTGCCCGACAGCATGACGTCGACGTTGCCGGTGGTGCTGACCTGCCGCGACTCGAAGCCGCGCGTCGTGTTCGGCGCGTTGGCCGCCAGCGAGCTCGTGATGACGTTGCGGGCGGCGCCGTTGTAGGCCGGCAGCGTGCCTTCCGACGTGGTCGGGGTGAACAGCACCGATCCGGACGACGTGACGCGGCCGGCCCGGTGGGTGACCTTGCCGAACGCCTGCGTATAGGTCTGGGTGCGCTCGATCTCGCCGGGCTCGGTGCCGTTGCCGAACAGGTAGCTGTTGGTCCGGCTCACGAAGCGCGGCGAATACGACGCGAAGAAGAACAGCTTGTCGCGCAGGATCGGACCGCCGATCGAGCCGCCGATTTCGTTGCGGTGGTCGGGCATCTTCTCGTCCTGCACATAGCTCACGGTCACATCGTCGGACGGATCGAGCACGAGCCGCTCGACCGGGCCGGCACCGAGCGGCGATCCCTCGAAGTAGTAGTGGCCCTCGCCACGGAAGGTGTTGCCGCCCGACTTGGTCACCGCGCTGATCACGCCGCCGAGCGCGCCGCCGTACTCGGCCCCGATGCCGGCGGTCTTGACCTGGACTTCCTGCAGGAACTCGAACACGGTGTTCTGCCGCGAACGGCCGTCGACCAGGCTGTTGGTGACCACGCCGTCGACCGTGAAGGCGTTCTCGGCGCCGCTGGCGCCGTTGACCTGGAAGCCGCCTTCGATCTCGCCGCTGTTCACCGAGGGCGCGGTCAGCGCAATCGACTGGAAGCTGCGGCCCTTGGGCATGCGGTCGATCTCCTCCTCGCGCACGTTGTGCGCGACGAGCGTGCTCCGCACGTCGATGTCCTGCGGCGCCCCGGAGACCTGCACGACCTCCGACAGGTCGCCGACCTTCAACTGCGCGTCCACCTTCAGCGTCTTGCCGAGCGTGATCCCCACGTCGGCGTACTCGGCCTTCGCGAAGCCGGCCAGTTCGACGACGAGCGAGTAGCGGCCGGGATCGAGGTCGGGCACGATGTACAGGCCGTCGCCGCTGGTGACGACCGACCGCGCCGCGCCTGTCGCCTTGTTGGTGACGGTGACCGTGGTGCCCGGCAGCACGGCGCCGCTGGCATCGGTGATGGTGCCGGTCAGCCCGCCGAAGCGTTCCTGGGCGGCCACCGGACGGGCGAGCAGGAGGAGGGCAGCCGCCGCCGCGGCCAGGACCCTGCGTGAGTAACTCATGACGTCCCCTTCTGCGGCCACGAGCGGCCGCGAAAAGACGGGCCTCGACGCGCGCCGCAGCCGGCGGCGGACGTGGGCCCGTCACGATGCGCAGGACGCATCGCGGGTGTGACCAGGAGCAACCGGTGGGCCGTGGATCGCCGCGGTGTGACGATTGGTCACGCACCAGTGGCCGATCGTCAGCTGACGGTGACGGCGTGGATGGGCCACAGGACGAACCGCCGTGATGCCGGCGCCGCGGGACGTGCCGTGTGACGAATCGGCGCGTGTCCGGTTCAAGAATCCGGAGAATCGCGCCGTTTCGTACCAACCCGATGGATTGGTGCGCCGCCGTGGCGCGAGGCCACGGCGACTACGGCACGACCTTGAAGCCGGCGAACACGCGCTGATCGCCGTCGGGATGCGCGACCTCGACCCGCACCACGTAGTCGCCGGCCGCGAGCGGTGCCAGCGAGACGGCCGCCATCGCCCACCCGATGCCGCGGGCATCGGGCGGCTCGAGTGTGGCCGCGACCGGGACGGCGGCCATCACCGTGCCGGCCTTGTCGAGGAGAGCGGCGGCGGCCGCGGTTGCGCCGGGCGCCACCGGTACCTCGACGCGGATCTTCTCGCCGCGCCGGTACCGCGGATCGGCCGTGACCACGAACTGCTGGCGCGTCTGCGGGCTGGCCCGCGCCAGGCGGGGGCCCGCGGTCGGCGCATCGGCGGCCGGTAGTGCCACCCGTGCCGCATCGGTCAGCGGGAGGCCGCCCGATGCGGGCGCCAGCCGCATGCGCACGAGCAGTTCGCCGGCCTCGAGCGGCGCCGTCGACGTCTCGATCGCCGCGGTGGCGGTACGGGCGCCGGCCGCCAGCGGGACCTCCGCCTGCGCGACGGTCTGCCCGGCCGAGCTGACGGTCACGGTGAGCGTGCCGCCCTGCGCGAACGACGCGTCACGGATCGTCGACGCGTCCACGTCGGCGGTGAGCCACACGGTGCCGGTGCGGGTGGTGGCGCCGGCGCCCGCGTGGAAGAACCAGGCGGCCCGGCTGCGCCAGGGCTGGCCATCGCGCAGCCCGGCCACCGAGCCGAGTGCCGCGGTCAGCGCCGCGCTCTCGGCCGTGGCTGCCGCGTCGCCGGCGCCGCCTGCGGCCGCCTCGCGTGCCGCGCTGGTCGCCGTCGCCATGTCCTCGACGCGCAGCGCCCGGTAGCCCTTGCGGGCCCGCACCCGGACGCCAGGCCGCGTGACCTTGACCCGAATCGTCCGCCACTTGCCGTCGAGGGCGTCGTTGGTGGAGTAGTAGCCGAGCAGGTAGTACGACGACAGGTCCTGGACGATGCGTCGCGCGCCCTCCGCGAGGTTGTTGGTGTTGAGGATGGCGAGGCCGTCGGTGTTGTCGGCGAGCATCCGCATCGAGTCGAGCCGCGTCCGCAGCCGATCGCCATCGGCCATCAGGCTGCCCGGCGCGTTGCCGGTGATGCGGTTGTACCACTCGCCGGAATCGTTGCGCAGGCGCTCGTCGCCGGCGTCGAGCCCCCGGTCGAACACCGCCAGGCCGCGCGTGTCGAACGGGTAGAACGAGACGTTGTAGCGGTTGGCTTCCTGCGTCAGGGCGATGAACCGCTGGTAATTGTTCAGCGACGCGTACTTCATCGCGAGCGCGAAGCACTCCGCGGTCGACTGCGCGAGCGGCCCGAGTTGCGCCGAGCGCGTGTCGGTCGTGATGCGGCCGTCGGGCCCCGTGCCCGGCCGCCCGAGCGACGGCACCTGCTGGCACTCCTGCTGCCGCAGGAGTTCCGGCTTCGGCTGGTACATCTCGTAGCCGCTGGTCACCGTGATCAGCGCCTTGCGCTCCTCGCGCACGCCACCGAGGTAGCGCACGAGGTTCTCGAGCGCCGACAGCGTCTCGTCCTCGCGCCGCCGGCGAATCAACTGCGCCGCCACGCCGCGATAGGCGCCAGGCGGCTGCACGATCGTCTGACCGCCAGGCCCCGGGCACCTGGTGCCGGGATGCCCCTCGGGATAGCACATCTCGAGCTGCTGCTCCTCGGGATGGATGCGGAACTGCATGTCCTGCATGCCCCAGCGTGTGTGCCTGGTGAGCATCTCGTCGATTGTCTCGGTCCGCCGCGCGAACGTGATCTGGCGCGGGTCCATGTCGGGCGTCATCACCGCGAACAGATCGTCGGGGCCGATCAGCCGCTCGAGCATGTCGACGATCGGGCGGCGAGCCCGCACCGCGCCTTCGAACGTCGAGTGCCACATGTCGAGGAAGATCACGTAGACCCGGCGGCGCGGGTCGGCCGCCTGCCGCCGGCCATCGTCGGCGCTCACCGGATCGCGCCGCTCCTCGCGTGCCGTCGTCGTCGACAGCGCCACGTGTTCGAACTGCGTGACGGCCTGCGGCTTGCCGTCCTCGAGCAGCTCGAAGTCGTCGGCCGTGAGATCGGTGACGGGAGTGCCGTCGGCGTGGGTCGGGTAGACGTCGACGCGGACGAAGTTGGCTTCCACGCGAAACGACGGCTGCGACGGCTGCGCGTCGTCGGCCGTGGGTGGCGGTGTGGCGGGCGCCTGCCCCTGGGCGCGCATGGGGCCGGACGACGGTACGAGGCTCAGCCCGCTCAGGATCGCGATGCCGATCAGCACACGTAGGCGCATGGACGGTCTCCGTTCGCTCCGGTGCTGGCGGCCCGGACGAGCACCGCGACTCTACCACCAGCCCGCGGCGGCTGCCCGCCCCGCGGGTACACTGCTCGGCATGCCGCCGGTTCGCCTGCTCGCCGCCGTGTCCACCTGCCTCGCCGCCTGCCTCGCCGGTCTCGTCCCGGTCCGCGCGCAGTCCGATCCCGACGGCTGGCGCGAGCCGATCGCGCCGTCGCGGATCGCCGGGCCGATTCACTACGTCGGGACACGCGGCCTCGCCGTGTTCCTCATCGAGACGGCGGACGGACACATCCTGATCGACGGAGCCGTCCCCGAGGCCGCGCCGCTGATCGCGCGCGCCATCGAAGCCTCGGGACACAGGCTGCGCGACGTCGAGCTGCTGCTGACGACGCAGGCGCACTTCGACCATGTGGGATCGCTGGCCAGGCTGAAGGAGTTGACCGGTGGCCGCGTCGCCGTGATGGCCGGCGACGACACGCTGCTGGCCTCGGGCGGCAAGACCGACTACCTGTTTGCCGGGACGGCGGCGTTCCACTACCCGGCGGTGCAGGTCGATCAGGTGTTGCGCGATGGCGAGGTGGTGACGCTGGGTGGGGTCTCGCTGACGGCGCACCGGACGCCCGGCCACACGCCCGGCACGACGACATGGACGACGACGGTGAACGATGGCGGGCAGTCGTACCGCGTCGTCTTCGCCGGCAGCACGTCGGTGAACCCGGGCACGCGTCTCGCCGCGCGCCCGTCCTATCCGGGCATCCTCGACGACTACCGGGCCGCACTGAAGACGCAGGCGGCGTTGACTCCCGACATCTTCCTCGCCGCCCACGGCATCGGCTTCGACTTCGAGAACAAGCGCGCCCGGGCCGCCACCGAAGGCGCCCGGGCGTACGTCGATCCCGACGGCTACCGGCGCATGATCGCGAACTCGCGCGCCAGTCTCGAGAAGCTCGCCGCCGCGGAACGGTAGGCGGCGTTCCCTTCCCTTACGTATTCCGCTCCAGCGTGAGGAAGATGGTGCTGTCGCCGCGGTGCACGAGCACCAGCGCCGGGCGCTCGCCCTTGTGCAGCAGTGACCGCAGCCTCTCGACGCTGGTCACCGGCGAGCCGTCCACCTCCTCGATGACGTCGCCTTCGCGCAGCCCCGCGGCCGCGGCGCGGCCGTCGCCGTCGACCGAGGCGATGATGACGCCTCGTCCGGCGGGAATGTCGAGGGCCTGCGCCTGCTCGGGCGACACCGGCCGCACGCCGATGCCATAGCCGGTCGGATCGGGCTGCGTGCCGCCGTCGTCCTGCTGCATGCCGCGCGCGTCGGCCTGCTTCAGTTCCGCGACGGTGACCGTGACCGTCTCGCTCCGGCCGTTGCGCTGCAGTTCGACCGGCAGCTTCGTGCCCGGGCGCGACTGGGCGACGCGGTTGCGCAGTTCGTTGCCGTCCTTCACCGCGGCACCAGCCACGCCCGTGATCACGTCGCCGCGCTTGATACCGCCTCGCGCCGCCGGGCTGTCCTCCTGCACGTCGTTGACGAGCGCACCCTGCACCGAGTCGAGCCCCAGGCTGCGCGCCAGGTCCGACGTCACCGGCTGGATGGTCACGCCCAGCATGCCGCGCGTGACCGAACCGGTCTCGATCAGCTGCGTCATGACGTTGCGCGCCATGTTGGCCGGGATCGAGAAGCCGATCCCGATGTTGCCGCCAGACGGCGAGAGGATCTGCGAGTTGATCCCGACGAGCTGCCCGTCGGTGTTCACGAGCGCGCCGCCCGAGTTGCCCTGGTTGATCGGCGCGTCGGTCTGGATGAAGTCCTCGTAGCTCGTGCCGCCGGTTGCGCGGCCCTTCGCGCTGACGATGCCCATCGTCACCGTCTGGCCGACGCCGAGCGGGTTGCCCACGGCGAGCACGACGTCGCCCACCGCGACCTGATCGGAGTTGCCGAGCGGCAGCGTCCGCAGGTTGGTGGCGTTGGCGATCTTCAGCACCGCGAGATCGCTGGCGGCATCCGATCCCACCACGTCCGCCTTGAAGCTGCGGCCATCGGTCAGTTCGACGTTCACCTGCTCGGCGCCGTCGATCACGTGGTGATTCGTGAGGATGTAGCCGTCGGCCCTGACGATGACGCCCGATCCCAATCCGCCGACGCGCGGCTGCGGCCGGCGCGGGACGGCGCGCTCCCCGAAGAACTCGCGGAAGAAGTCGGGCATCTCCTGACTCACCTGCCGGACGCGACGTTCCGACCGCACCGTGACGACGGCCGGTGTCACGGCCTCGACGATGCCCGCGTACGAGTGCGTGGCGGGACCGAGCGTGCGCGTGACGGTGGCGGCGGTCTTGCCGGCCACATCGGTCGCAGGATTGGCGGCTTGCGCATCGGGCGCCGCCGAGTAGCCGAGGAGGCCGCCGGTCAGCAGCACGGCGCCTGCCGCCGCACCCTTCCGGCCGAGTCTGCCGTATTCGAATGCCATGTCTGCGTCTCTCCTGTGGAGGCGCCCGTTGTCGCGGCACCGCACTGCGATTCCGCCCGGGCGTCGATGTCGTAGTCCCGCCGCGAAGGGCGGCGGGCGTCGTGCGGCGCGTACGGCGAATGGCCGGCGCGCTCACATCACGACTGTACGGTTCGACGATTACCCGGCCCTGACAGGCGGATTACATCGGTGAAATGATCCGGATACCGGATACCGG
>CBIHOS010000181.1:0-10389 GCA_966211945.1 uncultured bacterium
TGATGCGTGGCTTGCCGAGCCGTAGGCTGATGATGCGTGGCTTGCCGAGCCGTAGGCTGGTGATGAGTGGCTTGCCGAGCCGTAGCTCGCGGAGCGAGCGAAGGCTGGTGCGGAAGGAGGGACTTGAACCCTCACCGAGTTGCCCCGACAGGTTCCTGAGACCTGCGCGTCTGCCAATTCCGCCACTTCCGCAAGAGGCATGTGACCGGGGCCGGTCACAGACGTTCGAGTATAGCGCACCTGCTGTCGCGGTGGAAGCCTTCAACGGCTCTCCCTCGCCCGTCACCGCCGGGCCGCGACCCGCGACGCGCGCGAGCCGGATGCTATTCTCGTCCAGATACATCCTGAATTCGGCCCCGCACCGTACCTGGCGCCGGGCCCTGCACCAAAGGAACGAGTGTGGCTGTCCGACGAGGCGTCTGGGTCGTGGTCCTCCTGCTCACGTGTGCGGTGCTGCTCTCGGCCGCGCTCGTGGCGTTCTCCTGGGTCGCCTTCCGGCGCCCGCCGGGCGTTCCCGACAAGGGCGTCCTCGTGCTGAAGATCGAGGGCGACCTCGACGAGATGTCGGTCAACCCGTTCGATCAGCTGATCCAGGAGCCGGTCACGCTCCGCACCGTGACCAACGCCCTGCGCGCGGCCAAGACCGATCCCCGCATCACCGGTGTCCTCCTCAAGCCGGTGCAGGCGCCGGCGCTCTGGGGCAAGGTCCAGGAACTGCGCGAGGCCCTCGTCGACTTCAAGAGTTCCGGCAAGCCGCTGGTCGCCTACGTCGAATCGGCCGGCGATCGCGAGTACGTCCTCGCGTCAGCCGCGTCGCGCATCGTGCTCGTGCCGCCCGGTCAGCTGAACGTGCGCGGCCTGGCCAGCTATCAGCTCTTCCTGCGCGGCACCTTCGACAAGCTGGGCGCCCAGCCCGACCTGCTCCACATCGGCGACTACAAGACGGCCGTCAACACCTTCACCGAGAAGGGATTCACGCCGGCCCACCGCGAGATGACCGAGTCGCTGAATCACGACGCGTTCGAACAGCTCCTCGGCGTGATCGCCAGCGCCCGCAAGAAGTCGATCGCCGAAGTGCGCACGCTCATCGACCAGGGCCCGATGCTGCCCGACCAGGCCCTCGAACACGGCCTCGTCGACGATGTGGCGTACTTCGACGAGATGGGGAAGACGAGCGGCTTCGGCGATCGGTTCGAGGAGATCCCGCTCGATCAGTACCGGAGCATCGCGCGCGCGCCGCGTGCCGGACCGACGGCGCCGCGCATCGCCGTGCTCTATGCGGTCGGGACGATCGTCTCCGGCGACGGCGGCAACGGGGCGATGGGCGTGGAGGTCGGCTCCGACAAGCTCACCCGCTACATCCGCGAGATCCGCAACGACGACAACATCAAGGCCGCGGTGCTGCGCATCGACAGCCCGGGCGGTTCGACGGTGGCCTCCGACGTGATCTGGCGCGAGCTGATGCTGCTGCGGGCCCGCAAGCCGCTCGTCGTCTCCATGTCCGACCTCGCCGCCTCGGGCGGCTACTACATCGCCATGCCCGGCCACGTCATCGTCGCGCAGCCGGGCACGCTGACCGGATCGATCGGCATCTTCTCCGGCAAGTTCGTCACCGGCGGCACCTACAACAAGCTCGGTGTGAACATCGAGTCGGTGAGCGAGGGCAAGTACGCCGAGATGTATTCGGGCACCCGGCTGTTCAACGCCGACGAGCGGGCCAAGATCGAGGAGCACATGCAGGCGTTCTACGATCAGTTCGTCGAGAAGGTCGCCGAGTCGCGGTCGTCGACGCCGGAGAAGATCGACGCCGTTGCCCAGGGCCGCGTGTGGACCGGCCGTCAGGCCCGCGAGATCGGGCTGGTGGACGAACTCGGCGGCCTGCCGCGCGCCATCGCCATCGCGCAGCAGCGGGCCGGCATCGCCAAGGACACGACCGTGCAGCTCGTGACCTACCCGCCGAAGCCATCGGTGTTCGAGGCGCTGTCGACGGCGCTCGGGGGCTCACAGGGCGGCGTCCGCGCGTCGCTCGCCGAGGCGCTCCTCAGCCAGCAGGATCGCGCCACGCTGGCCGCCGTCCGTCGGCCCTTCCAGATGCTGGGCCGCGGCGAGTCGCTGGCACTGCTGCCGTGGGTGTTCGTGCGGTAGCGCAGCCTCCAGCCTATAGCCTGCAGCCTACGGCCTACGTGACACACGAAGGGCGCCTCGATGTTCGAGGCGCCCTTGCTGTTTTCGGACGGCCGCGTTGGGACAACGGGCGCTACCAGTGAATCGGTACCCGGTACCCGGTACCCGGTACCCGGTACCCGGTACCCGGTAACCCGGTCTACGTCGTGAGGCGCTGCAGCACGGACTGGTCGATGTTGATGCCCATGCCCTGCTTGGCCTTGGCCATGTAACTGGAAAAGAACTGCGCACGCTTCTGGGACGCGAGCTCGCGGCGCACGGCGTCGCGGTTCTTAGCCAGTTCGTCGGCCGGCACGCTGGTCCGGCTCGCGATCCGCACGATGACGATGCCGTTGGGGGTGACGAGCGGATCGCTGACCGCGCCGACCGGCAGCGAGAAGGCGACCTGATCGACCGACGGGCTCGGGCCCACTTCCGGGATCGGCGCGCCGCGTGTGAGGTCGGCGGCGTCGCGCAGGGTCAGGCCCGCTGCCTTGACCGCCGTGGCGAAGTTGGCGGCGCCCTTGAGGCCGGCCACCACGGACTGTGCACGGGCCCTGGCGAGATCCTGGGCCTTCTTGCGCTTCAGGTCGTTGGTGGCGCGTTCCTTCACCTCGGCCAGCGCCGGGATGCGCGCGGCTTCACTGCCGGTGACGGCGAGGAACGCCACGCCGGTGCCGGTCCGCAGCGGACCGCTGACCCGACCCTGTTCGAGCGTGAACGCCTGTTCGGACACCTCCGGCGACGCGCCGAGGCCGGGGATGGGCTCGGTTCGCGTGAACAGCGGCGATTCCTGCACCTGCAGGCCGCGCGACTTGGCGGCCTTGTCGAGATCGGCGGGCGTCTTCAACTCGGCCGCGATCGCCGTCGACAGATCCTGGACGCGCGTCTGGGCGCGCTCGAACTTCAGCTGCTCGGTGATCTGCGTCCGGACCGCGTCGAGCGGCTGCACTTCGGCCGCCTTCTTGTCGGTGACCTTGATGATGTGGAAGCCGAACTGGGTGCGCACCAGGTCACTGAGCTGGCCGACCGGCAGCGAGAACGCGACCGCGTCGAACTCGGGAACCATCCGGCCGCGGCCGAAGAAGTCGAGGTCGCCGCCGCGCGCCGCGCTCGCCGGGTCCTGCGAATTGGCCTTGGCCAGCGCGGCGAAGTCGGCGCCGCCCTTGATCTGCGCGAGCAGGGCCTCGGCCTTGCTGCGCACCTCGGCTTCGTCCTTGCCTTCGGTGTTCAGCAGGATGTGGCTGGCGCGGACCTGCTCGGTCTGCGTGTACTGGTCGATGTTCTGCCGGTAGGCGCGCTGCACGTCCTGCTCGGGCACCGTGATGTTGTTGCGGATCGCCTGGATGTCGAGCAGCAGATAGCGCACCTTGCGGCGCTCGCCGATCCGGTAGGTCTCCTTCTGCTGCTCGTACCAGGCGGCCACGTCGGCGTCGGTCACCTGCACCTGGTCGAGGAACGAGACCGTGGGGAACGACGCCAGCTGCAGCGTCACCTTCTCGTTGCGGCGCCGGTACTCGGCGTCGGCGTCGGCGTCCGACACGGTGATCCACTCGGTGAGCGTCGCCCGCATCTTGTCGAGGACGACGCTGTTGCGGATCTCCTCCTCGAACTGCGCCGGCGTGATCGGCGGCCGCTGCAGGCGCAGCAACTGGCGATAGCGTTCCTCGCCGATGAACTGCCCGTTCTCCTGGAACGCCGAGATGCCCATGATCCGCTCACGGACCTCGGTGTCGGTCGCCGTGATGCCGAGCCGATCGGCCTCGGCCAGCACCGCCTGCTGGTCGATCATCTGCTGCAGCACCTGGCGGTCCAGACCCAGTTGCCGCAGCATCGCCGGGTTCATGTTGCCGCCATAGGCGTTGCGGAACTGCGCCATCTGCGCGTTGTAGGCCCGCGTGAAGTCGCTGACGGTGATCGGCCGGCCCTGGACTGTCGCCACCGCTTCACCGGTCGCACCGGTGCCGCTCTGGGACACGAAGTCGGGCACATAGAACGCCACGAACGTCAGCACCACGAGGGCGAGGCTCCACTTGAGCCACCCCTGGTGGCGCCGCATCCGGTCGAGCATGGTCATAAGAAAATCTCCGGGTACCGGGTGCCGGCGACCAGGTTCGGTGGACGGGTCGGAGTGCTGTGAACAGCCCTCGGTCCCTCCGCGCGCTCGCCAGTCCGGCAATCGATCTGTGTCGTACCCGGCACCCTGAACCCGGTGCCGGGTGAACGAAGCGACCAATTATACGGCATTGGATGTGCAAGGCTATGATAGCGGGCGCTTCGTGACGCACCCGAGACACCCGCCCGTCTGCCTTCCGATCCGAGTACTCACGCCGTGAACCTGGCCCTTGGTCTGCCACGACTTCCGCGCGCTGCGCGCCGTGCGCTTGCGTCCCGCGAGGCGCTGCACGGCTGGTGGCTCGCGATCCAGGGCGCCAACTCGTCCGAGGCGCTTGCACGGTTCTTCGTCGCTCGGGTGTCGGAATGGCTGCCACTCCAGGCCTGGGCGCTGGTCGTGCCCGCCAGCACCGGTCTCACGATCCTGCAGGGCCCGGCGGCCAGCCGCCGGCTCGGACAGGCCGTCCTGGCGGCGGCCGACCAGGCGGTGCGCGGCCGGGCGCACTGGAGCAGCGGCTCGCTGCGTGCCGCGGTCCGTCTCGGCCCCGACGCGGCCGCTGTCGCCTGGGTGCTTCGCGACCGACAAGATATCGTGGGCGTCCTGGTCGGCATCGACGACAAGCCGGCGCCGCGTCCGCCAGATGTGGCGACCGCGGCCGAGGCGCTGCGGCCGGACGTGCTCGGCCCGCTCGAAGTCGCCCTGGGCCGCCTGCGTCAGATCGAGCGGTTGCAGGAACTGGCCGCGATCGACGATCTGACCGGCTTGTACAACGCCCGGCACCTGCACCTGGTCGTCGAGCGCGAGCTGTCGCGGCTGGCCCGGAGCGGCGAGCCGTTGTCGCTCGTGTTCCTCGACCTCGACGCGTTCAAGCGTGTCAACGACCGGCACGGGCACCTGCTCGGGAGCCGCGCCCTCGTCGAGGTCGGCGCGCTGCTCCGCGCATGCACCCGGACGACCGACACGGCGGTGCGCTATGGCGGTGACGAGTTCGTGGTGGTCCTGCCCGGTACCAGCCGGCGCGATGCCAGCGGCGTGGCCCGCCGCGTCCAGCAGCGCGTGGCGGCAGAAACGTTCCTGACGGGACAGGGCGTGGAGGCGCGGCTGACGGTGTCGGTCGGCGTCGCCACCCTGGCCCGTCCGACTTACACGGCCGCGCAACTGATCCGGACCGCCGACGAGGCGATGTACTGGGTCAAGCGCCACGGCCGCAACGGCATCAGGGCCGTCCTGCTCGGCAGGGCTGCCCAGAAGAGGAGTCCGTCCGCGTGAGCCTGCGTTCGCTGTTCTCGTTGTTCTCGAGTGACCTTGCCATCGACCTCGGCACCGCCAACACCTGCGTCTACGCGCGCGGCAAGGGCATCGTCGTCAACGAGCCCTCGATCGTCGCGATCAACAAGGTGAACGGCCGTATCGAGGCGGTCGGCAAGGAGGCCAAGGACATGCTCGGGCGGACGCCCGGCAACATCGTGGCCATCAAGCCGATGAAGGACGGCGTCATCGCCGACTTCGAGGTCACCGAGAAGATGCTGACCTACTTCATCAAGAAGGCCCACAACCGCAACGTCTGGGTGCGCCCGCGCATCGTCATCGGCGTGCCGAGCGAGATCACGCAGGTGGAGAAGCGCGCGGTGAAGGACAGCGCCTATCGCGCCAAGGCGAGCGAAGTCCACCTCGTCGAGGAGGCGATGGCCGCGGCGATCGGGGCTGGGATGCCGATCACCGAGCCCTCGGGCAACATGATCGTCGACATCGGCGGCGGCACCACCGACATCGCCGTCATCTCGCTCGCCGGCATCGTCTACAGCAAGGCGGTGCGCGTCGCCGGCAACGAGATGGACGAGGCGATCATCCAGTACATCAAGAAGACGTACAACCTGCTGATCGGCGAGCGCACCGCCGAGCAGATCAAGATCGAACTCGGCTCGGCCTTCCCGCTCGAGGATCCGAAGGAGATGGAGATCAAGGGCCGGCACCTGGTCGAGGGCGTGCCCAAGACGATCACCATCACCGACGACGAGATCCGCGGAGCGTTGGCCGAGACGGTCAACGTCATCGTCGATGCCGTCCGCATCGCGCTCGAGCGCACGCCGCCCGAACTCTCGGCCGACATCGTCGATCGGGGCATCGTGCTGACCGGCGGCGGGTCGCTGTTGAAGAACCTCGACAAGCGCCTGCGCGAGGAGACCGGCCTGCCGGTCGCCATGGCCGAAGACCCGCTGTCGACGGTCGTGCTCGGCGCCGGGCGCATGTTGTCGGACTTCAACCTGTTGCGGAAGATTTCGATCGATTGAGGTAGGGGCACGTCCCCGACGTGCCCAGTCAGGGCGGCTCGGGGAGCCGCCCCTACCAGCGCGGAACCGCCTCACCAGGTGAATGCTTGAACGAAGGCCGAAGGCCCCATGCCGACGGCCGCCCGTGCTCTGAACGTGCTGACAAACGACCGCGGTCCCGTCCTCGAGTTCCAGAAGCGCACCGGCTATCTGCTGGTGGCGGCCCTGCTCGGCCATCTGCTGTTGATTTCAGCCCAGGTGAGCTCGCAGCAGGGCGTGAGCGTGCTCGAAACGGCGCTGTTCGGATCGCTGGCGCGCGTGCAGGCGCTCACCTCGTGGGTGACCCAGGGCGTGAGCGGCGCCTGGGGCAACTACGTCGCCCTGCGAGGACTGCGCGCCAAGGCGGAGGGGCTCCAGCAGCAGCTGGACCGGATGGGGGTGGAGCTGCAGCACGCCAACGCGCAGGCGCGCCGCACCGAGCAGCTCGAAGTGCTGCTGCAACTGCAGCGCACCGAACTGCCGGCGACGATGGCGGCGCGCGTGATTGCGGCAGACCCCGCCGCCGACTTCCGGACCGTGACGATCGACAAGGGCGCGTCCGACGGCGTGCGTCGGGACATGGCGGTGCTGTCGCCGCTCGGAGTCGTGGGCCGGGTGATCGACGAGCCCGCCGCCCATGCGGCCAAGGTGCAGCTGATCATCGACCGCAACGCCGGGGCCGGCGCCGTGATCGATCGCAATGGCGCCGGTGGGGTGGTGGTCGGCGGCGAAGGCGACGCGCCGCTGCGGATGGAGTACGTGTCCAACCTGGCCGAGGTCTCGTCGGGCGACCTCGTGATGACGTCGGGGCTGGACGGCATCTATCCGCGCGGCTACGTAATCGGGCGGATCGAGAAGGCCGAGCGCGGATCCGGCCTGTACCGGCAGATCCTGATCCGGCCGCGCGTCGACTTCTCGTCGCTCGACACGGTGCTGCTCGTCACGGGGCCGCAGCCGGTCGAGCCGACGGCGCCGCTGCCGCCCGAACGCACGCCGGCGGCGGTGTCGCCGGCCCCGGTGGTCCCGGCCGCGCCAGCTGCCGCGCCGCCGGTCGCACGGCCGGCATCGCCGGCGTCGGGTCCGACGCCGTGACCCGGGTCGGACTCGCCGCGGTGGCCATCGTCGTCGCGCTGATGCTGCAGACCGTGGTCGGCTACCAGATGTTCGGCCGGCTCATCGGCATCGACCTGGTCCTCGTCGTGGTCGTGTCGACGGCCCTGTTCTACGGCCCGACGGCCGGCATGGTCAGCGGCACGGTCGCCGGATTGTGTCAGGACGCGCTGTCTGGTGGCGTGCTGGGCGTGGCCGGGCTGGCCAAGACGCTCGTGGGTTTCGTTGCCGGCGTCATCGCCACGCAGTTCATCGTCAGCAGCATCGTGCCGCGCGGGGTGGTGTTCTTCGCCATGACCTGGCTGCACGGGATCTGTTTCCTGGGCCTGTACGCGATGATAGAGAGACACGGGATCGGCCGCCCCTGGCGGCAGCTGCTGGTGCAGAGTCTGCTGAACGCCGCGATTGGCGTGGTGGCGACCCGTACGATCGAACGCGGTCCGGAGTGGTGGCGTCGCCGCCAGTACACCCGCCGCACGGAAGGACGACGGCTCGCGCGTTGAGCGCGACCGATCGGCAGCACCCATGCCCCTGACCGAGGAACGCCAGAACCTGTCGCTGCGCCTCACCGTGCTCCAGTGGAGCGTCGCGGTGATCTTCCTGACGCTCGCGACGGCGTTCTGGTACTTCCAGGTCGCCCGTCATCGGCAGTTCCTCGAGATGGCGGAGAACAACCATCAGCGGGCCCTGCCGCTGCAGGCGCCGCGCGGCGTGCTGTTCGACCGGCGCGGGGCCGTGCTGGTGGAGAACCGCTACGCCTTCAACATCTCGATCGTCCGCGAACAGACGCGCGACGTGCCGCGCACGGCGCAGGCGGTGGCCGCGCTCACGAGCACGCCGTTCGACGTGATCGACGAGGCGCTCGAGCGCAACAAGCGCCTGCCCCCGTACCGCCCGACGGTCGTGATTCGCGATGCCACCGAGGCGCAGATCGCGGCGGTCGCGGCCCACCGGCTCGAACTGCCCGGCGTCGTCATCGAGAAGGTGCCGACCCGGCGCTACCCGCCCGATTCGATGGCCGCGCACCTGATCGGCTACGTCGGGGAGGTCACCGATGCCCAGCTCGCCCGTCCCGAGTACAGGGAGATTCAAGGCGGCGCCATCGTCGGCCAGGCCGGTGTCGAGCAGACGTACAACCCGCTGCTGATGGGCGCCGACGGCGCCCGGCACGTGGTGGTCAACAGCCGCGGGCGGGAGATCGACGTGCTCGGCGAGGACGAGCCGATCGAGGGCCGGCGCCTGCAGCTGACGATTGACGCCGACGTCCAGCGCGCGGCCGAAGACGCGTTCAGGCACTACGGGTTCCGTGGCGCCACCATCGCGCTCGCGCCCACGTCGGGCGAAGTGCTGGCGCTCTCGAGCCTGCCGGCCTACGACCCGAATGCGTTTGCCGCCGGCATCGGCCGCACCGAGTGGAATGCCCTGCTGACCGATCCGCTGCGCCCGCTCAACAACCGCGCCATCCAGGGCCGGTACTCGCCGGGATCGACCTTCAAGATCCCGGTGGCGGTGGCCGGGCTCGAGGAAGGCGTCATCACTCCGGAGACGCGAATCTTCTGCGGTGGCGGCGCGACGTTCTACGGCCGCTACTTCAAGTGCCACGCGGGAGGGCCCCACGGCTCGGTCGCGATGCGTGAGGCGATCGAGAAGTCGTGCAACGTCTATTTCTACACGCTCGGCAACCTGCTTGGCGTCGATCGCATGCACAAGTGGGCGACAGCGCTCGGGCTCGGCGAGATGACCGGTATCGACCTGCCGCACGAGACCAAGGGCATCATGCCCTCGACCGCGTGGAAGAAGCAGCGGACCGGCGAGAAGTGGTACGCCGGCGAGACGATCTCGGTGTCGATCGGCCAGGGCCAGGTCTCGGTGACGCCGATTTCGCTCGCCGTGATGATGGCGTCGGTCGCCAACGGCGGCACCCGCATCGTGCCGCACCTGGTGAGCGCGGTGGACAACGGCAAGGGCTGGGAACGCCTGACGCCGCCCACCGGCCAGCGCGACCTGCAGATGGACCCGGACCACGTCCGCATCGTGCGCGAGGGACTGTGGATGGTGGTCAACGGCGCTGGCACGGGCCGACGCGGCGCGATCCCCGGCTACGACGTGGGCGGCAAGACCGGCACGGCGCAGGTGATCTCCAACCAGGGCAAGGCCAGAGCCCGCGGCACCACTCGCGACCTGCGCGACCACGGCTGGTTCGTGTTCTTCGCGCCGGCGCAGAACCCGACGATCGCCGGTGTGGTCTTTGCCGAGCACGCCGAGCATGGCTCCTCGGCCGCGCCGATCGCCAAGTTCATGATGGAGACCTGGTTCGCCAAGCAGGAAGGACGCCCGCTGCCCACCCTGCCGCCGCTCCCCGGCCAGCCGGTGGTCCCATCCACGACGGTCGTCGCCTCGAACCGCCCGGCCGCTCCGGCGACTCCAGCCACCTCGGCAAGCCAGCCGGCCCCGACGGCCACCGTCGCCGCCCGCACCGGAGGCGGCCGATGAAGGCAGGCTACGGGCTGCAGGCGGCGGGCTGCGTGAGCGTAGGGCCCGTTGCCTGGCGCACCGAAGCCGTGAGGCGAAGGTGGGTCCCAACGCGGCCCTCCGATGGGTCCGTCCGCCCGATACCCGATACCCGATACCCGATACCCGGTACCCGGAGGTGTTGTGATGTTTGAGCAGCGCCTCTACAAGCACCTGGAC
>CBIHOS010000182.1:0-10326 GCA_966211945.1 uncultured bacterium
CGCGCATCCAGTGCCACGCCGTACAAAGCCGCTACATCCTGACGATGGCGGCGCAGCCGCGACCCGGCCCTCAGCCCGCGTAAATGGGCGCGGCGCCCGCGAAGTCCGCTGGACTCGGCGCGAGGCGGCCCAATGGCCGAAAACTCCCTGTGGCTGAGCGCGTGGCACGGTCGTTGCTCCGGATCGGGCAACGACGCACTTACCGGACCGCGCGCCTGCCCAGCCGGCGGTCTGCCGTCGACTGGAGCGTTCACATGGCTGCCCGCGGTGTCGTGTTGGCGACGATGATCACTGTGGCGCTGGTTCCGGCGCCGCATCTCCACGCGGCAGGCCAGGCGCCGGCCCGGCCGCGGCCGTCCGCGCCGGCAGGGCCGGGAGCCGTCAACCCCGACGCCCAGACGATGGTGGAGTTCGGCAAGCGCGTCGAGGAATACGTCGCGCTGCACCGCAAGATCGAAGGCGCGCTGCCGGCGCTGCCCGACGAGGCGACGCCCGAGGCGATCGACGCCCATCAGCGGGCCTTTGCCGCCGCGATGGCCAAGGCGCGGCCCGGGGCCAGGCAAGGCGATTTGTTCACGCCGCCGATGCAGGACGCCGTGCGCCGGCTCATCGGACAGCTGTTCCAAGGCGCGCGCGCCCGCCGGCAGCTGCGCGATTCGATCATGGACGACAACCCGGCCGGGCGCGTGAAGCTGGCCGTCAACGCCCGTTATCCCGATCAGGTGCCGCTCAGCACCATGCCGCCCGACGTCCTCGAGAACCTGCCAAAGCTCCCGAAGGAAGTCGAGTACCGCTTCGTCGGCGAGCACCTGATCCTGCTCGATCCCGACGCGCACATCGTTGTCGACCTGATGCCGCGCGCGTTGCCGAGGTGATGTGGTGGTCCTGAAGCGCTTCTCGCTGCTCCCGCTGCTCGCCGGTGTGCTGGCCGCGACCTGCCTGGTCTCGGCTTCACCGCCGACGACAGGACTGCAGGCACCGGCGGCCGTCCAGACCGCTGCCGCTGCCGCGCCAGGCGCGGTCGTCGCGCTGCCCAACGAGAAGGATTCGCTGAAGTTCGCCGTGCTCGGTGACTTCGGCACTGGCGGGAAGCGGCAGTACGCGCTGGCCAAACGGATGGCTGCCGTGCACGCGCGGTTCCCCTTCGAGCTGGTCGTCCTGGTCGGCGACAACATCTACGGGTCCGATCGGCCGCAGGACTACAAGCGCAAGTTCGAGGATCCGTACAAGCCGCTGCTCGACGCCGGCGTCACGTTCTACGGCGCGCTCGGCAACCACGACGCGCGCGAGCAGCGCTTCTACAAGCTGTTCAACATGGAGGGCAGGCACTACTACGACTTCAAGGCGCCCAGGCAGGACGTGCGGTTCATCGCCCTCGAGAGCACGTACATGGAACCGGAGCAGCTGGCCTGGCTGGAGAAGACGCTGTCGGCCGCGCGCGAGGACTGGAAGATCGTCTTCCAGCACCATCCGCTGTATTCGTCAGGGAAGACGCACGGGTCAGACGAGCGGCTGCGCGCCGCGATGGAGCCGCTGCTGATCACCTACGGCGTCAGCCTCGTGTTGACCGGCCACGATCATCTCTACGAGCGCTCGAAGCCCCAGCACGGCATCACGCACTTCGTGGCGGGATCGGGCGGCAAGCTGCGGCGCGGCGACTATCGCCCGAACCAGCCGTTCTCGGCCCGGGTGGTGGACACCACCAACGTCTTCGTGGTCATGGAGGTGAACGGCGACCAGCTCGTGTTCAACTCGATCGCCACCGACGGCTCGGTCGTCGACTCGGGCGTGCTCACCCGGGTGAAGCCGGCGCCCAGAGACGACGCCGCACAGCCGAAGGGCGGTGTGCGATGACTGCCGATGCCGCATCGCGTCGCTGCACGGCCGGCCGCGTGCGGCGTGCGGTGGCGTGCGTGTTCGTGCTGGCGTCGCTCAGCGGCTGCGCCGTGCGCGGCGGCCGCCCCGACGAGGTCGGTGATGCAGACCTCCGGCGCGACGCCATCGCGAGGGCACGCGTGTGGAGGCCGACCCGCGTCGAGGCCATGAACCTGCGCCGGGGGCCCGGCGGCAGGCGGTCGCTGCGTCCGGAAGCGACTGTGGACTGCACGTATGTGCCAGCCGAACTCGACGGCAAGACGCCGAAGTTCATCTGCCAGCTGGCAAGCGGCGAACGCGTGAAGATCAAGTACGGCCGCGACAACGGCGAGGTCTACGCCGAGGTCGCCGCCACGCGCCTGCTGTGGGCGCTGGGGTTCGGCGCCGACCAGGTGTACCCGGTGCGCGTGCGCTGTCAGGGCTGCCCGTCGCTCGGCGACGCCGGGACGACGCCGGCAGCGGTGCAGGTCTACGACATCGCGGCGCTGGAGCGGCGCCGCGCCGGCACGCCGTTCGGCGACGACGAAGGGTGGGCGTGGCCCGAACTCGACGTGGTCCCTGGCCCCGGCGGCGCGACGGTCGCGCAGCGCGACGCGCTCAAGCTGCTCGCTGCCATGCTGCAGCACACCGACAGCAAGAAGGATCAGCAGCGGATCGTGTGCGACGGCCCGGTGCGCCGCGGGCGCTGCGGCCGGCCGTTCATGTTCATCGACGATCTCGGGCGGACGTTCGGCCACGCCAACGCGTTCAATCGCGATGCACCCAGCAGCGTCAACCTCGAGGCCTGGGCCGAGACACCCGTGTGGGTGGAGGACACGGGGTGCCGCGCGAATCTCGGCCGATCGATCACCGGCACGCTGCAGCATCCGGTCGTGTCCGACGAGGGCCGGCAGATGCTGGTGCGCCTGCTGACGCGCTTGCGCGACAAGCAACTGCGCGACCTCTTCATGGTCGCCCGCTTTCCGCAGCGTGACGAAGACGTGAAGAACGTCGATCGACGCGATGTCGAGCCGTGGGTGCGCGCCTTCAGGGCGAAAGTGACTCAGATCGCGAACCGCTCGTGTGGCGAGCGCGTTGCGGCGCGCTGACACGCCCGTCCGGGACGGCAGCCGCGTGTAGGGATGTAGGCCTTACACGCGCCTCGGTGCCCACGGGCCGACCGCGGCCCGATTTTTCGAAGCCGCGTCGTCGGCATCGGTCATGCACTGATTGTCGGCGGGTGGCGCCGGAGTCGCGCCGCCGGAACTGCCGTGCCATCCGGAAGGACGTCCGGAGCACGGCCCTGTCGAAAAACCGTGCACGATTCCAATTCTTCCTCACGAGTCGACCCGTCGCTGCGGCTGCCCAACAGCCGCCGCTGGACCTCGGACGAACTGGCGCTGCTGCGCCGCGTGGCCTGGACGATGACCGCCGCGCAGATCGGCATCCTCATCGGCCGCACGGCGCTCGCCGTCCGTACCAAGGCCGCGCACGAGCGGATTCGATTGAAGACCGACGCCGCCGGCGGCGGCGCGCCGTCCGCCGGGTAGGTGCAACGCGTAGCGAAGCGCTCCGTGTGAGCGCGTTCACTCACGCCGGCGGCGCATCGACGGGTCGGGCGGCCGTGGCCAGCGGTGCCGTCTGCCGGAGATCGTGCGCGGCGCCGGCCGTGTCCGCCTCGCCCGCGCCCCTGGGCACGAGCAGCGTCGTGACCATCGCAATCCCCGAGTACAGCGCCATCATGAGGAAGAGCGGGCGATAACCGCCGAAGGCGTCGAACAGGCGGCCGTTCATCGGATCGCCGATCGCGCCGCCGAGCGCCATGCAGAGCAGGTAGAGGCCGGCGAGCAGGCCGCGCTGCGAGGCCGGCGTGGACTCGACGAACAGCGGATAGGCATTGACCGTCGGCAGCGTCCAACTCGCCGAGGCCAGCATCAGCAGCGGCAGCGCCGCGCGCAGCGACGAGACGCGGTCGAGCCACAGCAGCGACGCCGCCATCAGGCCGAACCCCAGCACCATCGTCGATCGCCGGCCCAGGCGCACGCCCAGCACGCCGGCCGGCCAGGCGCCGAGCACGCCGCCCAGCGCCCAGGCGATGAAGCCGATCGTCACGTCGCCTGGCGCCACGCCGAAGCGCTCCGTGCCGTGCAGCGCGAACCACGTCGTGAACGTCTGGAACGTCAACTGGATCAGGAACGTGGCGGCGAAGACGGCGCGCATGCCTGGCGCCGCGCCGCGCGCAGCCGCGAGCACGACCGCCGTGAACGACGGCGGTGCTGCCTCGGGATCGTCGGGATGTGCCGATGCCCTGGTTGCGACGCGCGACAGCGCCAGGCCGATGATGCCGATGGTGACGGCCGAGACGAGGAAGGCGACGCGCATGCCGAGCGCCCGTCCCAGCATCAGGAAGACGATGGCGCCGACGCACATCTGGAAGGTGACCGAGGCGGTGGCCAGCGATCGAAAGCGCGACGGAATCGCGTCGGCGAGGAAGGCCTGGAACGGCGATCGCTGCAGGTTGATGCCGCCGTAGAGCACCACGATCGCCGCGACGATGCCGGCCAGGCCGCCGGCGGGCGCCACGGGAAACACGATCATTCCGGTGGCGGCGAGCGCGAAGCCGGCAAGGACGAGCGGCAGGCGGCTGCGCCCGGCTGCTACCGCGCGGTCCGACAGCAGACCGGCGAGGGGCACGAGCAGGAGCAGTAGCACGTTGTCGATCGCCATCACCGAGCCGATCGCGGTGCGCCGCTCGCCGAGCACGTCGCGCACCAGGATCGGGACGAAGGCGCTGAGCAAGGGTCCGGTGACGCCGGCAAACAGTCCGCCGAGGCCGACGAGCGCGATCCCGCCCCAGGGGGTCGCGGTCCTGGATGACATGGCAGGAGTATCGGGGCCGCCTCGGCGTTGGCGCAATACGTCGAACGCACTAGGACCGGCCGAGGTGCGACCCGATACAATGGCGACCTCCATGCACGTGCCCTCCACGGCTCCGGCGCCGGTGCAGCCGCGGCGCGGTCCCCTGCGCAGCCTCTACGTCCAGGTGCTCATCGGCATCGCCCTCGGCGTCGCCATCGGCGCCGCGTTCCCGGCCGCCGGGGCGTCGCTCAAGCCGCTCGGCGACGGCTTCATCAAGCTCGTGAAGATGCTGATCACGCCGATCGTCTTCACCACCGTGGTCGTCGGCATCGCGCAGATGGGCGCGATGAAGGACGTCGGTCGCGTCGGCCTGAGGGCCCTCGTGTATTTCGAGGTGGTGTCCACGCTGGCGCTCGTCGTCGGCCTCGTGGTCGTCACCATCGTCAAGCCTGGCGCCGGCATGCACGTGTCGCCCGCGTCGCTCGACGCCGGCGCGGTCAGTGCGTACACGTCAGGCGCCGCGGCCCACACGACGGCCACCGACTTCGTGCTCCACATCATCCCGGACAGCGTCATCGGCGCCTTCGCGCGGGGTGACATCCTCCAGGTGCTGTTGTTCGCGGTGTTGTTCGGGCTGGCGCTGCTCCACCTGCAACCGGGCAGTGCGCCGCTGGTGACGCTCCTCGAGGCACTGGCGCAGGGCCTGTTCGCCGTGGTCGGGATCGTGATGCGGCTGGCGCCGGTCGGCGCGTTCGGGGCGATGGCGTTCACCGTCGGCACGTACGGTGTGGGCACGCTGCTGTCGCTCGGCAAGCTGATGGCCGCCGTCTACCTGACCTGCCTGCTGTTCGTGCTGGTGGTGCTCGGCGGCATCGTCTGGATGGCCGGGTTCAACATCCTGGCGCTGATTCGGTACATCCGCGAGGAATTGCTGATCGTGCTGGGCACCTCGTCGTCCGAGTCGGTGCTGCCGCGCGTGATGGCGAAGATGGAGCGGCTCGGCTGCAGCAAGTCGGTGGTCGGGCTCGTCGTGCCGACCGGCTACTCGTTCAACCTCGATGGCACGGCGATCTACATGACGATGGCCGCTGTGTTCGTGGCGCAGGCGACCGACGTACAACTGACGCTGTGGCAGACGCTGTCGGTGCTCGGCTTGCTGCTGGTCACGTCCAAGGGCGCCGCCGGCGTGACGGGCAGCGGTTTCATCACGTTGGCGGCCACCCTGGCGGCCGTGCCGTCGATTCCGGTGGCGGGCCTCACGCTGCTGCTCGGCGTCGATCGCTTCATGTCGGAGGCGCGTGCGCTCACCAACCTGGTGGGCAACGTGGTGGCCACGCTCGTCGTGGCCCGCTGGGATGGCGCGCTCGACGTCGCCCGCGCGCAGCGGCTCCTCGCGGGCGATCCGTCGGTCGTCGAGGACGAAGAGGTCGCGTCGCCGGTTGCGGTCGACGTCGGCTGACTAGCGAGGCAGTAATCCCCGCGCGCCAGTCGAGACGCAGAGAACGCCGACGCGGATCACGGCATCCAGTAGGGAGGCGGGGGATGAGCGACGGGCGGGCAGCGGCGGACGTCATCGTGATCGGCGCGGGTGCGGCGGGGCTCGCGGCGGCGGACGCGTTGCGGGAGGCCGGCACGCGCGTGGTGGTGCTCGAAGCCCGGACGCGGCCCGGCGGGCGCATCCTGACGCATCGCGTGCAGGGCAGTGCGACGCCAATCGAACTCGGTGCGGAGTTCCTCCACGGCGACGCCGACGAGACCCGCGCCCTGCTTGCCCGTGGCCGCCTGCGCAGCCTCGACGTCACGGGTCGGCGCTGGCTGCGCACGTCGGCCGGGCTGCGGCCGCTCGACGACTTCTGGCGGCGCATCCGCGGCGTGATGCGGTACCTGCCGGACGAGCCCACCCGTGACGTGACGTTCCAGCGTTTCCTCGATGGCCGGCCCGGCGGCCGTCGAGCAGCCGCCGACCGCCGCCTGACCCGTCTGTTCGTCGAGGGCTTTCAGGCCGCCGATGCCCATCGCATCAGCAGCGTGGCACTCGGCGCCGGGAGCGACCCGAGCGGCGAGGCCGACGACCAGGTCCTCGGGCGCGTGCTCGATGGCTACGACCAGGTGATCGGCGTGCTCGCCGGCCCGCTGGGGACGTCGATCCGCTACCACGCTGTCGTCGAGACCGTCCGGTGGCAGCCGGGCCGGGTCGAGGTAATCGCGCGCGTCGGCCGCACCGCCCGCCGCCGCGCGTTCGTGGCGCGGGCCGTCGTGGTCACCGTGCCGATCGCCGTGCTCAGAGCGGAGGAGGGCCGCGGTGCCCTGCGGTTCGAGCCGCCGCTGCCCGGCAAGGCCGAGGCCCTCGCCGGACTCGCCACGGGCCCGGTGGTGCGCGTGGTGGTCGAGTGCCGCGATCGGTTCTGGGAGTCGAGGACCGGGACCGGCGGCGCATCGCTCGATGGCCTCGGGTTCCTGCACGTCGAGCGCGCCGCGTTCGGGACATGGTGGACCGCCGTGCCGGAACGCACGCCGCGGCTCGTGGCATGGCAGGGCGGCCCCGGCGCGCTCGAACTGCCGCGCGATCCCGAGGCGCTGCGCGACACCGTCGTCGGCGCGATGGCCGATACCTTCGGCCTGGCACCGCGCCGCGCCCGGGCCCAGGTCGCGGCCCTGCACTGGCATGACTGGCAAGCGGACCCTTACGCGCGCGGCGCGTACAGCCACCAGGTGCTCGGTGGCGTCGATGCGCCGGCCGCGCTCGGCCGGCCGGTGCGCGGCACGGTGTTCGTCGCCGGCGAGGCGACGGCCAGCGATGGGCGCATCGGCACCGTGGACGGCGCCCTCGCCTCGGGATACCGCGCGGCAGGCGAGGTGCGGCGCGCGCTGCGGCGGCGCCGCGTCACGACGCGGGGATGAGCGGCAGCGACCGGCGGCGCCTGCCGGTGGCGCTGAAGATCGCGCTGCCGACCGCGGGTGCGGTCAGCGTGATCGGCGATTCGCCGGCGCCCGCCGGCGCCACGTCGCGTCGATCGACGAGCGCCACGTCCATCGCCGGCACGTCGCGGAAGCGCGGCACCCGGTACTGCGAGAGATGTCGCGTGAGCTGCGTGGACCCCTCGAAGCGGACGCGTTCCCACAGCGCGCCGCCCAGCCCCTGGATGATCGCGCCGGTCATCTGATTGCGCAGGTGATCGGGATTGAGCGCCGCGCCGAAGTCGCCGGTCGCCGCCATGCGCACGATCCGCACGCTCGCGTCGCCGACCTCGACCTCCACGCAGAGCGCGAGCCGCGCGTCCTTCTCGAGATTGCAGCTGAACCCGATGCCCCGCCCGCGGCCGCTGACGCCCTTGCTCCAGCCGAACCGGTCGGCGGTGCGTTCGATGACCTCGCGCAACCGGGCGTCGGTCACGTGGCGGAGACGGAACGCGATCGGATCGACACGCAGATCGGCCGCCCACTCGTCCATGTGCGACTCGAGCGCGAAGTTGTTGGCGACGGCCGCCAGCGACCGATAGCTGCCCTGGCGCACGACCGTCCCGGTCCGGTAGAAGCCGACCCAGTGGTGCGGGATGTCGTACTGCGGGGCGAGGCCGGCGGCGCCACTGTTGTAGTTGCCGAACCGCAGGGCGACCAGGCGGCCGGCCGCGTCGATGCCGCTCTCGACCTCCACCAGTCCCGGCGGACGCGAGTAGCTGCAGGTGAACTCCTCCTCGCGCGTCCAGGCAACGCGGACCGGCGCGCCGGCCAGCCGCGCCAGGCGCGCCGCCTCGATCTCGCATTCGCCGCGCTGCTTGCCGCCGAAGCCGCCGCCCGAGTCGGCGACGACGATGCGGACGTGAGCGGGAGGGACGTTCAGCGCCCGTGCCACTTCCTGTCGCACGAGGAACGGCGCCTGCACGCCGCCGTGCACGGTGACGCGATCGCCGTCCCAGACGGCGACGGCGGCGCGCGGCTCCAGCGGCACGTGCGCGATCGGGTCGAGCCAGTAGGTGGCCGACCGGGTCCGAGTTGCCGTGCGCAGCGCCTCGGTCACATCGCCGCGCACGATCAGCGGCGGATAGCGTGCCTGCGGCTGCGCGACCGGCGTGACGGCCGTCTTCCTGAACAGCGCGGCCCATTCGGCTGGCGGCGTCACAGCCTCGGGCGTCCAGGTGGCGCGCACCAGCGACGCGGCTCGTCGTGCCGTGGCCGGATCGTCGGCGACCGCAGCGAGGAGATCGCCGTCGCGCACGACGCGGACACCGGCCAGCCGTTCGGCCGCCGTTGCGTCGACGGTCGTCAGCGTCGCGCGGTGGTGTGGCGACCGCACGACCACGGCGTGGCGCATGCCGGCCACGCGCGTGTCCGACGGATACACCTTGGCGCCGGTGACGATGGCGCGGCTTTCGATCTGCGGCACCGACTGGCCGAGGATGCGCCACGCGGAGGGCGCCGTGAGCGGCGGCTCGGTGCCGGTCGTCGCGGCGCGGACCGCCGCCGCGGCCTTGCGGATCACCGGCACCGTCTGCGGTGTCGTCAGGCTGCCCCACGTGCCGCCATCGTCGGGGCACAGCTCCGTGTCGCCCATCACCAGGTGGACGCGATCGACGGCCACGCCGAGTTCTTCGGCGAAGGCCTGCGTGAGGAGCGTGCGCGCGCCCTGACCCATCTCCATCTTGCCGGTGAAGGCGCGGGCCGTGCCGTCGGGCGCCAGGTGCACGCGGACCGGCACCTCGCGGTCCTGGGCGCGCACCGTGACCAGGAAGCACAGTCCACCGCCGAACGCCTTGAGGAAGACGCGGCGATCGGGCGTGAGTTCCTCGAGCAGGGAGACGATCTCGTAGCGCTCGGGCTCGAGCGTGTCCTCGAAGCGCCGTTTGTACGGGACGCGCAGATCGTCAGCCACGTCGCGACCCCGTCGTGATTGCCGCCGCCGCGGCCCGCACGGCCTGGACGATGCGCGGGTACGTGCCGCACCGGCAGATGTGCCCGTCCAGGGCCTGGTCGATCTGCGCGTCGCTCGGCGACGGGGAGCGCGTGAGCAGCGCGACCGTGCCCATGATCATCCCGGGCGTGCAGAAGCCGCACTGGAAGGCCTGCGCCTCGATGAACGATTGCTGGACTGGATGCAACCGACCATCGCGCTCGAGACCTTCGATGGTGACGACGGTCTGCCCCGATTGCGCCGGCGTCATGCAGGCGCGGACGGCGCGGCCCGCGACCAGCACGGTGCAACTGCCGCACTGCCCCTCGCCGCAGCCGCCCTTGGCGCCGGTCAACTGCAACCGGTCGCGCAGCACGTCCAGGAGCCGCGCGTCGTCGGGTACGTCGCCGCGCCAGGCGCGGCCGTTGACCGTGAGTGTCATCTCGGGCATGTGATGGGGCGACCTTACAGGGTTGGCGGGACCGGAACAAGCCCGGGTCGCGCGTCGCGCCGCGGTCTCCGCGGCGCCTGTGTCGCGTCAAGCTTTGTCGCGCAGAGCCTGATGTGCGCGCGCGCGGCATTCGCCGATCGCCTCGGCGCCGGGCGCGGGCGGCCCGCCGGCCGCACCGAAGCCAGCCCGCCCGGGTCAGCCGCACAAGCCCGCGGCGCAGGGGGGGGGCGCGGCGGCCCTGACCCGACGGCTGCGGCGGGCGTTCGAGGCGCTG
>CBIHOS010000183.1:0-10283 GCA_966211945.1 uncultured bacterium
CCTGCCTGTTCGATGACATCGACGTCAGTCGACGGAGGTGAGGCGATAACCGACGCCCCAGGCGGTGCGAATCAGCCGGGGACGCCGTGGGTTCGGCTCGAGCTTCTTGCGCAGGCGGCTCACCAGGAGATCGAGAGCCCGATTGGCGGCCGGCAGATGACCGCCCCAGATCTCGCGCTGCAGTCGAGTGCGCGAGACGACGTCGTCGCGCCGCGCGGCGAGCAGTTGCAGCACCGCGAACTCGCGCGGCGTGAGTGCGATGATCCGCCCGGGGGCGAGCACCGCACGTTGGCGCTGGTCGAGTTGGAGGAGCCGGGAGAGCGGCACGACTCCGACCGGTGCGGCCGGCCCGACGTCGCGGCCGTACCGGCGCACGAGGGCAGCGATTCGTGCCTGCAGTTCACGCGGCCGGAACGGCGCCGTGACGAAGTCGTCGGCGCCGCATTCGAAGCCCTGCACGGCGTCGGCTTCGCGATCGCGCGTGCTGAGCAGCAGTAGGGGCGAGTCCACGTTGGGGCCCGAGCGACGAACGGCTCGGCAGAGCGCCAGCCCGTTCAGGCCGGGAGATGCGATATCGACGAGCAGCACGTCGAACCGGCCACTGCTCGCATGCCTCAGGCCCTCGACGCCATCGCCAACGTCGAGCACCGCGAACCCGAGATCGTCGAGAGGCACGCGGAGCAGGCGGCGGACCGCGGTGTCCCCTTCGACGATCAGGGCCCGACGATGGTGCTCCGGTTCCATGGCCGACATCCAGACGCCTCGTCGGGGCGTTTGGCCGGCCGGCACCACGTAAAGAAATGTAAAGACGTTCGGAACTCAGTCGGCGACGATCGAGCCGTACGCTTCGAGGACCGGCGTGCCCGCCCAGCCCTTCGGCGCGTCGACCGAGAGCAGCCACAGCACGGTGGACGCCGTGTCCATCGTCATGAGGTGCGGCCGCGCCAGCGCACCGGCTTTCACGCCTTCGCCCCAGGCGATCCACGGGATGTTCACGTCGCGCGGATCGTCGCTGCCGTGGTCGGTGCCGTGCCCGCCATGGTCGGCCGTGACGATCACCGTGAACTCGCCGGCGCCAAAGGCCCGCTCGGCCTCCTCCAACAACCGGCCTACCGATCGATCCGCCCGGCGGACCGCCTCACCGTACTCGTCCGTCATCCAGCCGTTGGCGTGCCCGGCGGCATCGGGGTCGGCCAGGTGCACGAACAGGACGTTGGGCCGCGCCTTCTGCAGGTAGGCGACGACGTCGCGCACCGTGCGATCGCTGGACCATCGGCCGAACCACCCGCCCGGCGCCTGCGAATAGTCGAGCGTCCCCTCGACCTGCAGCGCCTCGAACTTCGCCTTGCTGAAGAATGCGGCGGTCTGATAGCCGCGCGCCCGCACCAGCCCGAACATCGTCGGCACGCCCACGGTCTCGGCGTCGGCGGTCGCCAGGTTGTTCCAGAGCACCCCGTGCCGCTCCGGCGGCTGGCCGGTCAGCATCGACGTGTGCGACGGCAGCGTCTTGCTCGGATGAATCGTGTTGGCCGCCAGCGTGTAGCTGCCTTCACGCATCAGCTTCTGCAGCGTGGCCGCGCCGTACGCTTCGATGGCGTCGGGTCGCAGGCCATCGATCGAGATGACCACCACGTGGCGGCTGATCGCCGAGGACGGCAGCGGCGGCGTCGAGACCAGCGGCGCGGAGCGCACGTAGCGAGTGCCGCAGGCGGTGTTGGCGAGGGCGCCGAGCGATGCCGCGATCACCAGCGCGGGGACGATGCGTCGAGTCATGCTGAGGAAATTCACTGGAGGACACGCGCCGGACGGAAGGCCCAGGGTGCTTCCATTGTGACGCGATCGCGAAGGAATTGGTCTGCCAAGCGCCGGTTCGACGACCGTGCGGGCGCCAGGGCCGCGGTGGCGGCGGGCAGATCTTGTAGATTCTGCGGGTACCGACTCGTCTTGTGAACCACCGGAGGCATGGCTGAGGCAGCCGGAGGTGACCGTGGTCGGCCGCTGGAGAATTGGCGCGATGCGCAGGCACTCACTCATCCCCCTCGCGCTGTGCGCGCTGTTGGGCGGCTCACTGGCAGCGCGCGGCCTCGTCGCCGGGACCGCCGCGGCCCCGGGCGTCCGGCAAGTCGGTCCCGCCGTCAACCAGGCGGCGCTCGCGGCCGGCAAGAAGGCCTACGACGAGCAGTGCGCGGGCTGCCACGGCAATCGCGCGCAGGGCGCCGAGAAGGCCGGCGTCGTCATCTCGATCATCCAGGAGCAGGGAGGCAGGCAGCCGCCAGACCTGACCGACGCGCAGTGGGACCACGGCGGCACCGACGCCGCCATCTTCGAGGTCATCCAGAAGGGCGTGCCGCCGACGATGATGGCCGGCTACGAGGGGCGCCTGTCGGACGCCGAGACCAGGGATCTGATCGCGTATCTGCGCGCGCTGGCCGCACGCAGCGGCGTGGTCGAAGCGCCGGCGGCCACGGCGGACCGCCGCCCGCTGCGCGTGCTCGAGCTCGGCGACTACGCGACGCTGCCGATCACGGGGGACCTCGCCGGCGAAGCGACGCGCGGCCAGCTGGCTCGCGTCAACTTTCTCCGCGACGAGCCGGGCGGGCGCCGTTTCTTCGTCAACGACCTCAACGGCCCGCTGTACATCCTCGACAGGCAGACGCGGCAGTTCACGACCTATCTCGATTTCAACGGGCGGGATGGCCGGCCCGGGCTGTTCCCGAAGTTCACGTTCGAGCGCAACTTCGCGATCGGGCTCACCAGCGTGGTCTTCGATCCCGACTACGCGCGCAACGGCGTCTTCTACACGATCCACATGGAGGACCCGGCGACGCCGGCGACGGCGATGCCGAACGCCGGCGCGGTGCCCGGGCTGGACCTGTCGGGCTACACGCCGACACCTGCCGTCGAGACGCCCACCGTCGACGGCCGCATCGATCGCGAGGCCGTGCTCGTCGAGTGGACCGACCGCGACATCCGCAACACGACCTTCGAGGGGACGGTGCGCGAGATCCTGCGGCTGCAGCAGCCAGGCCCGGTCCATCCGATGGGCGAGATGACCTTCGACCCGACGGCCCGGCCCGGCGATCCCGAGTGGCGGGTGATGTACATCGGCAGCGGCGATGCCGGCACGGGCGAGCAGAAAGACAACCGCCGCTTCGATCCGCAGCGGCTCGATACGCTGGCCGGCAAGATTCTGCGCATCGTGCCCGACCTGCGTGCACACACGGCGACCAGTACGGTCAGCGAGAACGGCCGCTACCGCATCCCGGCCGACAACCCGTTTGTCGGCATGGAGGGCGCCCGCAAGGAGATCTGGGCGCTTGGCCTCCGCAACCCGCACCGGTTGTCGTGGCACGTCACGCCAGGCGCGGCGCCGGGCAGGGCGCCGTCGGTGCACCTGCTCGCGTTCAACATCGGCCTCAACAGCTGGGAGACGGTGGTGCTGATCAGGAAAGGTGACAATTACGGATATCCGCTGCGCGAAGGCCCGCAGGCGAGGACGGCGGCCGGCATGACGGCGGTGCCGGCCGACGACACGGTGCCGCTGCACATCTCGGACACGATCGTCCGCGGCGCGGTGACACCGACCTACCCGGTGATCGCCTACCCGCACAGCGCCAGCGGCGGCGACGCCATCGCCGGCGGCATCGTCTACCGCGGGCGCAAGGTGCCGGAACTGGCCGGCAGGCTCGTGTTCGCAGACATCACGACGGGCCGCGTCTGGTTCGCCGAGATGGCCGACGTCCTCGCCGCCGGCGATGGCGTGGCGGCGACGCTCGCGCCGTTCCAGGAAATCGATGCAGGCCTGCGGCGCATCACCGAGGCGACGTACCGGGCGCGAGGCGGCAAGGGCGCGGCGCTGCCCGGCGCAGCCGCCGTCTCGGGGCGTGGGCGCGTCGACATGCGCCTGGCCGAGGACGCGGCCGGCGAACTCTACGTCCTCACGAAGAGCGACGGCATGATTCGCCAGGTGGTCGGGCTGCGCTGACCACCACTCGCGGCGTCCGTCAGATCGTCGACGCAGGATCGATCGCGACGGCCCGTCCTTCCTCCGACGAGCGCATCGCGGCCAGCAGCAGCACCATCACCGTCGTCGCGTGCGCCGCCGATACGGGAACGATGGTGCCGCTGCGGATGGCATCCCGCATCGCCACGTAGAAGCCGCCGTAGTCCCCGGCCGGCACCGGCACGCGTTCAGGCTCCTCGTCCTGGCGGCACACCAGCAGCGGATCCGGGTCGTGCCCCCAGTCGGGCGCCGGCGGCCGCTCGCCCCGCATCAAGCGACGCTCCTGCGTGTCGGTGCCCTGCTTCACGAGGCTGCCCGACGAGCCTCGAACGAGGAAGCGCGGCGGCCGGTCGGCGGCGAGCATGCTCGACGACAGGATGACCTGCCGCGTCCGGTAGTCCAGCGTGACCTGGAACCAGTCGTCGGTCGTGCCGCCCGGTCGCTGCATTCGCAGCAGGCCGTGCACCGATGCCGGGACGCCGAACAGCACGAGCGCCTGATCGATCAGATGCGGTCCGAGGTCGTACCAGAGTCCGGCGCCAGGTCCGGGCCGCTCGCGCCAGCGGTCGCGCACCTGCGGCCGCCAGCGCGCGATTTCGGACCGGAGCTCGACGATCTCGCCGATCGTGCCGGCCTCGATCGCCTGCCTCAGGCCGACGAAGTCGCTGTCCCAGCGCCGGTTCTGGAAGACGGCGAGCTGTCCGGGCGCGTCGTCGGCCATCGCCGTCAGCCGGCGCGCCTCGTCGAGCGTGACGGTGAACGGCTTGTCGACGACCACGTGCTTGCCGGCGCGCAACGCCGCCTCGGCCAGCGGCGCATGCGTCTCGTTCGGCGTCGCCACGATCACCAGGGTCACGTCGTCGACGGCGAGCGCCTCGTGCGGCGTGTCCACGACGTGGACATCTGGATACGCCGCGCGCACACGATCGACCTGGCGCGAAGCGACGACCCTCAGTTGGAGGCCGGGCGTTGCGCTGATGAACGGCGCGTGGAAGATCTCGCCCGCGAAGCCGAACCCGAGCAGGGCCACGCCGATCGGGTCGCCGGAATGTGCGTCGGTCATGCGGCATTGTCGCCAAACGCGACCGGCCTGTCACATCGTCCTCCTGGCCGACGCGCAGGCTGCAGACTTCGGGCTGCAGGCTGCGTGATACAAGCCGCGTGTTGACACAGGTGGCCCGTCGCCTGAAGCCCATCAGCCCGTTGGCGGGCCGTGCGTGCCGCCTCGAGCCCTTCGCGACCGCGATCGCCGCGTGACAATATGTACTAATGTACTAGTATTATAGACACACGTCAGGAGTCCCTCGAATGCGAACGCCAGTGTTGCTCGCAGCAAGCCTGATCGCGTCGACCGGCAGGCAGGCGCAGTCGCCCTGGGTGGACCCGGCGCCGCACGAAGTCCGGCGGATCACCGTCGACCAGAATGTCGATCTGGAGGTGCTCGAGTGGGGCGGCACGGGCCAGCCCGTGGTGCTGCTGTCCGGGTCGGGGCACACGGCTCACGTCTTCGACGAGTTTGCAGCCGAAGCTGCAGGACTGCTGCCACGTGTACGCAGTCACCCGCCGGGGCTACGGCACGTCGAGCCGTCCCGCTGACGGCTACGACGACCAGCGGCTCGCCGACGATGTCCTGCGCGTGCTCGAACGGATGCCGATCGTCCGGCCGGTGCTCATCGGGCACTCCATGGCGGGCGGCGAGATGACGACGCTCGGGCGACGGCATTCGGACCGGCTCGCGGGCCTGGTGTACCTCGATGCGCTTGGCGATCTCGAGGACGACCCGCCGGCCGACAAGCAATGGCTGACGCTGCAGCAGCAGCTGCCGCGCGATCTCCAGCCGCCGCCGGCGTGTGACCCTTTCGACCGCAGTTCATTCGCGGCATACAGGCGGACCTTCGCGTGCCGCATGGGCTTCACGCTGCTCGGTGCTGCCGCCTCGTCGTCCCTAGTTGCGCCGGTGCGACACGACACACGCGACGAACACGAGCACCACTGCCGGGATGATTGCGCCGCCAACCCCCGTGTCGAGCACGAACAGGTGGACGCCGGCTGCACCCAGCATGGTCGCGCCGGTGAGCACCGCCGCGGGCCAGCGGGCCTGAGGCACCAGGAACAGCAGGCCGCCCGCCGTCTGCAGCGCCCCGGTCAGGTAGCGGAACCAGTCGCCGACGCCAATCGCCGCGAAGAGCTCCACCCAGTGGGTGTCGGCTTCGAACTTCGACAGGCCGACGCCGACAAACAGCGCCGCGGCGCCCAGGCGCAGCACCCATCCCGTCACGTCGAGGGAGGGGACACCCTCCACCCCGGCGAGGATCGATCGCCCCGTGTCGGCGGCGCCCCGGTGTTCGACCGCCGCCGGGGAGGCAGGCCGATCAAGCGTCGACACGTCGGCCCGCCCGCCATATGAGCACCCACGTGGACGCGACCCAGCAAGGCCCCACCAGCAGCACCGCCCGTGGCCCGTGCGGGCCCGGTACCGCCAGGGTGGCGACGATGATCGCGAGTCCACAGATCACGAGCACGTATCCGGCGAGACGATGCGTGCGCGACCAACAGGCGCGGTCGGCCAGGGTGCGCCGTGTGCGAATGCCGATGGCCAGGTTCGGGCGTGTCTTGGGCAGCAGGTTGCCGATGCTGATCATCGCGAGTCCGAGCATCACCGGCACGAGTTGCGCCGCCCAGCCGCGTCCCGACAGCAGCCCGGCGATCGCTGCGAGCACGACGACGTGCACGCCGACGACCAGCATCGTCACGCGCGCGACGAGCCCGTCGTAGATGGCCAGACCGGCCTGCTGCTCGGTCGCCTCGGCGGTGGAGTCCACCGACAGCGGTCGCAGGAGCCAGTCGATGACCAGGCCCGCGGTCGGCAGCAGGAACGCCACGAACGGCGCGCCGAGCCAGACGGTCCGTCCGTCGGCCGGGGCCCACGACGGTGGTACCTCCACGGGCAGGCCGGCGTACAGGGCGATCGCGCCGAGCGCGAACCCGATGCCGAGCGTGACGTGTCGAACGAGTCGCGGCGTGGTCATGTCAGGCCTCCTGTGGTCGGGTGCGGCCCGCCTTGGTCCTGCGGGAAGGACCGCTCCCAGGCTGGGTCCAGTCGAGCAGATGCTGGGCGAGGTCCTGGAAGACGGTGGTGTCCAGTTCGTAGCGGATTTCCTGGCCGTGACGGTGCGCGCCGACGAGGCCGGCGTCGCGCAGGATCGCGAGGTGCCGGGAGATGGTCGGCCAGCTCGAGTCGAAACGGCTGGCAATCTCGCCCGAGGTCAGCGGGCCGCTGCGCAGTTCGCGCAGGATGGTCCGACGGGTCGGGTCGGCGAGCGCGCGGAAGGCGCGGGCGGCGGCCGCCGTTTCTTTCATAATTAGCAAATTAGCTAATTACACCGTCGCGGTCAAGTCCGTCTCGCACGGGTCGCGGCGCCTCGGCCGGGCGAGGCCCGCGTGGGTGCGGCGCGACGCGAGCCCATCCGGATGGCACCGCGTACAACTCGGGTACATCGCGGCGCCTCGGCGATGGCCGGCGGCGTGCGTCGAGGGCCGCCTCCACCGTCCGCACCTTGGCGCGGCTCGTGCAGTCATCGCGTCACGTGCGGCATCCTCCGCACCCAGACATGGAGTGAATGCATGCGTGCGAACAGATTCGCAGCCCCGGCCGTGGCAGTCGTGCTGATGATGGGTCTTCCCGGTTGCGCGAACACCGCGCGCGGGGTCAAGAGCGACACGGAGAACATCACCGAAAAGGTGGCGGCCGGTGCCGAAACGGTGGACGTGAAGTCGGCGCTCATCGCCGATGGCCGTGTCGACGCGACAAACATCAACGTCGACACCAATTCGCAGACGAAGACGGTCGTGCTCAAGGGCACGGTGCCGACGGCCGAGCAGCGTGCAACCGCCGAGAAGATTGCGCAGGAACAGGCCAAGGGCTACAAGATCACCAACACACTGACCGTGGCCCCCAAGGCGCAGTAGACGGCAGGATGGGCCGGCGTCAGGCAGGGTCGAGGCGGCGCGAGATCACGCAGGCGTTGATGCCGCCGATGCCCATCGAGAGCTTGCCGCCGAGCCCGGCCGGCGCCGGGACCGCTCGGTCGAAGACGAAGCTGTCGTGCATCGCGCCGATGGCGCCGTTGAGGGCGGCGCGGGACAACGGCGTCGGGTACAGGCAGCCGGCCGCGTAGCCCAGGTACTGCGCGGTCAGCTCCCACCCCCCGCCCGCGCTCATGCCGTGCCCGAAGGTGCCCTTGCGCGCCGTCACCAGCACGTCGTCGCCCAACACCGAGCGCAGCGTCGCGACCTCGGAGTGGTCGCCGGGTGTGGCCGTTGCATGCAGATCCCACGTCCCCAGATCGCCTGGCGCCGCGCCCGCGTCGGCCAGGGCGAGCGACATGGCGGCGAGCGGGCCTTCGGGCGACGGCGTCACGATGTGATGCGCGTCGGAGGTCACGCCGATGCCGACGGGTTCCATGCCGATCGGCCGGAAGCCCTTGTCCTGCATGAACGCCATGTCGCCGACGATCCACACGACCGAGCCGCCCGACACGTGGGTGCCCTGGAGTTGCGTGAGCGGCAGCGACACGCTGCGGCTCGCCGAGAGCACGCGCGCGCTGTAGAACGATCCGACCGTCAGCGGATGCGGCGGCGGATCGGTCGCGCCGACGACGACAGCCTTCGCCTCGCCGGATCGGATCGCGTTGGCCGCGAGCTTCAGCGCCACGCCGAAGGTCGAACACGCGGCAACCGGCGCGAACGACATGCCGGTGATGCGCCCGAGAATCGAGATCTGCGCCGCCGGCGTGTTCTGGATGTTCCAGATCACGTCGGGCGACACGTGCCACGGCGGCTCCGGCGCCTGCCACCGCTCACGCAGGCGCGCCCGGCTCTGCTCGCGATCGCGGATCGCGTGCAGCTTGCCGGTCTCGACGCTGCCCTCGATCGCCCGTCCGTCGATCGCCGCCAGTTCGTCGAGATACGCCGCCAGGTCGGCGTCCCGCCCCGACCAGAACTCGTCCCAGCGCGCCTGTCTCTCCTGTAAGGCGACGCTTTCCCGATAAATCGTGTGCAGGCTGCCGAGCCCGGTGCCGACGTACACGTGCGCGTCGGAGCCGAGCTGCTGGAGCGCCTGTTCCAGGCCCGGATTCTGTCCGAGCGCCTGGATGAACGCGCCGACGGCGTACAGCGCCGGATAGTCCATCTTGTCGACGAGCCGCTGGAAGTGGCGCGGCGCGAACCGCTCCTTCACCCACGGCTCGTACACGTCGAAGTCGAAGGACGGCGTGCCGACGAGGAAGTTGCTCGGGCCATACCCGTCGAACGGCGCGAGCCAGCTCTCCGCCGACGCCAGGTTGCGCGCGAAGGCGTCGATGTCGGGTGACTTGGGCCCGACGAGTCCCCAGCCGAAGATGCCGAGACGAGGTCTGGTGGTGGTCATGGTCGGTGCAGGGTCCTGATGCGATGCGCTTCGCTGTCGCCGACGTACAGCACGCCGCGCGCGTCGACAAGCACGCCGTGCGGGCGCGCCAGCGCGCAGCCGAGCGGTTCCGGTTCCGGACCATCGCCCTTCGTGCCGGTGCCGAGCACCGTGCTGATGAAGCCGGTCGTCGTCGAGATCTCGCGGATGACGTGGTTCTCGGTGTCGGCCACGTAGAGCCGATCGTTCCACCACGCCAGTCCCTTCGGACCGCCGAGCCTGGCCAGCCTGGCGGGACCGCCGTCGCCCGAGTAGCCCTGCTCGCCGGTGCCGGCCAGGTGATGCAGCGTCATCGCCCGACGATCGATCCGGTACACGGCGTTGCCCTCGCGCAGCGCCAGGTAGAGATCGCCTCGCGCGTCGAACGCCAGTGTCCGCGGGCCGTCGAGCGGCGCGCCGCGCAGCCGTGCGCCGTCCGGCGTCGGACGACGCTCGCCGGTCCCGCCAATGGTCGCGATGCGGCCGGTGCGGAGATCGACACGGCGCAGCCTGTGGTTGCCGATGTCGCAAATCAGCAGGAGGCGCCCGCTCGGGTCGACGGCAATGCTGTGCGGCGATCTGAGCTCGGCCGACGCGGCCGGCCCGTCGTCGCCGCTGAACCCCGCACGACCGGTGCCTGCACACGTCGAGATCGTGCCGGCGCGACGATCCACCTTGCGGATGACATGATTGTCGCGCTCGGCGATGTAGAGATTCCCGCGCCGATCGAACTGCACCTCGTGCGGCATGTTCAGCGACGCGCGCGTCGCCGGGCCGCCGTCGCCCGCATACCCGCGCCGTCCATCGCCTGCCACGACCGTCGTCCGGCGCGTC
>CBIHOS010000184.1:0-10261 GCA_966211945.1 uncultured bacterium
CGTTCGGCGTTCGGCGTTCGGCGTTCGGTGAGTGTTCTGTCCGCCGCCCGCCATCGTTGAGGTGTCTGGAGGATTCCCCATGCATCGACGCAACTTCCTGCGCGCGGCCGGCGCCGCCAGCGTGTTCCCTCTCATGTCGTCGCGCGTGGTTGGCTTCATGCCGGTCGCCGGCGCGGCGGCCGGCGACATCGATGCCGTGCGCGGTGACGGCACGGCCGTGACCCTGCCGGCCTCCGCCATCAAGGATCTGGCCGCCAGCCTCCGCGGCCCCGTACTGCTGGCCGATTCGCCCGGGTACGAAGCGGCGCGGCTGGTGCTCAACCCCGCCATCGACCGGCGGCCGGCGCTCGTCGTCCAGCCGACCGGCGCCGCCGACGTGGGGCGGGCCGTGAGCTTCGCGGCCGCGCATCAGCTGCTCGTGGCCGTCAAGTGCGGCGGGCACAGCTTCTCCGGCATGTCGACGTGCGATCGCGGGATGATGATCGACCTCTCCGGCATGCGCGGCGTGCGAGTCGACGCCGGCGCGAAGCGCGCATGGGTGGAGGGCGGCAGCCTGCTCGGGTTGGTCGACCACGAGGCCGCGGCGTCGGGCCTCGTCACGCCGCTCGGGACGGTCTCGCACACCGGCGTCGGCGGCCTGACGACGGGTGGAGGCTTCGGCCGCCTGGCTCGCAGGTTCGGCCTGGCCGTCGACAACGTGATGTCGGCCGACGTGGTCACTGCCGACGGTCGACTGCGCCACGCCGACGCCACCGAGAACCCCGACCTCTATTGGGGCATCCGCGGCGGCGGCGGCAACTTCGGCGTCGTCACCAACTTCGAGTTCCGGCTGCACCCGCGGCCGGCGCAGTTCGTGGCCGGCGATCTCGTCTTCCCGATCGCCAGGGCGCGCGATCTGCTGCGCTTCTACGCCGAGGTCTCGCCGCAGGTCCCCGACGAGTTGTATCTGGACTACGTGATGTCGCAGCCGTCCGGCGGCCGCGACGGTGTGGCGCTGTTCCACGTCTGCTACTGCGGCGACAACGCCGACCGCGACCTCGCCGCGCTGCGCAAGCTGGGAACGCCGATCGCCGACACCGTCAAGGCGACCGACTACGTGCAGTTCCAGCGGGCCGGCGACGTCAAGGACCCGCGCGCCGTCGGTTCCTACATGAAGAGCGGCTTCACGACCGGCATCACCGAGAAGCTGATCGACGCGGTCCTCGACGGCTTCCAGGGCGATCCCGGCCGCAGCACCGCGGTCTTCACGCAGCATGCCGGCGGCGCGATCGGCCGCGTGGCGCCGGACGCGTGCGCCTTCCCGCACCGCTATGCGCAACACAGCCTGATGCACGCCGTCGGCTGGAAGATGGGCACCGATGGCGCCCCGCACATGGCGTACGCGCGCAAGTACTGGGCCTCGCTCGAGCCGCTGACCAGCGGCTTCTACATCAACGAGGTCAACGACGAGTCGAAGGCGGTCCTCGACGCCAACTACCGCGAGAACTTCCCGAGAATGGTGGCGGCCAAGAAGCAGTACGACCCGTCGAACCTGTTCCGCCTGAACGCCAACGTGCGGCCTGCATGACGACGGCGCTCGGCTGCCTCTGGTACGTCGCGCTGGCGGCGGCGCTCGCCTTCGCCGTCGATCGCCTGACCGCCCCGCAGGTCGCGTCGTTCTGGCGGCCGTGGCTCGGCATCGGCGCCGGTGCGTTGCTGGCCGTCGGCGTGTCCAACCTGTTCCAGCTCGCGAAGGGCTTCGGGCAGGGCGGCGCGTCCCACGACGCGCTCCTGGCCCGTGCGCGCACCGGCGAGCCCCCTGCCGGCGGCGGACCGATGCTGGTCACCGGCCAGGCCCGTCCGGACGGACCGCTGCTGCACGCGCCCCTGTCCGGCCGCGAGTGCGTGGCCTACGAGTACCGCCTGTTCGAGCACAGCGGCTCGAGCCGCAAGCGCTTGAAGACCATCGTGTCGTGGTGGGGGTACGGCTGCCAGCCCTTCGTGATCGACACCGGCACGCGCGCCGTGCGCATCGCCGCCATGCCGCAGCTGCACGCCACCCGCGTGCCCGATGATCCCGGCGTTCCCGATCGCGTGCGGGGGCACGTGGCCGCGACGCCGTTCGAGGAGGTGTCCGGCATCCTGGGCATGGCCTCGACGATGCCGACCATGTTGCGCGACGCCGTGCACGGCCACGGTGGCGGTGTCCGGCGCGACTGGCGCCGGACCGACGTGGACGTCGCCGACCCTGGCACGCTGACGGCCGAAGAGGGCATCCTGCCGGCCGGCACGGAAGTGTCAGTTGCTGGTTACTGGTCGCCGGAACAGAACGCGATCGTGCCCGAACCAGGCGGCCTCGGCGGCTCTCCGGTCACGGCGACGACCGGCCGCGCCAAGCACCTGCTGCGAGGCGAGTCGATCGTGCCGCATTCGGCCCGCTCGGTCCTCGTCGCCGCCCTGCTCTGCCTGGCGATCGGCGGCAGCATCGCATGGGCCGCCAGCGCCGGCTACTTCGCGCCCTGAGCGCGCTCGTGCGCGACCACGCCGCCCACCACCGTCACCTCGGACGTGATGCGGCGCAACCGCGCCTCGGGCGCCGCCAGCACATCGTCCGACAGCACCGCCAGGTCGCCCGCCTTGCCGACCTCGAGCGACCCGCGCGTCTTCTCGTCGAAGGTCAGCGCAGCGGCCTCGATCGTCATCATCCGCAGCGCCTGCTCGCGGGTGACCGCTTCGTCGGGGCCAATCACCTGGCCGCGCTCGGTGCGGCGGCCGGTCGCCGTGGCAATCGTCAGGAAGGGATTGAACGGGTTCATCGCCGTGTCGCGATCGATGCCGAACATGTGATCGGTGTTGATCACCACGTGCGCGCCGGCGTCGCGCCAGGTGCGCAGGCCGATGAAGTGCTGGAGACGCGCCGGTCCGAGCGCCCGCAACAAGGTGTCGGCATCCTTGTAGAACCAGGCCGGCTGCGTGTCGACGTACACGCCGAGCGCCGCGGCCCGCCGGGCCACGTCCGGCGTCGGAAAATACGCATGAATCAGCGTCTGACGCGCGTCCTCGCGCGGGTGCGCCTGCTGCGCGGCTTCGAACGCGTCCAGCACCACGTCGACGCCCGCATCGCCGGTCACGTGCGCCGTCATCTGCCAGCCGCGCTGCTGGCCTTCGACCATCACCGCCCGGATGGCCTCCGGCGTCGTCGTCAGGAAGCCGCGATAGGCGTCGCCCTGGTCGCCGTACAGGGCCCGTGACGCCGGCCCGAACGGCTCACGCATGTAGGACGTGCCGAGCAGGATGCCGCCGTCCACGGCGATCTTGAGCGGCCCGACCCGCAGGCGGTCGTCGCCCTCCCGCGGCTTCAAGGGGATGGCATCGATGAGCCGCGCCGCATCGGCGGCCGCCAGGCCGGTCGGCAACTGCAGCGTCATCGTCGTCCGCACGCGCAGGCGGCCGGCCGCCTTCAGCGATTCGTAGGTCCGGTATCCCTCGACGCTGCCGCCGCGCTCGACGATGCTGGTGATGCCGGTGGCCAGGTAGCTGCGGTGGATCGCCTCGATCTGTTCGAGGGGCACGGCTGTCGCCGCGGCGGGACGGAACCGCGCCAGCATGCCGGCCGCGTTGCGGAGCAGGCCGGTCGGCACGCCGCCGGCGCCGCGGACGATCGCCGCGCCCGGCGGATCGGGCGTCTGCGCCGTGATTCCTGCCGCGGCCAGGGCTGCCGAACTGAGCACGAACGCGTAACCGCCGTCCACCACGACGGCCCGTCCGGGCGCCGCCGCATCGAGTTCTTCGCGCGTCGGAAAGCGGCCCTCGCGCACCCGGGTCGGGAACACGCGCGTGGTCCACACCCAGGCGGGCGCCGGCGTGCGGGCGGCCTGCTGCCTGACCCACGCCTGGATTTCGTCGACCGAGGACAACGTCGAGAAGCGCGTGACCGCCTCCACCGGCGCGGCCATCAGCGTGTGGACGTGGCTGTCGATGAGGCCGGGGATGACGGTCCGCCCGCGCGCCTCGATCACACGCGTCTGCGCACCGACGAGCGGGCGCACTGCCGCGTCGTCGCCGACGGCGACGATCACGCCGCCGCGCACCGCCACGGCCTGCGCGATGCGAGAGGACGGGTCGAGCGTGAGAACGCGGCCGCCGAGCACGACGAGGTCGGCTGGCGCCGGCTGGGCGCGGAGCACGAGCGCCGCGCCCGCGAACAGTGTGCTGAGGGCAGCGGCGGTGAGAACGGCGACGCGGCGAGTCATCGCAGCCACTCCTCCAGGTGCTGCGCGACGAACGTATCGTCGGCCAGGTGCGGATACGCTGTCGACACCCTGTCGATCTCCTCGGCCTGGCCCGGGCTCAGCACCTCGTGGGCGTCGAGGCAGCGGATGTTGGCGAGCAGGCCCTGGCGGCGCAACACCTCGTGGATGCCGGCGATGCAGCCGGCAAAGCCGTTGGCCGCGTCGAAGAAGGCCGCGTTGGCGTCGGTCACTTCGATGCCGCGTGTCAGCAGCGCCGTCGGGACGTCGCCGGCGCGCGCCGCCGCCTGGCACTCGGCCAGCAGTGCGACCGCACCGGACGTCCACACGGCCCAGTGCCCGAGCAGGCCGCCGACGATGCGGCGCGTGCCTCCGGACTCGGTCGGAAAGGGCGTGACCAGGTCGCCGACGATGTTGTCGTCGTTGCCGGTGTAGAGCGTGATGTCGTCGCGGCCCGCGTCGGTGACGGCGCGCACGACGTCGAGGGTCTGGTAGCGGTTGAACGGCGCGATCTTGATGCCGGCGACGTTCGGGATCTCGGCGAAGCGGCGCCAGAACGCGTACGACAGGCGGCGTCCTCCGACCGACGGCTGCAGGTAGAAGCCGACGATCGGGATGATCTCGGCGACCTGCGCGCTGTGGGCCACGAGTTCGTCGTCCGATGCGGTGGCGAGCGCGGCCAGACTGAGAAGGCCGGCGTGATACCCCCGGTCGACCAGGAGCCTGGCCTCGGCCGTCGCTTGCGCGGTCGGTCCGCACACGCCGCCGATCCTGACGAGCGGCTCGGCGCGATCGGCATCGGCGCGATCCATCTCCTCGCGGGCCAGCGACAGGACCGGCTCGAACAGCCCGATCTCCGGCCGGCGGATCGCGAACTGCGTGGTGTGTACGCCGACCGCGAGCCCGCCGACGCCGGCCGCGACGTAGTAACGCGTCAGCGCGCGCTGGCGTCGCTCGTCGAGCCGGCCGTCGTCGGTGAGCGCGAGAGGGTGCGCCGGAATGGCGAGGCCGCGGTCGAATGCCGCGCGAACCGATGCCTGCATGTCAGACCCCTTGACCACCCGAAACCTGCGTGTGGAGTCAGGTGTCGGATCTGGCGAGTGAGCGTTGCGGGCCGAGGCCCGTTCGTGGGCCGGCGGCCCGTTAGAACTTCCCGTCCCGTGACTCGAAGTGCGTGGGCTTGCCGAGGCTGGCTCCGCCGGCGCGCACCCAATCGGCGGTCCAGTCGAGCAGACGAGCCAGCGGCACCGTCGGCGCGCCGAGCAAATCCCAGCCGCGCTGCCCGTTGCTGAGGAGCGCGTCGCCGGCCTCTTCGCCCGTGAACGTGACGTCGAGGCCCATGCGCTGACCGAGCGCGCGGCAGACCTCGCGGACCGAGAGCTCCTCCGGGCCGGCGAGGTTGACGACGAAGGGCGGCGAGGCGGCGTGACGCAGCGAGGCGATCGCCATGGCGTTGGCGTCGCCCTGCCAGATCACGTTTGCGTGTCCCATCGTCAGGTCGATGGTCTCGCCCGCCGCGATCCTGCGCGCCAGGTCCACGAGCAGGCCGTAGCGCATCTCGGTCGCATAGTTCAGGCGCAAGAGGGCGAGCGGCGTCTGGCGGCTGCGGCTCGCGTGCTCGAAGATGCGTTCGCGGCCGAGGCAGCTCATGGCGTACTCGCCTACCGGCGACGGCAGATCGGTCTCGCGCGATCCGCCGTGACCGACGCGCGTCAGGCCGTAGACGTTGCCGGTGGAGAACGCGGCGATGCGGCTGCCGGCATAGCGCCGCGCCACGACGCCGGGCAGCCACGTGTTCATCGCCCACGTGAGCGACTCGTCGCCCGACGATCCGAACTTGCGGCCGGCCATGTAGATGACGAGCGGTGCGTCGGGCAGCCGTTCGACGGCGGCCTCGTCCAGCAGATCGCAGCGGATGGTCTCGACGCCGTGCTCCTGCAGCGCGGCCTCCGGCCCGGCCTCGCTGAAGCGCGACACGCCGATCACCCGTCGCGCCGTGCCGGCCGCCTCGGCGGCCCGCCTCACCATCCGCGCCAGGGTCGGCCCCATCTTGCCGGCAACGCCGAGCAGCACGACGTCGCCCGGCAACTCGCGCAGCGTCTCGATGGCTGCCGCCGACGGGACGCTGAGCAGATCCTCGAGGTGTGCCTCGTCGCCGATGCGCGCGGGCAAGGGCGTTGCCGTGGGTACCGCGGTCATGCGCGGTAGTCTAACGTCTGCGACGGACGCGGCGCGGCTCGGGAGCCTTGGCGCCGGATGTCCGACACAGCTATTCCGGCCGTGACGACGGCCGCACGGGGCCCACGACGTGATGCTGCGCACGATGACGGAAGCCGATGTCGACGCAGGCCTGCGCCTGTGTCGGTCGAGCCACTGGAATCAACTGGCCCGCGACTGGCAGCAGTTCCTGCGGGCCACGCCGGGCGGCGCCACCGTCGCGCTCGACGAGGCCGGCACTGTCGTCGGCACGGTGGCCACCCTGCGGTATGCGCCGCACCTCGCCTGGATCGCCATGGTGCTCGTGGATCCGGCCGTGCGCGGCCGCGGCGTCGGCACGGCGTTGCTGCATCGCGGCCTCGAGCAGGTGAAGGACGTCCGTACCATCGGCCTCGACGCGACGCCACTCGGCCAGCCGCTGTACGAGAAGCTCGGGTTCGTGGTGCACGGCACGCTCACGCGCCTCGAACGCGCGGCAGACGACGCGACGCGGCCGGCGCCCCCGCGCGAGGACGCGCACGCCGCGCGCATCAGGCCGGCAACGCGCGAGGATCTCGGGTTCATCGTCCAGCTGGACGAGCAGGCGACCGGGCTGGCGCGGCACGCGATGCTCACATGGCTCCTGGAAGGCGCGCCGGGCTTTGCGTGGGTCAGGGACGGCTGGACGGTGGACGGCTTCGTGCTCGGACGCCACGGCCACAATTTCGCGCACCTCGGCCCGATCGTCGCGCGATCGGCCGACGCCGCGCTGGGGCTCGTGCGCACCTGCGTCGCGCGACACCCCGGCCGCCGCTTCATCGTCGACGTCACCGATCACGATCCTGCGTGGCGCGCCGGGCTCGAAGCCCTCGGCTTCCGGGCGCAGCGCCCGTTCGCGCGCATGTACACCGGCACCTGGCGACCCGAAGGGGACCCCGACCTGCTGCGCGCCAGCATCGGCCCGGAGTTCGGGTAGTCGGCTTCGCTGACGGCAGTCGGCAGTCGGCAGTTCCCTTACCGCACCCGGTTCCCGGTACCCGGAACCCGGAACCCGGCCGTGAACCGCTATGATGTGAGCCTCCGTGCTCGACACCGCGCAATCCCCCTCAGCCTTCGCCGGCCCCGACGCGTCGGTGTCCCGCGAGGCGGTGGCCGCAGTCCTCGCCCGTGCCTGTCCCGCCGAGGACTGCCGCGGCCAGCGCGTGCTGGCCATCGTGCCCGACGGCACGCGCACGGCGCCGGTCGGCCTCGTCTTCCAGTTGCTGCACGAGCAGCTGTCGGGCGTGGCGGCGGCCCTGGACGTGATGATCGCGCTCGGCACGCACCAGCCGATGTCGGACGAGGCGATCTGCACGCGGCTCGACATGACGCTCGAGCAGCGCGGGACGCGCTTCCGCGACGTCGCCTTCTTCAATCACGAGTGGGACAACCCGGCGGCCCTGCAGCGGGTCGGCGTGCTGTCGGGCGACGAGATTCGGGAGCTCACCGACGGCGCCTTCGACATCGACGTGCCGGTCGAGATCAACCGGCGGGTCCTCACGTACGACCGCATCGTGATCATCGGGCCGGTCTTCCCGCACGAAGTCGTCGGCTTCTCGGGCGGCAACAAGTACCTGTTCCCGGGCGTCTCTGGGCCCGACATCCTCAACTTCTTCCACTGGCTGGGTGCGGTCGTCACCAACCCGATGATCATCGGCAGCAAGTGGACGCCGGTGCGCAAGGTGGTGGACGCGGCCGGCGCGATGGTGCAGGTGCCCAAGACCTGTTTCTGCATGGTCGTGCGGCCAGACGGGTCGCTCGCCGGCATCGTCGGCGGCACGCCGGAAGCGGCCTGGACCGAGGCGAGCGAGTTGTCGCGGCGCACGCACATCCTGTACAAGGACCGGCCGTTCCACACGGTGCTGTCGTGCGTCCCGCCGATGTACGCCGACCTCTGGACCGGCGGCAAGGGGATGTACAAGCTCGAGCCGGTGGTTGCCGACGGCGGCGAGCTGATCATCTACGCGCCGCACATCTCCGAGGTGTCGGTCACGCACGGCCGCCTGCTGCTCGAGATCGGCTACCACTGCCGCGACTACTTCCGCGGGCAGTGGGACAGGTTCGGCCACATGCCGTGGGGCGTCCTCGCCCACTCGACCCACGTCCGCGGCGTCGGCACCTATGAGCACGGCGTCGAGCGCTGCCGCATCCAGGTCACCGTCGCGAGCCGGATCCCCGAGTCGATCTGCCGGCAGATCAACCTCGGCTACCGCGATCCGGCGACGATCGACGTCGAGTCGTTCGCGAACCGCGAGGACGAGGGCGTCCTCCTCGTCCGCAAGGCCGGTGAGATGCTCTACCGGCTCTCCGATCCGCCGGAGTGGGCCAAAGGATCCTGACGCTGTCATGCGGGAATGTCGAATGCGGGAATGTCGACACCCGCACTCCACGGTGTTGAACGCCTTCCCGCGCGTTCGGGGAACGCGCCCTTCCTGGCGCCTTCGACATTCCCGCATTCCCGCCTTCCCGCATTGCGAAGGCCGGCCGCCTCTTGATCTCGGCGGCGACGACGAAGGCCCTCACTTCACGCCGATGAGGCGCTGGGCGTTGCGGAAGTAGAACTTCTCCAGCACCTCGCGTGGCAGGGCGAGCGGCTGCACCGTCTGGCCGCCGTACGGCATCGGCTCCGTGCCGGCGTAGTACGCGTAGTCGAGGCGGTACTGCGTCTCGAGCCCCTTGACGAACGCCTCGCGCCGGGCATCGGTCGGCGGCTCGTCCGGCGTGCGATAGGGCCGCCACGAGCGATCGGTGCCGTAGAGGATACGGTCCTGGTACTTGACGAAGAACGCGCGCACCTTGTCGGTCGGCTGCCGCGTGAGATCGCGCGTGCGGGCCGAGACCTCGACGTTGAAATTCGGATAGCGATCGAGCCGGCGCGCCGCCTCGTCGACGTCGTGCTCGAGGCTGCCGATGTGCGCGCCGATGACGATCAGGCTGGGGTGCTTCATCAACACGTGATCGCGCGCGTCCATCAACTGCTGGTGGGTCGGGATGCCGTTCTTGCGGTACAGGTGCCACTGCGGGTTGTTCTTGTAGTACCCGGTGTGCAGGCCGCCGGCGTCGAGCGGCTGCCAGGCCTCGCGCGGCTCGGCCAGATGCGCCAGCAGGGGCTTCTGCCGCTCGGCGAGATGACGATAGATCGGGTCGAGTGACGCGTCGTCGGGCAGCAGGTAGGTGCCGTCCGGACGCAGCAGCTCGAGGCCGACCTCCTTCCAGATCTTCACCATCACCGCGCCCTGCGCGAACGTCTCGTCGAGCGCCGCCGCCATGCGGGGACCGTAGCGCGGCTGATCGCGCGTCGTGAGGTCGAACGTCGACGCGTACGAGAAGACGTCAGGGTGCGCCTGCACCAGCTTCGCGTTGAAGTCGTGCATGAACGCCAGGTGCCCGTCGGTGCCCGGGTTGCTGACGTTGATGACGCGCACGTTCACCCGCCGCAGCATCGCGGCGACCGACGGCAGGTCTTCGTAGATGTGCGCGTGCACGTCGATCTTGTGCAGCTGCTCGAAGCCGGCGACGACGGGTGGCGGTACGGCCACCTGCGCCGCCGGGCGCAACATCGTGAAGACGACGAGCGCCCCGCAGGCGGTGAGGGCGAGTTGGGCCTTCGTGCGGACTGACAACAGCATCATTGACATACTGATCGAAGCAAAAGGGCCAAAAGGGCAAGAAGTCAAAAGGGCGAAAGACTGAGGGGCGAGCGCCTTCCTTTTTGCCCTTTTTGCCCTTTTGCCCTTTCAACTTTGCCTGGTCTCAGAACTGGAACCGCAGCCCCAACTGCACCCGCCGCGGGTCGC